>JAZDOU010000200.1:0-12920 GCA_043798385.1 Pseudomonadota bacterium
TATCAATGTCATCCCCCTGGTGGATGTCATGCTGGTTCTTTTAACCATCACCCTGACTACTTCATCGTTCATCGCCAGCGGGTTGATCCCCATGGATCTCCCCAAGGCCCATAGCAGCCCCGGGGAAATCCTCAAAACCCAGACTATCGAGATCGATAAGGTGGGAAAGATATATCTAAATTCAAAACCGGTTTCCCTGGGCACCTTGAAAGACCGTCTGACTTCCCTGAATAAAAAAATCCCTGTCTTGATAAGGGCCGATCGTGAGATCAGATTACAAATCTTTGTCAGTGTCCTGGATGTGGTTAAAGGACTGGATTTTTCACGGATCAGCTTGCAGACCGAGGAGGGGAATTGAAATCCCAGGTCAAGGCCTTCCAACTGTCCTTCTTACTCCATGGGGTGTTGTTCGCCGCCGTCTTGATTCTTAGCAGTCAGATAGGGCCGTCTAAAAAATTCACGGCCTTAGACTTCAATCTGCACAAACCGCAACCGGCGATAAAAAAAATCGAGCCATTGGTTCCGGCACCGGTCAGAAAGGAAATTAAACCCCAAGACCCTCCGGCCCTGAAGAAAAACGAACCCCCTAAGCCGGAGGAAGAAAAGCCCGAGAGAGCCCCGGCCTTGGAAATATCTCCGGTAATAAAACTTCCGGAATCCCAAAGCCTGGGAGGACCTTCGTTGGGACTGGGAAGGGTTCCCGGCTCAAAGTCCATCAAGGAGGGATCTCCTGGATCCGCCTCCGGATCTAAAGGAGGCACAGGAACTGGCCCGGGTGGAGGGAATTCGGATACCGGGAAAGATTTGGCCAAAAACAAATACCTCAAAGAACACTTCACCTATATCCGGGACAAGATCCTGGGCAATATCCGCTATCCGGTTATGGCCCGACGTCTGGGTTGGCAAGGCCGGGTTCTACTTTCCTTCGTCATCACCCTCGACGGCTCCATTAAAGAGGCCAAGATCATGCAAGGCTCCGGGTTCGAGGTCCTGGATAAAAACGTTCTGGAAACGGTTAAAGACACCGCCCCCTTCCCTACCCCCCCGGTCGAGGCCAGGCTCGTCATCCCCATCACCTATCGGTTGGAATAAGGGTTAAGCTCTCGCCACCATCACGAAAGAACTGACCCAACCCGGACCAGCCGGAACCAAAATTGGATATACGAAACGTTTTAAATACCTTGGTTGGTCCGGGTCAACGGCTTGTTCTTTAATAAATTCTTTCCATTTTGCGTAGAATTTTATTCTTAAGTCACTGATTCCTGTTGGGGGAATTTCCAAAAAAAAAACTAATCCCTTTCTTCTTCATCGCCATATCATTTTCTCGAATCAAGGAGTGCCGCCCAAAATAAGTGTTTGACTTTTTTTTTGACCTTTGATATGTCATTTTTGACATAAGATAAGTTAGTCGTGGATCGAGAGCAAACACCCTCGAAATTCAGATACCGCATAACCAGATTAACCGGCAGGGGAAGGCCCATATCCTTGGAGCATCAAAAGATCTTGTCTGATTACCGAAGTAAGTCGAAGGCCAGGAATAATTTAATCCTGCAGTTCAACTATCTTTTAGACAAAAAATCACATTTTTATTCTTTTAATGAAAGGGACCTGGAGGATCTGATCAAGCAGTTGGATAATTTGGTATTATTCCAAGACGGTTCTTATCGGCTGACCTTGGCCCGCATCAATGAACTGGCACTGCTTTGCACTGAAAACTACGCCAATAACGGCGAACTGACCCTGGCGGGAGACCTCCTCTTTAACCCGAGACTTAGTCTTGTTCATGTCTCCGGGTATTATAAGCCTATAGCCAAAAAACGACATACGCCCCTCAGCGAACAGTTCAGGGGTGTCGCCGAAAGCTATCAAGATGTCGTTCAATGGCTGCAAACGGAAACCTTCTTAGAGACCAGGACCGAGGCCCTGTTGCCCCATCTCCATCAGAGATTGGAGAAATCGGGATATTTCTGCCCGGAATACTTGGAGTCGTTGAATAAACGAAAAACAAAAATTAATGCGTTGACCGAATTCTTGTCCGGCCGAGGGCTGACGGATAGTCTTGATCTCTTCCACTGGATCAAAAATGCCAGTCCGTCGGACCGGGATGAGTTGGAATCCAAACGTTGTTCCTGCAATTTAGATCTTTTTTTTGAGTTGGGCCGCCAGGTCAATGAGCTTGCCGGGGGACCTTTGGTCTATGTCAGGGAAAAGTCATTTTCAGGCCTGGTGGTGCCCCAGGGGACATGAGGGTTTGACCTATCTAACCGGAAAGTAACACCAATAAAACGTCAACGATAAAGGAATAGACCATGTCAAAAGTATCCCTGACCATTAATGGCCGATCTATACTCGCGGAATCCGGTAACACAATTTTACAAGCCTCCAGCCAGGCCGGAATTTTTATACCCACTTTATGCCACAGTCCCTTACTAAAGCCGGAGGAAGCCTGTCGGATCTGCGTAGTCCAAGTGGAAGGTGAAGAAAAACTGGCGGCTTCTTGCGCCGCCCCGGTCAAAGAGGGCCTGGTTGTTGAGACCGACTCCCCGGCCGTTCTGGAGGCCCGCCAAGGGATACTAAAACTTCTTTTGGAACAACATTACGGTGATTGTCTGGCCCCCTGTCATCTGGCCTGTCCGGCCGGAATCGATATCCAGGGCTATGTGGCCCATATCAGCCGGGGTGAATTCAAGGAAGCGCTCAAGCTGATAAAGGAAAAAAATCCCCTCCCCCTGAGTATCGGCCGGGTCTGCCCGCACTTTTGTGAGGATGCCTGTCGTCGAAACAGGGTGGATCAGCCGATTGCCATCAACCCCTTGAAACGGTTCGTGGCCGATTATGACCGCCTTCAGGGAATCAATTATAAACCGGTCATACCCAGGGATACTGAGCATAAAGTCGCCATCATCGGTGGAGGACCGGGAGGCCTTTCGGCCGCTTATTATTTAAGGCAAAAAGGGCATCAGGTGACCATCTTTGATGCCAAACCCCAATTAGGCGGAATGCTGCGCTATGCCATTCCGGAATACCGTCTGCCGAAGAAAATATTAGACCAGGAGATCCAGGGGATACTCGATTTAGGGGTAGAGTTCAGACCCAATCTCTTTTATGGGCAGGATGTGACTTTGGCAAGCCTGCGGGCGGAAGGATATAAGGCCATTTTCATGGCCTTGGGGACCTGGAAATCCTCCCGGCTGGGCCTGGAAGGGGAAGACCTGCCGGGGGTGGTCCATGCCCTGGACCTGTTGATCCGCACATCAATGGGCAATCCTGTTGACCCTGGGAAAAAAGTCATCATCATTGGGGACGGGAATACAGGTATGGATGCGGCCAGAACGTGTCTGCGTCTTGGGGCCGAACAGGTCACCATGCTTTATCGAAGGTCCCGTAAAGAAATGACAGCCCATCATGAGGAAGTTGATGCCACGGAGGCCGAGGGAGTCAAACTGGAACTATTGGTTTCCCCAACCCGGATTATTTCTGAAAACGGCCGGTTCAAGGCCATGGAGTTCATCCGCAATGAGCTGAAAGAGCCGGATGCCGGGGGACGAGCCAGGCCGATTCCCATACCCGGTTCCGAGGAGATCTATGAAGCGGATCTGGCGGTAATATCCATAGGCCAGTTTTCAGACCTGACCTTCCTGCAGAAAGACCCGGATTTGAAAGAACTGGTTCTTTCCAGATGGGGTACACCGGATGCCGATCCCCAAACCTTGCAGACCTCGATCTCCGATCTGTTTATCGGCGGGGACCTTTTCAGAGGCCCACAAACGGTCATACAAGCCATTGCCGACGGGCGAACGGCCGCCCTGTCTATCCATCAATATTTAACACTTGGTGCCGTCAAAGCCGTCAAGAAACCGTTTAACATCAGTAAGGGAAAACTGGCCGAGGTGGATCCGGTCAATTTTGAAACGGTTCCGAAGAAACCACGGGTCCATCAACCCCATCTGCCCTTACCCGAACGGGAAAGGAATTTCGCCGAGGTTGAGGCCACCATAGGGACGCAAGAAGCGCTGGAAGAAGCCGGCCGTTGCCTCTCCTGCGGCTGTCAGGATGCCCTGGAATGCCGCCTACGGGCCTATGCGGATTTGTATGGGGTGGATATGAGTAAGATCCGGCCTTGGAAGGCCCGCAGATATCCGATCAATGAAACCCATCCGTTGATCACCATAGACCCGAATAAATGTATCACCTGTCGGCGTTGTGTCCATGGCTGTTCGGAATATCAGGTCCAGAATGCCTTTGAGCTGGTGCCGGTGGAAAAAGACGGTCCGCCGGCCTATCAGCCTCACATTAAGGAAAACTGTGTCTCCTGCGGCTACTGTCTGGCCAACTGTCCTACCGGAGCCCTCTCGGATAAAACAACGGGCCTGCCCGGACCCTGGAAACTGGAGAGGATCCGAACCACCTGCACCTATTGCGGGGTGGGCTGTCAGATGGTCCTGGAAAAGGTCGGGGATCGGATCGTCCGGGTCAATGGCGTGGAAAACGCCCCGCCCAATTACGGTCACCTGTGCGTCAAGGGGCGCTTCGGGTTCAGCTTTATCTATGCTGAAGACCGGCTTAAAACACCGTTGATCCGGGAAAACGGGGCATTCCGGGAAGCCTCCTGGGACGAGGCCTTTGATCTGGTGGTCAAAAAGCTCCAGGAAACCATAGCCCGGTATGGACCTGATGCCGTGGCCGGCGTAAGTTGCGCCAGGAGTATCAGTGAGGATTCGTACCAGATGCAAAAGCTCTTTCGCGCCGTGATCGGCACCAACAACATCGATCACTGCGCCCGCACTTGACACGCCCCCACAGTCGCCGGTCTGGCGATTGCTTTCGGTTCCGGTGCTATGACCAACTCCTTTACTGATTTTGCCAAGGCCAAAATGCTTTTAGTCATCGGCTCCAATATGACCGAGGCCCATCCGGTGGCCGCTGCCGCAGTTAAAAGGGCGGTGCTTAACGGCGCCGAACTCTACGTGGTTGATCCCCGTCGCACGGAAATAGCCGAAAAGGCCACGATGCACATACCCTTAAAAGTGGGAAGCGACATCGCCCTCCTGAATGGGTTGATGCATGTCCTCATTACCGAGGACTTATACGATACAAACTATGTCAAATCCTGCTGTCTGGGTTTCGAGGAACTTCAGAAAAAGGTGATGGAATATCCCCCCGAACGGGCCGCTGAGATCTGCGGCTTGGATCCGGGAATGATCCGTCAGGTGGCCAGACGGTTGGCTGCGGTCAAACCGGTCATGCTCATGTACACTCTGGGGATTACCGAACATACCTGCGGGGTCAACAATGTCCTCAGTTGCGCCAATCTACAGATGCTCCTGGGGAATGTGGGCTTTGAGTGCGGTGGGGTGAACCCCTTGCGGGGTCAAAATAACGTCCAGGGGGCCTGTGATATGGGGGCCCTTCCCAATGTCTTTCCCGGGTACCAAAGGGTGGAAGATCCGGCCTTACGGGCCAAGTTTGAGGCCGCCTGGGGGGTGGATAGACTTCCGGCAAAAAACGGCCTCATGCTCCCCCAGATGCTGGACGGTCTGGTCGATGGAAAGGTAAAATTCTTTTATGTCTTCGGAGAGAACCTGGCCAATACCGAACCCGACATCCGCCATGTGGAGCATTGCCTGGCTTCGGCAGAATTTTTAGTTTGTCAGGATAATTTCCAGAATGAAACCACCCGCTTTGCCCATGTTATTTTGCCGGCCGCGGCCTGGAGTGAAAACGACGGCACATTTACCAACAGTGAACGGCGGGTCAACCGGGTGCGCACCGTTAAGGCGCCTCCGGGGATAGCCAAACCGAATTGGTGGATATTCAAAGAAATCGCTAAACGGTTCGGACAGGAGTGGGTCTCCAACAGTGCCCAGGAGCTGTGGGATAATGAGATCTCCCAACTGGCCCCCCAATTGGCCGGCATCAAATATTCCCGTTTGGAAAAAAACGGCCTGCAATGGCCGGTGCCGACCCTGGATCATCTGGGTACGTCCACCTTGCACAAAGACGGCTGCTTCACCTGCGGTCTCGGCCGGCTTACTCCGGTGGACTGGACCCCGCCGGCTGAAGGTCCCGACAAGGATTATCCCTTTGTATTGAGCACCGGTCGGCGTCTTTATCATTACCATACCCGAACCCAAACGGGACGCGTGCCGGCCCTGAACGAGCTTCTAAGTGAGGAGACGGCCGATTTGTCTCTATCCGATGCCGAGTCCTTGGGCATACGAAACGGAGAGAGAGTCCGGGTAAAGTCCCGTCGGGGTGAAGTGGTGGTCAAGGCCAAGGTAACCGACCAGGTGCCACCGGGCATGGTCTGGATGGCCTTCCATTTCCGGGAAGGCAACGCCAACTGGCTGACCAATCCCGTATTCGATCCCATCACCCTGACCGCGGAATACAAGGCTTGTGCCGTTCAGGTGGAAAAAGTATAACGGTCCCGTATGGCCACTTTTAAAAAAAACTGTTCTAAAGACCTTGAGCCTAAAATGGATAATAATAAGCCTCTCAAGGTCAAGTTTGAGGCTTTTGGTGAAGAGCTGATCGAAAAGAAAGTCAAACATAGTGGGAATAGCGGACGGGTGTATTTACCTTCCGAATGGGTAGGGAAACATGTTAAAATTATCCGGATCGACTAATGACAAGAAGAACCATTGAACCCACCCGGGAGTATTTAATGACGGCCTCGTCTCGGCAGACCACTCTCCTTACCCTTAACGAAACCTCTTGAAACGGCCTGTTTTCCGATAGAAATTAAGCAAATCTCCGGAACAAAAAACGGACCCTACAAGATTTAACAAAAAAAATGGTTTGACTTTTTCCGGCGCTTCATGATATGTCAATTTTGACATATATCAAAAAAGACATAAATAAATGCCACAGAAAGGGAAGGCGAAATGGCTGGTGGGGTTAAACCATTAATCAGGGAGGGTTGGCTGGAGTCGGAAACCAACAAGAGTTTAATTTTAAATTTCAATGACCGGCTTGATGAGAAGTCCAATTTTTTCTCCCTAAACGAAAGCGCTCTGGAAGGTCTGATAGACAGGCTGGATAGTCTGGTCTCGACCAAAGACGAGTTGTACTGGCTGACACTGGCCCGTATCACCGAACTGGTCCTGCTTTGTGCCGGCAACTATGCCAATAATGGTGAATTTACCCTTATGGGAGACCTGCTGCTGAATCCAAGACTGATTTTAATTCACATTCGCGGACAACACCGCCCCAGCGTTAAAAAACGTCATACCTTGCTCACGGAACAGTTCAGTCATGTTGCCGAAACCCATGATGAGATCATTCAATGGTTAAAAGCGGAAACCATCGTGGAAATCAAGATCAAGGCTTTGCTGCCCCATCTTCTTGATCAATTGGAGAATTCCGGCGTCATCGGTCAGGAGTACTTCGAGTCGGTGACCAAACGAAATAGCCAGATTGCAGAATTGGTGGGACTTTTGCATTCCATTCTTCTCGGGGATCATGTCTCCCTAGACACCTGGTCGAAAAGGGCCGGCCGATCAGACCAAGAAATGGTTGAATCGAAGCTCTTTCGGTTTGACCTTGAACCGTTTTTCGAACTGGGTCGGCGCATAAGGCATCTGGCAAAAATCCCCTCGATGGAACAAGGTGTTCTGAGTCGACATCCTCTACCCCGACAGATAGGTGCCTAGCAAAAACTATTTGGATCTTCTCCTGATTTCTCAGTCAAGGCCTGCCTGAATGATTCGGTCCAACCCCACCAGACCGCCAAGGTCGGAAAGACTGTGGCCAAAGAAACTATAGGATCCAGGACGCACGCCTGGACAGACCGACTTTAGAGGAAAAATAGAGTGTGGACCATCATTAACGGCTTTAGAGAAGAAATCCCGGAAACCTGTTCAATAGCCCGGGTTATTGCCGATAATCAGGAATTCGAGGTCCATATGATCGTGGAACTTAACAAACGCTTTATTCATCAAAAGGATTATGAGAGCACCTACTTGGAAGAAGGAGATGTTTTGGAATTGATCCACCCGGCCTTCGGGGGATAATAAAACCGGAAACCGGTTTCCGGATGCTGGATAGGTATGACTTTAGCCATTGACTTTAATGATATTGTCCGGGCCACCCTGGAGGAAGACTGCGGCAACGAGGGCTATATCGGCCTGTCCCCGGACGGTTTTCAATATCATGTCGTCGTGCCGGTGGATCGACAGATCGCCCGGGGGCTGAAGGCCGGCCATCATCCCCTTGATAAAACCCCTTTCGGGGGCTATAAAGATTGGCCTTATTTTTGTTGCCTGGGCTACGCCCGTCCGGCCAAATATGATGAAGCCGAAACCAAAAAACTGCGCTTGAGGCAGGCCGGGATCAACGCCATTCTCTTAAAATCCTGGGCGGAACAAATTAAAATACCCCTGGCAGTTAAGAATTGTCCCACTACAAAAGGCGAAGGATCATAATTCTTTATTGAAAAATTTTTGGCCGGCTGGCCGCCTTGAATTTTTGTCTTCCCTCGTCACACTATCTCAAGGAGGAATAAATGCTTTTACCCAAATTTGATTATCATGCCCCAACCACCCTTGATGAGGCCTGTTCCCTGTTGGGCCGCTATGGGGCCAAGGCTAAATGCCTGGCCGGGGGGACCGATCTCCTGGTCAATCTGAAGAAGAAGCTCCTGGCCCCGGAACAGATTATCAGCCTCAATAAAATCGAGGGCCTGAACGAGGCCTCCGATCAAAAGGAAAAAGGGCTTTCCATCGGTCCTTTATGTACGGCCGCCTATCTGGCCGGCTCCAAGTTGATTCAGGAAAAGGGCGCTGTCTTAGGCCAAGGGGCCGGGAGACTGGGATCGCCATTGATCCGTAACCGGGCCACCTTAGGGGGGAATCTGGTCACCGCCCGTCCGGCTTCGGACCTGGCCCCTCCTTTATTGGTCTTGGGGGCCGGCTTAGTTTTAATAAGCCCCAAAGGGGAACGCACCTTGCCTTTGGAAGAGTTCCTCCTCGGGCCCGGTCAAACGGCCATCCAGACTGATGAGATCCTGAGCCGAATCTTCATCCCTCCTGTTGAGGGGCCGTCCGCCGGGGCCTATATCAAATTAGGAAGCAGAAAGACCCTGGAAATATCCCTGGTGTGTGTCGCCTCTCTCCTGGCCCTTGGGTCGAATGGAGCCATCCAAAAGGCCCGGGTGGCCCTTGGGGCGGTGGGTCCTACTCCCCTTCTATCTCCTGCGGCGGCTGAGGTCTTGAAGGGGGTCAAACCCAAAGATGAAAAGGACCCGGTCTTTAAAGAAGCGGCCCAGGCGGCCGCCCAGGACTCCAAACCCATTAGCGATCATCGCGGATCAGCCGAATACCGCCGGGAGATGGTTGAGGTTTTGACCCATCGCACCCTGATATCGGCTTATCATCGACTCATGAAAAACGCTTAGGAGAATCCCCCATGAAAAAAACGATTACCCTTAACGTCAATGACCGGGAATATGATCTGGTCACCCCGGTAAACCGGACCTTGACCCAAGTGCTTCGGGAAAATTTAAAACTCACCGGGACCAAGCAGGGCTGTTCCGTCGGAGACTGCGGCTCCTGTACGGTCCTTTTGGATGAAGAGCCGGTCAATTCCTGTCTTGTCCTGGCCGTAGAAGCCGAAGGTCACCGAATACAGACCATCGAAGGATTATCCGATAACCAAAATCTCCATCCGATTCAACAGGCCTTTGTGGACCAGGGCGGCATTCAATGCGGTTTTTGCAGTCCCGGAATGATCCTGTCGGCCAAAGTCTTGTTGGACAAAAACCCTTCTCCATCCGAATCGGAGATTCGAGAGGCCATCAGCGGCAATCTCTGCCGTTGCACGGGATACCAAAAAATTGTTGAGGCCATTGAATCAGTAACAAAAGAGTCATGAGTGTCGAGTGACGAGATAAGGGCTTTTTCACGTCACTCGACACCCGTCAGGCGTAACCCACTATCAAGACATCTCACTTTTGTGAAAAGCTTTGAAATTTAACAAATGCTGTTAGAAAGGGAATGGCTATGAGGTCCTACAACGTTATCAACAGCCGAGCCCCCCGGGTGGACGCCCCGGACAAGGCTACCGGCCGGGCCGTTTATACCGACGACCTGCATTTTTCGAACCTTCTTTACGGGGCCATGGTGCAGAGTCCTCTGGCCCATGGCCGCATAAAAAACATCGATCTCTCCAAAGCGCAAAGGCTTCCGGGTGTCAAGGCGCTGGTCACGGCCAAGGATGTGGAGATCATCCCCTATGGCGTTTCGCCGGCCCGTTACGATGAAACCATCCTGGCCGTGGATAAGGTGCGTTATGTCGGGGATGAAGTGGCCGCCGTGGCCGCCGTTGACTGGGAGACCGCCCAGGAGGCCGTTGAGTTGATCAAGGTCGATTATGAAGAACTCCCGGCTGTTTTTGATCCCTTCGAGGCCGTGGCCGAAGGGGCCCCTCAGATCCATGAGGCCTATCCGCGCAATCTCTGCGCCGAAGTCCATCAGGAATTCGGCGATGTGGAAAAGGCTTTTACTGAATGCGATCTGATTCACGAGCATAAATTTGTCAATAAACGCCAGGATGCCGGCTTTCTGGAACCCAACAATTGTGTAGCCGTTTTTGATCATCAGGGCTGTTTGACCCTTTACAGCTCCACCCAGGTGCCTCATTACGTCCAGCGCACTGTGGCCATGGTCTTAAAAATTCCTATCGGCAAGGTCCGGGTGGTCAAATCATACGTGGGTGGAGGGTTTGGTCCTAAGGCTTCGGCTTCGACCATGGAATTGGTGAGCTGTCTTTTATCCATAAAAACCAATCGGCCGGTGAAGATGCATCTGTCCCGCGAGCAGGTCTTTCTTCACAACCGGGGGCGTCATCAGTTTTTTCATACCTTCAAGACCGGGGTCAAGAGAGACGGGACCTTGATGGCCCTTCATAACACCTGCTATCTCGAGGGCGGGGCCTATTCCAGCTTCGGAATCGCCACGGTTTACTATGCCGGCTCCCTCCTGGGAGGACCCTACAAACTTCCCAATATGAAATACGACGGCTACCGGGTCTACACCAATCGCCCGGCCTGCGGCGCCCAACGGGGGCACGGGGGCGTAGCCGCCCGGGCTGGTTTTGAACAGCAACTGGACATTATCGCCGAGCAATTAGGAATCGATCCGGTCGAAATGCGTCTCAATAATATCATGGAAACCGGCGACATCACCTGCAATGAGCTCAACATGAGCAGCCTGGGCATGAAGGAATGCATCGAGGCCATCCGGGACCAATCGGACTGGAAAGTAAAAAAGGGAAAACTGCCTAAAGGCCGGGGTATCGGAATAGCCTGCGGTTTTTTTGTCTCCGGTGCCGGTTATCCCATCTACCGGTCCGATACCTATCACGCCACCGTAGTGGTCAAGCTTGCGGAAGACGGCGGAACGGCCCAAGTATTGACCGGTAGCGCCGAGATTGGCCAGGGCTCGGATACGGCCTTTGCCATGATCGCCGCTGAAGCCCTGGGGATTCCCCTGGCTGATATGCGGGTGTCCTCGGGCGATACGGATTACTCCGTGGACCTGGGCGCCTATTCCAGCCGCCAAACCCTGATGACCGGCCATGCCACCAAGGAGGCCGCCGAAGATGCCAGACGTCAGGTTTTGGAGGTATTATCCGAAACCCTGAACGTACCCCTGGAAGAGATATCAGTCCAAAAAGGCTTGATCTGCTTTGAGGGGATGACCCCCAAGTTTGATGCCCTGCGGATGGCCTATAGGAAGGAACATCGGGGCTGGGCGGATTCCCCGACTGAAGGCCCGCTGACCTTTAAAGAAGCGGCCCGTCTGGCCTACCTGAAGAAGGGAACCATTGTGGGGACCGGGAAATATAAGCCTCCCAAGCTGGGCGGGTCCTATAAGGGGGCGGCGGTCGGGACCTCCCCGGCCTATGGCTGCTCGGCCATGATGGCCGAGGTGTCGGTAGATCTGGAAACCGGCGAGGTGACCATGGAAAATGTCACCGATGCCCATGACTGCGGCCTGGCCATCAACCGGACCCAGGTGGAGGGGCAGATGGAGGGTTCGGTATCCATGGGGTTGGGGGAAACCCTCTTCGAAGAAGTTAAATTCAACGAAAAGGGACGGATACTGAACGCCTCCCTGGGCGAATACAAGCTACCCACGGCCCTGGATGTGCCCCCGATCAAGTCCCTGATCGTCGAGAGCGGGGAACCCAACGGGCCTTACGGGGCTAAGGAAGTCGGCGAGGGGGGTATCATGCCCGTCATCCCGGCCATCCTGAATGCCATTTACGACGCCACCGGTGTGCGCATTAACGAGCTGCCCCTCACCTCGGAGCGCATCTGGAAGGCCTTAAAGGAGAAGAAATAACCCAACCCGGACCAGCAACCAAAATTGGATATACGAAACGTGTTATTAACCGTCTCATAATAGTAATTACTCTACCCAAGTAGGTGGGGCTGTTTTTTCTGGAGTCATTGGCGGAAGGGCGCCGTCTTTTCCGGACTTATTAACGGGGGAAATCCCGCCGCAGGCGGGACTCGGCCGCTGATTTTTAGCGGGCGAGAATGCGGAGGGGGCAAAGTATCCCCCGTGGATAAGTCCGATGAAAAGACCAGCCCGAAAGCCACAGACGGAAGAAAAGACAGCCCCACCGGGTCAATATTAAAATAAGACGGTTAATAAATACCTTGGTTGGTCCGGGTCAACGGCTTGTTCTTTAATAAAATCTTTCCATTTTGCGTAGAATTTTATTCTTAAGCCCTAAACAGTTCAGCCGGGTTTAACCTTTAGGCAAAGATGATTCACGATTTTCCATTAATCCTTCTGGCCGGAGGGAAATCCTCCCGGATGGGAACCCCCAAAGGCCTGCTTGATTACCGGGGGACCCTTTGGTTGCTTGAACAGTTAGGTCGCTATAAGGCAGCTTCCGGGAAACGTGTG
>JAZDOU010000201.1:0-7562 GCA_043798385.1 Pseudomonadota bacterium
TATCAATGTCATCCCCCTGGTGGATGTCATGCTGGTTCTTTTAACCATCACCCTGACTACTTCATCGTTCATCGCCAGCGGGTTGATCCCCATGGATCTCCCCAAGGCCCATAGCAGCCCCGGGGAAATCCTCAAAACCCAAACTATCGAGATCGATAAGGTGGGAAAGAGATATCTAAATTCAAAACCGGTTTCCCTGGGCACCTTGAAAGACCGTCTGACTTCCCTGAATAAAAAAATCCCTGTCTTGATACGAGCCGATCGTGAGATCAGGTTACAGATCTTTGTCAGTGTCCTGGATGTGGTTAAAGGACTGGATTTTTCACGGATCAGCTTGCAGACCGAGGAGGGGAATTGAAATCCCAGGTCAAGGCTTTCCAACTGTCCTTCTTACTCCATGGGGTGTTGTTCGCCGCCGTCTTGATTCTTAGCAGCCAGATTGGGCCGTCTAAAAAATTCACGGCCTTAGACTTCAATCTGTACAAACCGCAACCGGCGATAAAAAAAATCGAGCCACCGGTTCCGGCACCGGTCAGAAAGGAAATTAAACCCCAAGACCCTCCGGCCCTGAAGAAAAACGAACCCCCTAAGCCGGAGGAAGAAAAGCCCGAGAGAGCCCCAGCCCCGGAAATATCCCCGGTAATAAAACTTCCGGAATCCCAAAGCCTGGGAGGACCTTCGTTGGGACTGGGAAGGGTTCCCAGTTCAAAGTCAATCAAGGAGGGATCCCCTGGCTCCGCTGCTGGAATTAAAGGAGGCTCAGGAACAAGCTTAGGTGGAGGAGGAAGTTCGGATATCGGAAAAGATTTCGCCAAAAACAAATACCTCAAAGAACACTTCACCTATATCCGGGACAAGATCCTGGGCCATATCAGCTATCCTTCCCTGGCCCGTCGCATGGGCTGGCAGGGGAAAGTCCTGGTTTCATTTATCATCACAGCCGACGGATCCGTCCGGGAGGTTAGGGTTATTCAGAGTTCAGGTTTTGCGATCCTGGATAAAAATGCCCTTGAAGCGGTCAAAGAAACCGCTCCTTTTCCCAAACCACCGGTTGAAGCTCAACTGGTTATCCCTATCCTTTATCGACTGGATTAGGCGAAGGAGGCCGCTTTTGTCCGACCATAAGCGGTTTAGCCGGTTTTTCTGAGGAAGTAGGGATTGACAATTATGTCTTTATTGACATATTTTAGAAAAAAGGACCGACTTGTTAGTTGCTCCGCAAGATGAAGGGATTGACCTAAAAGAAAAAGGAGTTTTACCATGAAACGATTATTAATTCTAACGATTACCAGTTTGATTTTGACGGCCCTGATCTCCGCCCCCCTTTCAGCCGAAAGGCGGATTCGTTGCGCCTCCACGACCAGCACCCAGAATTCAGGCTTACTGGATTATATCCTGCCTGTTTTTGAAAAGAAGACCGGCCTTAAAGTGGATGTGGTGGCTGTGGGTACCGGTGCGTCCATAGAAATCGGGAAACGGGGCGATTGTGATCTTGTTCTTGTCCATGCCCGGGACTTGGAATTGAAGGCCGTAGCCGAAGGGTTTTTTGTCGACCGGCACGATGTCATGTACAATGATTTTGTCCTGATCGGCCCGGCCAACGACCCCGTGAAGATCAAAGGGATCAAATCAGCCTCCGAGGCCCTTCGAAAACTGGCCGATAACAGTTCCCCTTTTGTTTCCCGGGGAGACAAGTCCGGCACCCATACTAAAGAACTGTCTCTCTGGGCAAAGGCCGGGATCGATCCCAAGGGGAAACCCTGGTATCTGGAAGTGGGTCAGGGTATGGAGAAGACCCAGCGGATTGCCAATGAAAAGCGGGCCTATACCCTGACCGACCGGGGCACCTGGCTGGGCACCAAGGACAAAGACAAACTGGAAATGACTATCGTCCTGGAAGGTGATCCGGCCCTGTTTAATCAATACGGGGTCATGGCCGTGAATCCCCAGCGGCACAAACATGTTAAATATCAGGAAACCCTGATGTTCATTAACTGGATGATTTCTAAAGAAGGGCAACAGGTCATCGGGTCTTTTAAAGACAAAAACGGGAACCCCCTTTTTATTCCCAATGCCTCTCAAGGCAAGTAAACCCGAAGTGGCCTAAAAACGGCCATGACCTTTCCGGCCGGACCGACCAGCCGGCATAGTGGGATCGTGAAGGTGCCCATGCCCGGGCCGATACCGACTGCTGTAAACCCCTCCTGGACATAAGGGCCAAGGATTCTGATCGGATCTTGGACTAATTTTCGAATCGGGTTGTCAAAGGCAAAACAGCACCACCAGGAACAAATGTGTTTGTCTCTGCCCGGAATCCTGTCCAGTGGGTTTCTCATATTTTCCCTCTATTCTTCATCCGTTATTTCAGATTCACTATAGGCCAATCTTGACATGATCACACTAATCCTGTAATAATCCGAAACCAAACAGTTAAACAATTTTTCCGGACCATCATGGATTCGATCACCAGCGGATTTCAAGCCGCCTTTTATCTGATTTTAGGCCTGAACAGGGAATTATTGGGAATTATTTTTTTATCCCTAAAGGTCTCCGGCCTGGCCTTATTAGTGGCCACCCTTTTCGGACTTCCCCTGGCTGCCTTCATGGGGTTGAAACGATTCCCGGGCCAGGGGGTCCTGATCACCCTGATGAATACCTTGATGGGCCTGCCTCCGGTGGTGGTCGGTCTCTTTGTTTATTTAATCCTTTCCAGAAGTGGACCGCTTGGCTTTATGGGATTATTGTACACTCCCTTGGCCATGGTCATCGCCCAGACTATTTTAGCCTTTCCTATTGTCTGCTCCTTATGTCATTCGGCCCTGGTCAATGTCAATCCCATAATCCGGCAGGCCTCCCTTAGTCTGGGGGCCTCCCCTTCCCAGGGTGCCCTGACCATTATCAGAGAGGCTCGCTATGGAATCATGTCGGGGATTATCGCCGGATTCGGTCGGGTCATGGCGGAAGTGGGCGCCATTTTAATCGTCGGAGGAAATATCGCCGGTTTAACCCGGGTCATGACCACCACCATTGCCCTGGAAACCGATAAAGGAAATTTTGAGTTAGCCCTGGCCTTGGGCATTATACTCCTGGGAATCTCCCTGATCGTAAACTTTTTACTCCACTGGTTTCAAAAAAAGAAAGCCTGATGGCCTTACCATGAGTCTCCGACTGAAGGTCTCGAAAATCTGGAAGAGTTACCAGGGAAGCCCGGTCCTTAAGGATTGCTCCTTTTCCTTTGAGGCCAACGGCATTTATACCCTGATCGGCCCCAACGGCTGCGGCAAGTCCACCCTCTTGAGGATCTGCGCCCTCCTGGAAGAACCGGACCAGGGAGAAGTTTCCTTTTCTTCCGGCCGGGAAAAAGTGACTACGGATCTAGCCCTAAAGCGTCGGATAACCCTGGTCTTACCGAAGGTGGGGATCTTTAATACCTCGGTCTTCAAAAATGTGGCCTACGGCTTAATCGTAAGGGGAATGAAAAGGTCCGAGATAAAGGGCCGGGTGGACCAGGCCCTTGAGTTTGTGGGGTTGGACCATAAAAAAACCCAGAATGCCCTGACCCTTTCCAGCGGCGAGACCCAGCGGCTGGGACTGGCCCGGGCCCTGGTGATTGAACCGGAAATCCTCTTTTTGGATGAACCGACCGCCTCGGTAGATCAAAAGAACACCGAAATCATAGAGGACATCCTCAGGAAGATAAAAAAAGAAGGCCGTTCCACCATCATCATGGCTACGCACGATCAGGATCAGACCAGGCGATTGGCGGACCGGGTCTTGAAGATCAATCAGGGGGAGCTGCAACTCATCCCTCAACAAGGTAATGGAGAATGAATTTCCCCTTCATCCCATAATCAACCGGCCGAATTTCTTTCCGACTTTAGCCCATTATTTTCTTGACAAATTTCCCTATCAAACTACATTTGTGTGAACCAAATAAAACAATAAACTCCTCATCCCTTTACCATCTCAACAGGCTGGAACCGATTGGGTTTCAAGAAAGAAAGGAGTCCCTTATGGGGGTAAATTTTTTCCGGCGCGATGACCGCGATTCAAAATTTGTACTCTTCGAATATCTGGATTTGGAAAGACTGCTCCAATACGAGGCCTACCAAGACTTCGGTCTGGAGGACTTCAGGATGATTTTGGACGAAGGCCTGAAGGTGGCCAGGGAAGTCATCGGGCCTACCCTTCAGGACGGGGACCAGCAGGGTCTGATTTATGACAAGGGCCGGGTCAAAGTCCCGGCTTCCTTTCACGATTGCTGGAAGGTGCTCAGCGAGAACGGCTGGATGAGTTTAGCTATGTCACCTGAATTTGGGGGGCAGGGTCTGCCCTTGACGGTCTACGGGCAGATCGCCGAATATATTATTAGTGCCAACTCGGCCATACAAATCTATTCCGGTTTGGCAGTCGCAGCCGGCCACCTTATCGAGACCTACGGCAGAGAGGAAGACAAAAGCCTCTTTTGCGAAAAAATGGTTACCGGACGCTGGGGCGGCACCATGTGCCTGACCGAACCGGAGGCCGGGAGCGATGTGGGCTACACCCGTACCAAGGCTACGCCTGATCCTTCGGCCGAAGACTCTCGGATATTCAAGATAGAAGGGACCAAACGCTTTATCAGCGGGGGGGAACAGGACCTGACCGGCAATATTATCCATCTGGTCCTGGCCCGTATTGAAGGCGCCCCTTCAGGGACCAAAGGCATCAGCCTGTTCATCGTACCCAAAATCTGGGTCAACCCGGACGGTTCCTTGGGTGAACCCAATGACGTCTTCTGTACCAACATCGAACACAAAATGGGCTTGCATGGATCAGCCACCTGCGGACTTAATTTTGGTGAGAACGGACTATGTAGAGGGATTCTTTTGGGTGAACCCCAAAGCGGTCTGGCCATGATGTTCCAGATGATGAACGAGGCCCGCATCGGCACCGGTCTTTTGGCCTTAGGGGTTTCAGCCAGTGCCTATGACGCCGCCCGCATTTATGCCAAAGAGCGGGTTCAGGGGCCGCTTTTCACCGCCCGGTCTGCTCCCCGGGTGAGGATCATCGAGCACGAAGACATCCGGCGCATGCTCCTGACCCTCAAGGCCGGGACGGAGGCCATGAGAGCCTTTATCATGAAGCTCTATTACCTGACCGACATTTCCAACCACGATCCGGATGAGCAGGTCCGCCGGGAGACCGGCCAGGAAGTCGACCTCCTGACGCCCCTGGTCAAGGCCTATTGCTCCGACTTCGCTTACCTGCTCTGTCGGGAAGCCATTCAAGTCCTGGGGGGCGTAGGGTACTGCCGGGAATTCCCGGTGGAACAATATGCCCGGGATGTAAAAAGCGCCTCCATTTACGAAGGCACCACCTATATCCAGGCCCTGGACCTGATCGGCCGCAAACTGATGATGTCCGGCGGGGCCGTCTTCCAGGGCTGGCTGGGAAAACTGATGGACTTTGCCAAGACCAATCAGGGTGATCCCGATTTCGCTCCGGACTTTGATCTTCTTGTTAAGGCCGGCGAAATCTTAGGGGATTATGCCAAACGATTCATGCAGTACTTTCAGGACGGACGGCTAAAACTGATCCCCTTGTCGGCTACCCGCTTTCTGGAATGCATGTCCGAAGCGGTCCTGGGCCAGTTGATGCTCGAACAGGGGTTGCTGGCCCGTGACAAGCTCAAAACCGTGGACCCGGTCTCGGCCGGCGGGACCTTTTACCTCGGCAAGATCGAAACGGTCCGCTTTTTCTGCCGCAATATCCTGATCAATGTCTTTTCACGCCAGGCAGCCCTTCAGCAGGAAGACACTTCAGCCATAGACATCCCGGAGGGGGCCTTTTAGTGACTTAAGAATAAAATTCTACGCAAAATGGAAAGAATTTATTAAAAAACAAGCCGTTGACCCGGACCAACCAAGGGTTTTAACACATTTCGTATATCCAATTTTGGTTCCTGCTGGTCCGGGTTGGGATGGAGAAACTAATGGAATGCGAAAAATGTCGAGATCAGATCGAGCCGGGCGATGAAAAAGAATGGCACGGCCGAATCCTGTGCGAAGATTGTTATATGGATGTCCTGTCCCCGGCCCGCACCTGCGACCCCTGGGCGGTCCATTCCGCCAAGTCTTTACAAAAAGAAGGCGGACCAATGCCGGTTAATCCCATCCAGGCCAGGATCTTAACCTATCTGCAGGAATCCGGTGGGGCTGAATTTCCCTGGATCGTTGAAAGGCTGCAAATAAAGCCTTCCGATCTGGAAAGGGAACTGGCCGCCCTGCGGCACATGGAAAAGATAAGAGGGGAATTACGAGAAGGAAAAAAAATAATCCGGCTGTGGTGATTGGTCTGGAATTGAGGGATTAAAATCCCCAACTCCCTGAATAATCTTTTGTTTAAAGAAAACACTGGGGATCTTCGGCCAAGAAATCCCCCTCTCCCTGGGTTGACGAATAGGCATAAGCGATGGCCCGGCAGCCCCGGCAGGCGGCCCATCGCTTGCATGAACCACACTTGCCTTGGTACCGACTCCTGTCCCGGAGGCTTTCCAGCACAGGCGAAGAAACCCACAGTTCCCTTAGAGAGTCCTTTTTTACATTCCCAATGGGAATAGGCAGTCTTCTGCAGGGGGTAACCGTTCCATCGGGTAAAATGGTCAGACCGGAAAACCCGGCCGCACAGCCGCCCATGGGCACAGCCCCCAAGTCCACCATCTCGGCAAAGCTGTCCATTTGGGAGGCCACCGGATCGCCGGTGACTATTTCCCGTTCAGGTAACCGGATCGAAAAAATTTTCAGGTAAAGGTCTTTTAGTTCTTCCTTGGACAGCATATGGGATAATAAGCCTGCCCCTTGACCTGAAGGGACCAGCCGGGAAAAACCAAGGCGGTCCACCTTGAGGGAATCGGCCAGGCCGGCCATCTCTTCCAGATAAGGGGCGTTGATCTCAGATAAAGTCATATTCAAGGTGGTCTTAAGGCCTGCGGTCAGAAGATGATCGATCCCTCCCAATGAGGCTGCGAAACTCCCTTTCCCCCGGATCGATTCATGAGTCCTTTCCGGCCCTTCCATGCTGATTTGAACCACCTTGACTCCCAACTGAAAGAGACGCTCCGCCTTTTCCCGGTCTATCAAAATCCCGTTGGACAGCAGGTATAGATCAAATCCCTTTTGGCCCATGGTCTCTAAAATCTCAAACAGGTCCGGCCGGAGAAAAGGCTCTCCGCCGGTGACATTAAAACTGGGCGCAAAGGACATATCATAGGCTTCTGACCAGGCCTCGATCATATCGGCAATCTCCTGTACCACCAGTTTGATCTCAGCCAAGGACATCTCCTGGGAGGCTTTCCCTTCCTGATAACAATGCCGGCATCGAAGATTGCAGCGCTCGGTGAGGTGCCACTGAACAAAAAAATCCAATAAATTATCCGCTAACATAAACCCTCACTTTTTTAATCGGTTGGGTTCGATTCATTTTGTTCAAACCATTATGGAGCGAAAATGGCGGATAAGCAGGATATTCTTCAACCTGCCCATCCGCCACCGGTTTTCGTTGCTATCCAAGCAACGTTTAAG
>JAZDOU010000203.1:0-8679 GCA_043798385.1 Pseudomonadota bacterium
TGGCTTTGGATAGATCGGAATGGCGCTCTTTGTCAATAGTCCCGGCCTTGGGATGGCAGATTAACGAGAAGGCCTTACTTATCATGGGTTGTTCTTTTTCGCTTTCAGGGAAGAATACGGATTACGGTTTTGCTCCGACTCTGTTGTTTAGTTATAGTTTTTAGTCCGAAGTTATAGTTCAGAGCCAAACGTGCTTTTTTTCATGTCCCGAAATCCTCTGGATGTCTCCTTTTTAGGTCGACAAGGTCGACCGTATCGTGGTGCCACACCCTTGGCCTGGCATGAAGCTATCGTCTGGAAAATCCTATACCTCCTCAGAATATATGATCAGCGAAGTGGAAGAGAAATATTGGGAAAAACATGAGATGGTCCTGGCCGCCCTGACGGCTATGGTTTGTTCCATTGCCGACCTGGATAGAGCCCAGCTTGATCCGGAGGCCAACCTGTTTGAGCTGGGAATGGATTCCCTGGAGCTGATTCAACTCAGTGACCTGGTCAATCGTGATTACGGCGTTTACCTGGAGCTGTCCCAAATAATGGAGGAGGCCAATACCCTGAACCGATTGGCGGCGTTCGTCTCGGCCAGGGGTACAGCCGCTTCGTCTCCCGATGTCCGAAAGCCGCCGCCGGCTACCCGGCCGATGCCGCTTTTATCCACCCCGCCTGAACAGACCAGGGGGCTGGAGCAACAGCCACCGGCTGCCCTTCATCAGGGTGATGGCCGACCCTCTGATCGGCCAAGGTTCAATTTTCGAAGGATCATCCTGGATGAGAAGCCCCGCCGTTTGACCAAAGATCAGCAGGCCTTTATCGCCGACCTGATCGCCCGTTACAACGCCCGAACCTCCCGCTCAAAGGATCTGGCCCAGCGCCACCGCACTCACCTGTCAGACTGGATCAATACCCTGGCCTTTCGAAAGGTTCTCAAGGAACTGGTCTACCCGATCGCTTCGGCCTCTTCCTTTGGGTCGCGCTTGACCGATATTGACGGCAACGAATACCTCGACCTGGCCATGGGGTTCGGTGTGGCCTTTTTCGGCCATGCCCCTCCCTTCATCACCCAGGCGATTCAGGAGCGTCTTGGTCGCGGCCTGGAGTTGGCCACCCAGATTCCGGAAGCAGGAGAAGCGGCCGAAATCTTTTGCCGCCTGACCGGCCTGGAGCGGGTCACCTTCTGCAATACCGGCTCCGAGGCGGTGATGATGGCCTTGCGGATCGCCCGCACTGTGACCGGCCGGGAGCGGATCGTGCTCTTTGCCGGGTCCTATCACGGCACCACGGACGGGGTCCTGGCCTTGGCCGACGAAACCGGGCGGGCCTTCCCGACTTCGCCGGGGATACCCTTGGGGGCGATCGGTTCCGTCAGCGTCCTTCCCTACGGTACGGAGGCCTCTTTGGCAGCGATCCGCGCCCAGGCCGGGGAGTTGGCGGCCATCCTGGTGGAGCCGGTGCAGAGCCGCCGGCCCGGTTTTCAACCAAGGGAATTTTTGCGGGAACTGCGCTCGATTGCCGACCAGAGCGGAGCGGCCCTGATCTTCGACGAGATGATCACCGGTTTTCGAACTCATCCGGGCGGGGTCCAGGCCCTGTTTGGAATTCGAGCCGACATCGCCACCTACGGTAAGGCCGCCGGGGGAGGGATGCCGATCAGTATGGTCGCCGGGTCGGCCCGTTTTCTGGATGCGGTGGACGGCGGATTCTGGCGCTATGGGGATGACTCCAAGCCGGAAAAGGAAGTGACCTTCTTCGGCGGCACCTTCTGTCGTCATCCCCTGGCCATGGCCGCCTCACTATCCGCGCTTCGTTACATGGAAGGGCAGGGGCCGGCCCTTCAAGAAGCGGTCAACCGGAAGACCGATCGCCTGGCCGAGGAACTGAATACCTTTTTTACCCAGGAACAGGTACCGATGCGGCTGGAACATTTCGGATCTCTATTCCGTTTCGAGTCTTTTGGCCGATATGCTCTGATGTTGCAGCCGCTGGAGATGGATCTGTTCTTCTATCTGCTCATGAACCGGGGGATCTTTACCTGGGAACGCCGGATTTGTTTCCTTTCCACCGCCCACTCGGATGAAGATGTTGACCAAATCATCGCCGCCGTTAAAGAGAGTATCCGGGAGTTGCGGGAAGGAGGGTTCGGCTTTGAGGGAAGGCTGGTGCAACCCTTGTCGACCGGTTTTTCCCTTCTTGGCCGGAGCGGAAGAGGGCCGGAAGGAGAGGGCCGGGAAGAGGATAAGGTCATCGTAGTCCCCATGTCCTCGACTCAAAAACGGATCTATATACTGAGCCAGTACGACGAGGGAGATTCACCCTACCATCTGACCGGGGCGGCCCTGGTGGAAGGGCCGCTGGATGTAAGGCGGCTGACTGAGGTGTTTGAAGGGTTGATCCAGCGGCATGAGAGCCTCAGAACCAGCTTCACAATGCGGGACGGAGCCCTGGTTCAATGTATCCACCCGATTGCCCCGCTGACCATTGAGGTTCTCCAGGCGGTCAGCAACGACCCGGGGGTGGAGGTTCGAGGGATCGTTGATCAGGGGACTGCCCCCTACCGGTTGTCCGAATTGCCGCTGATGAGGATGGTCGTGGTTCGTTTTTCAGATGTCCGCTTCATCCTCTTCATAGACATTCACCATATTGCGGCCGACGGTTTTTCCACCAATATCCTGATGCGCGAATTTGTTCGCGGCTACACCGGAGAGTCTCTCCCCCCGCTGACCTTTCAGGTCCGGGATCAGGTGGAAAAACAGAATCGCTATTTTTTGAGCTTAGAGGCCAGGAGGGATGCCGATTGGTTCATGGAGCGCCTGGCCGCACCCTTACCGACCTTGAATCTCCCCTGGGATTTTCCACGCCCGCCTCAGCGATCTTTTAGCGGAGATCTGGTCCGATTCAGATTTAATGCGGAAAGGACCAATCGCCTCAAAAAGCTGGCCCGGGACCAGGGGACCACTCTGTTCATGCTTCTTCTGACTGCTTTCTATACCCTGCTTTATCGCCTGTCAGGAGAAGAGGATATTATCGTCGGAGTCCCGATTGCCAATCGTGACCAGGAGTCCCTGGGCGTTATCGGACTATTTGCCGAGACCCTACCGGTCCGGGTCTTTATCTCCGGTTCAACCCGATTTGCCGCCTTTCTGAAACAAATGAGCCGGGAGACGTTTCAGGCCTTCGATCACCAGCGGTTTCCCTTGGAACACCTCCTGGAGCGCCTCAATCTGCAGGCCGATATCAGCCGAAATCCGCTTTTTGACGTCGCTTTCGTCTTTGAAAAGGCCGACGACCGGGTTGTGCGCCTCAAGGATTTGACGGTTACCCCCCTGGCCATTCCGGGGAAAACGGCCATGTTTGACCTGAGTATCGAGGTGGCCGAAGAGCAGGGGGAACTTTCCTGTTTCCTGGAATACTCCACCAGCCTTTTTACCAGGGAGACGGCCGAGCGCTGGACCGGGTACTACCAAAGGATACTGGAGGCGGTAACCGTTGCCCCGGAAACCCCCATAGCCGCTATCGATATGATTCCTCCGGAAGAGCTCTTTAGGCTTCAGGCCGGCGGAGAGACCATTGGCGAGGTTGCCTATCGGCCAGGGTCCACCATCGTCCAGGCCCTGGAAGAGCAGGTCCAGCGGACTCCAGGGGCGACGGCCCTTATCTACTCCCCGACCGGGGAAGCCTCCGATGAAACAGCCGTCTCGTATTCTGAGATGAACCGGCGGGCCAATTGCCTGGCCCGCTATCTGCTGGAGTCGGCCCATCTGCGGCCTGGTGCGCTGGTGGCCATTCCGGACAGGCGAAGCCCGGAAATGATCGTCGCCCTTCTGGCCATCTCCAAGGCCGGGACCGCCTATCTTCCTCTTGAACGTTCCTGGCCGGAAGAGCGACTCCGCTTTATCCTCAAGGACAGCGGGGCTGTGTTGATGCTTTCCGACCGGGATGAACCGGAGTGCGGTGTTCCATCTATCAATATCGGCCGGTTAAAGGATGAGCTTTCCGCTTTTTCCGAAGACAATCTGCCCGAGGGACCCCAAGCGGGAGATCTGGCCTATGTGATCTATACCTCCGGTTCCACCGGACTCCCCAAGGGTTGTTTGATCGAGCATGGCAGTCTCCGGCACTACCTCTCCTGGTTCACCGGGTTTTACCGGATCGGCCGGCCCTTTGGTGCCTTCAGCCTGTTCACTACCATTGCCTTTGATCTGACCCTGGCCAGCCTCTACCCCTCTTTATTAGTGGGCCGGCCGCTCCACCTTTATCCCGATAGCCTGGACCTTACCGATATGCTCAGGCATACCTTTAATCCTGATACGGCCGTTGACTGCGTCAACCTGACCCCGTCCCATATCTCCCTGATCGAACATCTCGATCTGAAGCGGACCAATGTCGGGCTGGCCATCGTCGGCGGTGAACCGCTGACCAGGGAACAGGTCGGGATTCTCCGCCGTCTGAATCCGGCCATGCGGATTTATAATGAGTATGGTCCCACCGAGTGTACCATCGGATGTATCGCTACGGAGATTTCGGCGGACGATCAGCGGGTGGTCATTGGCCGCCCTATTGCCGGGACCGAGGTCTTTATCCTGGATGCCGACCTGCGCCCCCTGCCGACCGGCGTATCCGGCGAAATATGCCTGGGGGGCATTGGCCTGGCCCGGGGGTATCTGAACAGGCCGGAACTGACCGCGGAGAAGTTCGTCGCCCACCCTTTTAGGCCCGAAGGCCGGATCTACCGAACCGGCGATCTGGGGTTAAGGCGGATGGACGGAAATTTCGAATGTCTGGGGCGAGGTGATGATCAGGTCAAGATCCGTGGCTATCGCATTGAGCTCGGAGAGATCGAGCAGACTCTCCTTGGTCTGGCCGGAATCAAGGAAGCTTCAGTCATTGTTCGAGAGGTCAATCAATCACCGGAGCTGGCCGCCTTTGTCACCGGCGACGGATACAGTGCCGAACGTCTTCGACGGGAGCTGTCCCGCCGCTTGCCGGAGTACATGATTCCCCAGGTTCTGGTTATCCTGGAGCGGATGCCGCTTACCCCCAACGGTAAAGTGGATCGCCAGGCACTGAGGCAATGGGAGTTTGCTGGTGATGCCGCTGGTCCTTCTCCGAATGATACGGGGCGACCTCCGGGCAACGATCTTGAACGGGGAATAGCCCGGATCTGGGAGCAGGTCCTGCAACGAAGCGGCCTAAGTAGGGACGACAACTTTTTTGCTATTGGAGGTCAGAGCCTCAAGGCCGTGCAGGCGGTAGGACGGATTCAGAAGGAACTGGGGCTCGACTTGAAACTTGGCGATTTTTTCAGGGCACCCACTATCAGGGAATTGGCCTCCCTGGCCGCTGCCAGGGGGCCGGCCCGGCTGGAACCGATTGAACAGCTTGAGGACCAGGGGTCTTATATCCTTTCCCATGGCCAGAAGCGTTTATGGCTGCTGGATCAAAGGGAAGGGGGATCCGCGGCTTATAATATGTCCGGCGCCTGGTGGGTCTCCGGAGATCTGGAGGTGTCTCGATTACAGCGAGCGGTGCAGGCGGTGGTCCAGCGCCATGAAATTCTCCGTACCACCTTTGAACTCGTTAACGGGGAACCGAGGCAGAAGATCCATAAAGGGATGGCCATTCCCTTCCGGGAGGTGGATCTTTCCAAAGAGGCTGAGGCCGGGCAAGTGGTCCAAACTCTGCTGAGGGAGGAGGAGCTGCGGCCTTTCGACCTCTCTCAGGGACCGCTGCTCAGGATCCTGCTGCTGCACCCGCCGCCCGGGATCAACAGCCAGGACCAATCCATACTGGCCCTGACCATGCACCATATCATCAGCGACGGCTGGTCCGTGGAGGTGTTGGTCCAGGAACTTTCAGGGTTGTACAGGGGACGTTCAGCAGAAGATCTGCCTCCCTTGCCGATTCAATACAAGGACTATGCCGCTTGGCAACAAAGACTGCTGTCCGGGTCGGGCGGTGAGGAGGGTCAAAAATTTTGGCGCTCGGCCCTGGCCGGGGCTGGCGAACCGCTGCCTCTGCCGATTGATTTTCCCCGCCCTGAAAAAATGAGCTTTAAAGGGGCCGGCATCCCTTTTGGACTTGACCGGGAACTGACGGCCAATCTACACAAGGTGGCGGCTGTCAGGAAAACAACCCTTTTTGTAGTGCTTCTGGCGGCCATCAAGGTGCTGCTCTACGGCCGCACCGGCCAGGAAAACATCATAGTCGGAACGCCGGTGGCCGGTCGCGACCATCCCGATTTGGAAAACCAGATCGGATTGTATATCAATACCCTTCCCTTGCTTGATCGGATCGAAGAGAAAGGATCCTTCGCCAATCTGCTGGCTCAGGTGCGCACCACGGTTACGGAGGCCTTTGCCCATCAGTTCTATCCGTTTGACCGAATGGTTGAGGATTTAGACCTTAAAAGACATCCGGGTCGGAATCCTCTTTTCGATGTGCTCTTTGTTCTGCAGAACCGAGAGGAGAACCAATGGAAGTTGGGTGATCTGGACCTCGAACCCATCAGAGAAGAGGCCCTAATGAGCAAGTTCGATTTGATTTTTAATTTCCAGGACCAACCGGAATTATCGGGATATATGGCCTACTCAAGCGACCTGTTTTTCCCGGAAACAATAGCCTCCCTCGGCCGAGATCTGATAATAATCCTGGACGCGGTCACGGCAGATTGCTCTTGGACAGTGAAGGAACTGGACCGGCTCTTGGCATGCGAACAAGAGGTCGCAGTGAAAGAGGCGTTGTTGAAGGCTGCTAGGATGGTCGATGAAGATTTTTAACGCCAAAACAGGGTTCATCACCCAACTAAGCTGTTTTCATCTTTGGTGGTGCCACGCCCCTGGCGGGGCATGGCGGCTTAACGGATAAAGGAGGATTGATGAAAATATCATTGATCGAACAGTTGAGCGGCATTGGCCTGGTGGCTATGCTTGGAGAAAAGGCCTATGAAGCGGTTCATTTCCTCCTGGACATAACCGGGTGTCAACAGGATGATCCCGGCGAGCCCACTGAGGAATCTTCGGATGGCCCGCCGATTTCCACTCCAACGGATGGCGACAGGATTGGTACAGATTAGGTCGCCTCGACGATCTTCGAGGAACCTCTCTGGTTACCAAGCCATTAATCTCAAATACAACGATAATAGCGTATCTAAAGTGGCTTTGGTGGGCCAGGGGTTACTGTCATAGATCAGGTCATAGGAAAGTGATAGTCCTATGTATCGGCTAAAATTGAATTCAATGGAATTCGACCAGCGCCAGTCATAACGATAACTGTAATCCTTGACGGTTGCGCTTGACCAGTTCGGGGATTCCTGGTAGACGGGTGTTTTATCCATTCCATATTTTAAAAGAAGATTTTGTCTGTAGGTGAACTGATCGTTAAAGATGTGAGCGTAATCGGCTTTCAGGTACCAGGCTTTATAATCATTCGAATCCCGGCCGGTTAATTGGACGACATACGGATAATAGGTGTCGAATACCTTGGCCACTCCCAGATCAAGACCCAAAAGATCCTTTTTGTTTCTTAACCCAAGGGTATAGAGGATATTGTAGGTGCCCAGGCCCAGGAATGGCACATAGCGGTTAAAAATATAGGCGGTGCTGATGCGTCGCCAGAAAAAGCCTCCTTCAAAAAACAGATGACGATTCAATTCATATCTCAAGGTCTCCTCGAAAGTCTGCAGGTCCCTGTTTAAGACTACATACCCCGTTTCATCGACGACATCTTTTTGGTCGATGGCGTAAGAGTTGGAATTCGTTAATCGTCCTTTACGAAGGTAGAGGGCCGCTCCACCCATGGCCAAGTGCCCGTCACTGCTGCCGGTCAATTTGGTAAAGGATAATTGAGCGGTGAATCGTTTCAGGAGGTAGGGATATTCCGGGCTATATTCCAATGAACTTCTCTCCCACCAGTCCTGCGGCTGCTCCGGCTTAAATTTGGGTTGGGCCCAAAAACCTGGTCTGTCCCCATAAGGTTTGTCCGCTACCACCGATTTATCGTCTTTGACCAATAATTGGGCTTTTGGCTCTGGCCCCCCCTTTACCGCCTGCTGGGCTTTCAACGCTTGCTGAGACTTTAAGATCTCCTGCAGAGACTTTAACATTTCCTGTAGAGGTTTCAGTTCCTGGAGGGTCTTTGACTCTTTGAGAGTCATTACCGCCTGTTCAATTTTTTTATATTCTTCCGGATAGCCCGGATTGACGGATTCTCTGGTGATGGGCGGTTGTTTGGCCTCTTCAGCACCCAGGGATGGGCTCGGCAGAAAAAGGGAAAGAAGCAGAAATAATAAAGAGAAGTATCGAAAACCACAGGAGAGTTTCATCGCCCAACCTCCTCAGAAGGGATCGTTTTTGCCAATAACCTTACAACACGGTCTGTCCGGTGTCAATGAAAATGAACTCCGGTTGGTCCATCCACTGCCGGAGATTTCCTAAACAAAGGGGTTCAAGCTTTGAAGTAATGGTCGTTTTCCATCAGGAGCCGGCTTCAGTTTGTCCTTCTTTTTCTTGTCTTCTATTATGGGTAAAAAGGAATTGGCTAACCCTAGTGGCAGATTGATGTAATAAAGGGCCAGGGCGAAATATATTCCGGTATGGACCAGAAAAACGCAGGCAATATTGAGCACACCGGGAATAATGGCCAACATCAGGGCATTGCGGGTATTTATTTTAAATTCCGTTGCCA
>JAZDOU010000281.1:0-5085 GCA_043798385.1 Pseudomonadota bacterium
CGTTTGGTCATTTTAAAGACCGTGCTGACCTCCTGCTCCACCAACAGGATGGTGATCCCCAATTCGTTGATCTGAAGGATTTTTTCAAAGACCTCCTGGCGCATCAGAGGGGCCAGCCCCGTAGAGGGTTCGTCAATACAGAGGAGTTTCGGTTCGGACATCAAGGCCCGGCCGATAGCCAGCATCTGCTGTTCTCCGCCCGAAAGGGTCCCGGAAATTTGTTGGGCCCGTTGTTTGAGAACCGGGAATAAAGTATTGACCTTCTCCAATTCCTCCTGGCACTTTTTCTTGTCTTTTTGAAGATAGGCCCCGGCCAATAGATTGTCCAAAACGGTCATCTCCCGAAAAGGCCTTCTTCGTTCCGGGCAAAGAACCAGCCCCATTTTAACGATTTCGTGGGCCGGGATCTGATCGATCCGCTGGCCATCGAAAGTCACCGTCCCCTCCAGAAAAATTTCTCCGCTGGTGGATCGGCGCTTGATCTCCCTTTCCCAGGCCACCAGTCCGGTGATGGCCCTGAGGGTGGTGGATTTGCCGGCCCCGTTGGGCCCCACCAGGCTGACCAACTCCCCAGTGTCTACACTCATAGTCAGGTCATTGATGAGCACGGCCTTTTCATAACGAACAGTTAAATGGGCAATCTCTAAAAGCACGATTATTGGCCTCCTCCTTGGCCCAGATAGGCCTCAATGACCTGGGGGTTGTTGACCACTTCCTGGGGGGTCCCTTCGGCCAGAAGGGTCCCGAAATTAAGGACGATGATACGATCGACGATTTTCATTAACTGCTGTAATTTGTGTTCGACTATTATCATGGCCGGCCCTTCACTGTGCAGGCGGCCGAAACGCCCGCCCTTATGGAGCCTGCGGATGGACTTGGCCATTAAGTCCGTCTCTGCCGGACTTAAGCCCCCGAAGGGTTCGTCCAGAAGGAGCAGTTCCGGGTCCGTGGCCACGGCCCGGGCTACTTCCAGCCGCCTCAGGTCACCCTGGGACAAGGTTGAGGCCTTTTCCAGGGCCATATCCGAGATACCGGCAAATTCCAGGGCATCCATGGCCTTGGCCTCCACTTTTTTGACCCACTCCCCCCGTTTCATGGACCGGGGCGAGAGACAAGAGACCATGACATTGGCGATGATCGGCAGACGGCGGAATGGGCGCATATTTTGAAAGGTGCAGGCCACCCCCATATTGACGATATCCCAGGTTTTACGACCCACCAGTTGCGTTCCCTTAAACTTAACGCTTCCCGAATCCGGTTTCAGGATCCCGGTGAGTAAACGCAGCAAGGTGGTTTTCCCGGCCCCGTTGGGCCCGATAAGGCCCAGGACCTCTTTTTGCTCCATGCGAAAATGGATGTTGTTGACCGCCCGCAAGCCCCCAAAACCCTTGTTCAAGGCCTCCACTTCCAGGAATGGACCAGCCATATCAGGCCTCCTCCCCCTCTTCTCGGAGTTCCCGCCGGGAGACCTTGCCCACATCGGTCTTGGGTAGCTCGCCCCGGAATTCGATGATCTTGGGCACTTTGTAATGGGCCAGCTTCTGGCGGCAGAATTCTAAAATTTCCTCTTCGGAGACCTTGCCCCTGGCCTCACTTTCCAAAACGACATAGGCCTTGATCAGGTTGCCCACTTTGGGATCCGGTACCCCCACCACTCCGGCGGCCTTGATCTGGGGATGTTGATAGAGCACTTCCTCCACATGACGGGCGAAAACCGAATAGCCCTTATATTTGATCAGGTCCCGCTTGCGGTCGAAGAAGTGGAAATACCCCTCTTCGTCCATACTGACCAGGTCCCCGGTGCGCAGCCACATCTCCCCATCAATTTCCATCATGGACTCTTTGGTGCTATCCGGTCTCTTCCAATAGCCCTGCATGATGTTCGGGCCGCACAAAATCAATTCACCCACTTCCCCCACCGGAAGGAATTCAGTCCCTTCGTGCTCCACGATGGCCGCCTTGACATTAGGCAAAGGCACCCCGAAGGATCCCCTTTTGGGCCGCTCGAGAGGGGTGCTGTGACTGACGGCCGTGGTTTCGGTCATTCCATACCCTTCAAAGATCTTGGCTCCGGTGCGTTTTTCCCAGGCCTCGACGGTTGATTCGTGGAGGGTATCGGCCCCGCAGGCAATCAACTTGAGCCGCTTCCAATTGACCCGGTCGGTTTTCTCGTATTCTTTGAGATATTCAAAGAGGGTCGGCACGCCGTAAAAGCCGGAGACCTGATAGCGCTCCATGGCCGATAAGATCTCCTCAATATCCGGAGTGGTGAACAGGACCAGGGTCGCCCCCTGAGCCAGTCCGCCCAGCATGACCACCACCTGGCCGTAGATATGAAAAAAGGGCAAAAAGGCGATGACCACCTCTTTCCCTTCTTCGAATATGGGCCAAAAGGCCAGGGCCTGGCCCTGAAGGGAAACGAGATTACGGTGGGTCAACATAGCGGCCTTCGGAAGACCGGTGGTCCCCCCGGTGTAAGGCAAGGCCGCCAGGTCATTTCGGGGATCAATGGCCACCTGGGGAGGCTGGGGGGGGTATTTTTTTAGCAGACCCTGAAAGGAATAGACCCCTGGTTTGTTAATCGATTCCACTGTGGGGGCCTTCTTCCCGCCATAGGCCTTGGCCTGGGTGCTTTTGCCGAAAAATTTTTTCAGGGCCGGCAGATATTCCTCAATGCTGGTTAAGATCACCCGTTCCGGTTCGACTCCGGCCTTATCCAAGTTATCATAAAGGATATCCTGGCAGATTACGGTCTTGGCCTCGCTGTCCTGGATTTGGTGCTTTACTTCGATACTGGTATAGACCGGGCTGATAGGTGTAACCTTGGCCCCCAACTTCAAAATGGCGAAATAGGAAATCACATACTGAGGGCTGTTTAAGAGATACAAAGCCACCGTATCTCCTTTTTTTATCCCCAAATCAGCCAAGGCGGTGGCCAGGCGGTCGGTCAACTCCCGGAGTTCCCGGTAGGTCATCTTTTTGCCGTAAAAAATCAAGGCCGGCTTGTTGCCGTATTTTTCAACGATCCGGGTGAATAACTCCGGTACGGAAATATCGGGGATATCGATTTCTGCCGGCACCCCTTCCGAGTAGTATTTAAGCCAAGGCTTGGATAAATAAATTTCTTTAGGGGTCATAATCAAGTCCTTTGGTTATTATGAAAATAGAGTTCAAGGATTCGATGTTCGTTACTGGTTGCTGGTTTCTCGTTCCTCGTTTTTAACCAGTAACGAGTAACCTGCATTCAGTGGCCCATGGAATCCTTTATTGCTTATAGTTCTTAATCCAAACCCGCCGTACACACCCGACAGGTTTTCCGGGTGGCTACATTTCTAATTTTGCAGCGGGGACAAATTTTTTCAATCTTATCTCGCACCCAGGGGATCAATCCTTCCGGCATATACAGGAGGATCAATAAGACCACGGCGGCAAAGATCATGGTGCGGTACTCCGGCCAGAAGCGGACGAATTCTAAAAGCGGGAAAAGGATAAACACCGCCGCAACCGGTCCGTAGATGGTCACCATTCCTCCGAAGACCGCCCAGATGACCACTGAAAAAGACATGGAGACTTCCAGGGTGGAAGGGCCGGCTATCCTCATATAGTGGGCATAAAGTCCCCCGGAGATGCCGGCAAAAAAGCCGCTCAGGCAAAAGGCCAACAGTTTATAACGGGTGGTGTTGATGCCTGAGGCCTTTACGGCCAGCTCATCCTCGCGGATGGCATGAAAAATAATGCCGGTATTGGAGTCGGTTATCTTCCACATGACGGTACACAGGACCAGCATGAGCCCGACGTGAATATAGTAATTGCCGAGCAGGGAGTTGGTAAGACGCTGCAGCCCGGAGATCCCCAATTCGCCGCCCGTTAGGTCCGGCAGGGCAAAGACGATCCCCAGTAGTATAATCGGAAAGGCCAGGGTGGTCAGGGCCAGGTAGGTATGTTTCAGACGAAGGCAGGGGATGCCGATAATAAGACCGGCCAGGACCGCGGCCACGCCCCCCAAGGGCACACTTCCCCAAGAGGGGATATGGACGCTGATATTGAGTATGGCGGAGGTATAGGCGCCTACCCCGAAAAAAAGGGCATGGCCGAAATTCATCTGGCCGGTGAAACCGGACAAGAGGTCCCAACTGGCGGCCAGGATGGCAAAGATACTGGTTAAAATGATAATACGAATCACATAAGGATCCTGGCTTATTAATGGCAGACCCAGGAGGACCAAAAAGAAAAGGGCCACGATGATTCGACTGGGGAGGACCAGCACCTCTCCCCGTATCAGAGTAATAAACCTTCTTAAATACAGGCCAGGAAAACCCATGCCTACCTCTCTTCCTCAAAGACGATACCAAAGAGGCCTTCCGGCCGTATCAACAGGACCAGGATCATGATCGACAGGGCGACGGATCCCTTTAAGAAAGCGCCTTTGGGGATCAAAAAAACCACCAAGGCCTCGGCAAACCCCAGGATATAGGCCGCCACAAAGCTCCCCTTGATGCTGCCCAGTCCCCCCAGGACGACGACTGCCATCATCATGATCAAGGGCTCCATCCACATAAATGGATTAAGGATGGTCAGAGGGACAATCACCGCCCCGGTAATTCCGGCCAGACCGACCGAGATGCCCAGGGTGATCATGGCCAGACGGCTCTCGTTCATACCCATCAGGTTGGCCACCTCCCGGTCCTCGGCTATGGAGCGGATGGCCAGACCCAATTTGGTCTTCATTAACAAAAACCACAGGGCCAGCAGGATGATCAGGACCACGCCAAAGGTCAGCAACTGTTGGTAGAAGACCTTGACCCCCAAAAGGACAAAGTATCCTTTAATAAGAGACGATACGCTTAAAAAATCTCCGGTGAAGATCCGGAGCATAACCTCTTGAAAGATTATGGCCAGGGCGATGGTGGCGATCAGCACCGCGGCCTCGTGTTCCCGGATCGGATTGATTAAAAATTTGTAGGCCAGCAAACCCAGCACAGTGACCGCAGCAACGGCCCCCAGCATCCCCAGGACGGGATTAAAGCCGATCTTGCCGGTCAGGTAATAGATACAATAGGCGGCCACCATGTAGAAGGCGGTGTG
>JAZDOU010000206.1:0-3316 GCA_043798385.1 Pseudomonadota bacterium
CAAATGAAACCCCTGCATCGTCAACCCGCCTGAAAACAGAGGCCGTCCAATTCAATGGGGGCTTAAGGAGAAACAGATACTCTGGCGACAACTGCTCGATCTTTTTGAGGGCCCCTTCCGGCAATTCCAATTGGCTATACCCAATCAAACCGATTTTTCGATCCTTTGAAAGGCCAAGGGCTTGTCTAATGGCCACCTTTCCCATTTTAGACTTCCTGGCCACTAAGGGGATATCTTCAATCTGGCGGAAGGCCTCCATGTCCCCGTGAAAAGGGAGCCGCAATAAGAGCCCTCCTGCCTGGTAATACCTTTGGATCCTTTCGGCCAGGGCCTTCCATTCCGGATCCCTTTTCCCGTAAGAAGCATAGATCCAATCCCAGGAAAAATTGCTGACCCCGATAGCCGGCAACCCTATCCTTTCGGCCGCGGCCAAGGGGATAAAGGGGATGTCGCATATAATTCCTGAAACCCCTTGATCTAATAAAAACCTTTGCTCCTTCTCGATCAGCACTTCGGCCGAACTCAATAATTCCTTCACCTGCTGTTTTGTTTTTTGAAGATCAAAATGGATATTATCCAACTGCCAAAGGCCCACATCAAATCTTTCAGGCACCACCTCCACCGGTTGGGCCAATCCTTCCTTGAACAAAAAGGCCGGGGCAATGGTTTTTATACAGACCTGGCAACCCAAACCAAGCAATTCATTAATGATTTGGATGGAACGGACCGCGTGTCCAAAGCCATGCCCTGAGATGTAATAGACTATTTTGTAGGGAGTCATGAACCGGTTTGCTATGGGGAATCCATTGAATTTGTATGTGGCGTCATCTTTTCAGAATTGCATAATCTACCTTAATTGTGATATAAAGAAAAAAATGATTGGCTCTTAAGGTTTGGAACTGTCATGAAACGATTTGTTATCACCCTGGCCTTAGCCGGACTCCTCATCAGCAATCCGCTTTCCCTATGGAATCCGGGAGAAAATCTCTGGGCCCTGGATCCCGCCCGATTTGATCTCCAGGTGGCTTCCCTGCCCACCGAAATAAGTGCCCGGAAAGAAATTGAACACCTGAAGTCTTATAACCTTCAGGCTCAAATGTTCCCCTGGGAAGATCGTTCCAGAAAAACCTGGTTTGTCATCTATATTTTGGGTTACCAAACCAAAGAGGAAGCGGCCCGACATGGAAACGAATTAATCCAGAATGGCATCATCCGCAATTTCAGGGTTTCTCTCCACAAATCAAAAGAAACGGCCCCTGTCAAGGTCGAAAAGCCTCCCCTTCCCTCTCCAATCCCCCCTAAAAAAGAGCCCAAACCTCTTCCAGGAAATAGTCCGGTTTACATTGGCCCCATTTTTTCTGAAGAAACAAAAGAAGAGAAACCAACCTTGGTCAAGGAATCCCCCCCGCCTCCTTCGATCCCTTTCCGTCTCCAAATAGCCTCTTGCCCAACCCAGGCGGCCGCCCAGAAAGAGCTGAAACGCCTAAAATCCCATAGCATTAAGGCCAAACAACTCCTTCGTGAAGACCCGTCAAAGAAAAAATGGTTTATCATCTATTTAGACGGTTTCAAGGACCGGGAAGAAGCCAAACGAAAAGGAAACCAATTAATTCAGAAAAAGATCATTAAAACCTTCCAGATTTTCACTCCCAAACCAAATGGAGAGATCCCTTCAAGTAAGGTCAAAGAAGCTCCTCCGGCTCCAACAACCCCTTCTAAAAAAGAACTACCTCCCTCTTCGGAAAAAAATCCGCTTTCCTTTGGCCCCATCTCTATTAAAGAAGAAGAAACCGCCCTCCGCATTAATATCGCCCTGGACCGTAAAATTTTCCCTGAAATTACAGCCGATAAGATCGCCGAGGGTTCCCGCCTTGTCGTTACCTTTAAAAACATCGATCGTTATATCGTACCGATTGAATTCGATAAAGTCCAATCCCCAACCCTGTTATCCTTTAGTTTAGCCAAAAAGGGTTCTGATTGTACGTTTATCCTCTTGCTGAATTCAAGCTTTAATTATGAAGTGGCCCAGAAATATTTCGAAAAAGAAAAAATCTATTCCTTGGTCGTCGGCAGGGAACCGGCCAAAGGTCCTGGCCCGGTCAAAAAAGAATGATTCTTAGTTGGCTCAAAGGTAAAATAGACACTTCCCGGATCTGAATTATTTCCCCCTTCATTGTTATTGGTTTAAAAACTCTTTCGGCCTGTTTTTTATGCAACGGTTAAGTGGAAATAATCCTTATCATGACCTTCCGAGTCCTGGGGCCGTCAAATTCACAAAAAAAGATGGATTGCCAGGTACCCAGGACCAGGCGTCCGGCCTCAATAATGACCATAACCGAAGAGCCGATCAAGCTGGCCTTTATGTGGGCCGGTGAATTCCCCTCCCCATGGCGATAAGGGCCTTTAAAGGGGATCACCTGATTGAGTGTTCGCAAGATGTCTTCCTGAACACTGGGGTCGGCGCCCTCATTAATCGTAATCCCGGCCGTCGTATGAGGGACAAAAACCAGGACCAGTCCAGCCGACATCTTGGAACTTAAAACCGCTTTTTCAACTTCCCGGGTAATATCCAGGAACTCTGTTTGTTGTGAGGTGCTTATCGGCAAAGTGATCATGAACTCTCTCCCTATTTCTTAATCCAGGGAGGAATAATTATCCCCCCTTCACTCCGTTCACTATCCTCGACTTGAGACTCCTCATTTTCCAAAGACCCTTCCCCCAACAGGGCGGTTTCTACCAACCGAATCAAAAGGGGATTTTCCTCGGTCTCTGTTTTTTCCCCTTGGTTATTCAAAAAATGCGTGGCGGAAAAAAGGACCTTGGCCTCTTCTAATTGTCCCTTAAGGTAATAAAGATAGGCCGCCTCCTCCAGATACCTTACCAGCCCGGTTCTCCCCTGGCCCTTAAAAATCTCTCGGCTCGCCCGGAGGACGATTTCATGGACTTGCTCTCTTTTTTGGGCTTGACTGAGGATCAGAATGCCTTCCTGGACCTCCTGAATGGCCCTTTGATAGGGTTCGATCACCTCCTCCGCCGGCAGATAATAGGACACCTCGGGGATAGAAGTGATTCGCTCCAGATCCAAAGAAACCGCTGGGTCCGTCGGGTCCGGAGAGAAAAGTGATCTGATTATCGGGAGGGGATTAATCGTTGTCAAACCACTTAACCGGTTGAGGATGGCGACATAAATCCCCTCGTCTTCGGGAGATAAAGTCGATTTTCGGTCATGGGCCTCCTTTAAAAGAAAGGCCACCTGCCCGGGATCGGCCTCCAAAAAAGAATGCCCCGAGTGTTCTTCGAGTTCTCCCAATATCTC
>JAZDOU010000207.1:0-5496 GCA_043798385.1 Pseudomonadota bacterium
GGTCAACTCCGTAGGTAAAGGCAGGCCGGACTTATTTCGAATAATGGTCGTGTCCGGTGACTTGGGGTGGGGATGGGCATAGATGAGGCCGAAAAGCCGCCAGGACAGGCGGTCATTCATCTGATGGGTCCTTTCAGCTACCACTCAGGATCCTTTTCATAATCTCTTCTCCTTAGATAATGCCATCCGGAAACTTAGATAAATCCTTCCAGGATCCGCCTTAGCTTCTCTTGATCCACTCCCCGCCCCACCAAGGGACCATCCTTCAAAACCGGGAAATGGTCTTCATAGGTCGGCCGTTCGTTTCGATAAATGACGCCTACCGGGATCCGTTCTCCCCACTCCATAGCCTTCTTCATCGCCATTTCCCAAAGGGTGGGGTCGTAGTCGTTCGGCAATTCATAACAGCGCTTCTTATACCAGGCGTGGGTATTAACCTTGTTGAAAGAAACACAGGGCTGCAAGATGTCCACCACCGAAAATCCTCGATGGGATATGGCTCGTTGAATCAAAAGGGTCAGATGATCAGTCATTCCTGAAAAACCGCGGGCCACAAAACCGGCCTGCATGGCGACTGCCACGGCCAGAGGGTTGAAAGGGGCGGAGGGCACACCCTGAGGTTGGGCCTTGGTAACCTGACCCTCGGGCGTAGTCGGACTGGCCTGGCCTTTGGTCAAGCCATAAATTTGATTGTTATGGACCAGCAGGGTCAGATCACTATTCCGACGGATGGCCGCCAAAAAATGATTGCCTCCTTCCCCGTAATGGCATCCGTCACCACTTTCGGCAATTACCGTTAAATCCGGGTTGGTCAGTTTAGCGCCCGTAGCCACGGGCAGGGATCGACCATGAAGGCCGTTAAAGACATTAGCCCGTAAATAATGGGGCGTTTTAGCCGCTTGACCGATACCCGATACCAGCAGGACCTGATGGGGTTTTAGACCCAGGCCGACTAAGGCCTGTTTTAGGGCCTGGAGGATGGAAACGTTTCCGCAGCCCGGGCACCAGGCGGTTTCAAAAGTTCCGTAATCTTCCAATGTGACCATTGATAAATTCCGTTTAAAGGAGTGCTTGGCTTGAGATTAGAGGGAAGGACTCCAATCCTCCACCTGTTTTAAGATATAATCCGGTGTTATCGGCAGTCCGTCATAGCGCAGCACCTGTTTGGCGATCAGGAAACCAGTCTCTCGGCGGATCAGGCGGGCCAGTTGGCCGGTGGCATTTCCTTCCACCCCGATAACTTCCCCGGCCTCTTCTAACAAAGAACCAAATTGTTCCGGCACCAGGGGCCAGACTTGCGAAAAATGAAGGGCCCCCACTCGTTTTCCCTTAAGTCTCAGCCGTTCGGCAGCTTCCAAAACAGATCCCCTGCTGGATCCCCAAGTCACCAGCAACATTTCCGGTCTTGAATCCCCGCTGAATTCCGGGGGAATGACCTGCCGGGTTAAGGCCTTCAACTTGCGAAGCCTCTTTTCCACCATCTGTTTTCGTACCGTCAAATCCTCGGTTAAATGGCCGTCTTCCGTATGCTCATCGCCGTCGGCCACCACCAAATGCTGGCTCCTTCCCGGAAGCAGACGAGGCGATCGGCTTTCTTCATTGAGGGCATAACGAAAGTACGGCTTGGTTGGATCAGGCCAATCGGTGAGGGGACGAACCGATGAAAGGGCTCTTACTTCAAAAGGGATCACCGCCCGATAGGAGTCAGCCAAAAATTGATCGGTCAGCAAAAAGATCGGGGTTTGAAAGGATTCGGCCAGTTCCAAGGCCTTTCGAATCAGATGAAAACATTCTTCCACTGTTCCGGGGGTAAAGACCGCCCTGGGAAATTCACCATGACCGGCATGTAAAATAAATTCCAGGTCCCCTTGTTCGGTTCGGGTTGGTAGTCCGGTGGCCGGCCCAGGGCGCTGGGCCACCACAATGACCAGTGGAGTTTCAGTCATCCCGGCCAGGCTGACCCCCTCCACCATCAAGGCAAAACCCCCTCCTGAGGTGGAGACCATACTGGGGGCACCGGCAAAAGAAGCCCCGATGGCCATATTGATGGCCGAAATTTCATCTTCGGCCTGTTCGACGATCAATCCCAGCGTTTCAGCCTGAGCAGCCAGGGAAAGGGCGATGGAGGTGGCTGGAGTCATCGGATAGAAGGACAAAAATTTTAACCCTGCCGACAGGGCCCCGAGGGCAATGGCCTCGTTTCCATTAATCATCAGGCGGGCTGGAAGATTGGAGGTGGGTCCCAGCTTGGGAAAGGGGACGGCCTGGGCAAAAGTCCATTGATAAGCCGTTTTCAAGGCCTTTCGGTTTTCCTCCCTGACTGAAAGGGCCTTATGACTGAAAGATTCCTCTACGGCTCGGCCGAGGATTTCCTCAGGCAACCCCAGCAGGCCTCCAGCCACACCTAAGGCCAGGACGTTGGCGAATCGGTTGGCAGCTAATTTCAGAAAAGGGACCGCCAAACATCCCGATCCCTTAATCTCCCAATCGCTATCAACCACCATAAGGGCCCCGGGAGAAAGCTCCGGCCTATGGATATCCACGCTCTGAGCATCGAGGGCAATCAGCAGATCAATCGATTTCCCGGGAGCCGAAATTTCTTTACTACTGGCTCGAATGGAATAGGTATTGTGCCCTCCTCGAATTCGGGATTGATACCCCTGGGTGACTACAATAGAGTACCCGCACCGGACCAGGCCTTTGGCCAGTAACAGGCCTATCGTTAACAATCCCTGCCCGGCTTCACCGCCAATGACGATGTTTACGGATGGTGAGGTCATCAGACCCCATCTAACCCGGCATGTTCTTTTTCCATAAACCACCCCTCCGGATCAGTCAGGTAATAACGGGTATCTTTCAAGGCGTTCAGGTGTTCCTCCTCTTCCAGGATCATTCGGTCCAGAAAGGCCGCCTCGATTGGATCGGTTGTCTTGGATCGGTGGTTCTGATAGAAAGTCACACTGGCCGATTCAAAATCCAACCCGATATCGACGGCCTCCAGATCACTGGTCTCGGCCTTGATCCTGGTTCTTGCCTTAGCCGCCAGGTCTTGAAAAAGGGCACCCAGATCCTCATGGGGGCCTTTTAGCGATTCCCAATCCCTGGTCCAGCATTGCCCGGAGGTCAGTGTTTCATGGATTTGCTTAATCCGGCCGATATGAATCACTTCTTCCTCTGCCAGGGCTGAAAAAATCTCCCGGCACTGGGGGTTTTGACAAGAAATCACGGCCTTTTTATAAAAAACCTTTCCCTTCTCTTCCATCTCCAGGGCCGCAGCCAGCATCTCAAGCGAACATTGGCTTGGACTCGGCATCTTTCTTAGGCCTTCCAGAGCCCGTGAAGGCTGCAATATTCCCTGGCCGTTACCTGGGTGGCTTGGATCTCAAACTGGGCCTCCGGGACCTCTCCAGGTTTGAGGAATTGGCGATAGGCCTTCCCATCGGCAATCACTTCAATCCATTCGATATAATGATTTTCTTCCATAGGATGGGCTACGGCCCCCACCTTGACCTTGAAACCGGAAGCGGTTTTTTCAATCACCGGGACGTGCTTTTCCTTGGAGGCATCCACCGTATTTTCAACGAATAATTTCATGGGCTGGCCGCAACAAACCAACTCTCCCTTGCCGGCATGAAGCACCTCTACTATGTTACCGCAAACCTCACATTTGTAAACCTGCAATCGTTCTGTCATGTTAGTTTCTCCTTTTTTAAAAAAATTAGGGGTCAATGATCCCCAGGCCTCAGGCCTTATTACCAGTTTTCAGCCAATAATTCATAATAGTCCCTGGGATGGGCACAGGCCGGACACTCTCCCGGGGCTTCAACGCCTTCATGAAGATAGCCGCAGTTTAAGCAGCGCCAGACAACCGGTTTTTCCTTTTTAAACACCTTCCCGGCCTCCACGTTGGCCAGGAGGCCCAGATACCTCTTTTCATGCTGCTTCTCAGCCACGGAAATAAAGTCCAAAATCTTGGCGATATTTTCAAAACCTTCTCCCCTGGCTATCTTGGCAAAACCCGGATACATCTCGCTCCATTCATAATGCTCCCCAGCGGCTGCTCCCTTTAAGTTTTCAGCCGTTGTCCCGATTACACCGGCCGGATAAGCGGCCTGAATCTCAACTTCTCCGCCTTGAAGTAATTTGAAAAACCGTTTGGCGTGTTCTTTCTCCTGATTGGCCGTTTCTTCAAAGATGAGGGCCATCTGAATCAATCCTTCTTTCCTGGCTTGGCCGGCAAAATAGGTATACCGATTTCTGGCCTGGGATTCACCGGCAAAGGCCGTCAGGATATTTTTTTCGGTCCTGGATCCTTTAAATTCCATTAGGGGTTCTCCTTTCGGTTTAGGGTTTTACAAAGGCCCAATTAAGGCACCGTTGATGTCCAACTTCCCGTTGACAAGGATAAAGTTGGGGGTCTAGATCGACCTTTCCAGATCGGCCTTGGATAGATTTTGTTTTAATTTAATGGGATTACAGGACAAACAGATCCCAATCAGTTCCAATCGATGACCAAGGATTTCCCAATCAGACAGTTGAGGGATGGTTTCCTCAATTTCTTTCAAAGGTTTGGTTGTCAAATCGATTACCCGGCCACACTCCCGGCATCGCAGATGATAGTGGTTGTCGGTATTTCCATCAAAACGCCTTTGGGACCCTCCAACCTCCAGTTTTTGGATCAGCCCCTTTCCGGATAGAATCTCCAGATTCCGGTAGATGGTCCCCAGGCTGACCTTGGGGAGACGTTTCCTGACGATTTCGTAGACCTCATCAGCCGTGGGATGGGAATCAAGGTTCATAATTTCTTCAAGGATAACGCGGCGAGCGTCCGTTTGTCTGAGTTTTTTGGTGTTGGAATTCATTTCCTGCCTATGGTGTACTCATCCGGAAAAAGTTTTTCAGGTGATAGCTTTCAGCTTTTAGCCTTTAACAAAAACGCCCCTAAATATTCCCTTAAGCTTACGGCTGTCTGTTCAATCCGGAAATCTGGATATTTCGTCAGGATAGTTTTTTTAATAATGGTAATTATTATTATAAATATGGGTTTTAAATTGTCAAGCCTATTCGGCCCAAAGAACAAATAAACAGGATGGAGTTGTTGGTTATGATTAAAAAGAACGATCGGCTCCGCAATCAGGACAGATCCAGGTTATATTATTGCAAGTCAGGCCCCAGGCATTCTCGGATAGACATCGCTGGCAGATTTGAAATCCGCAACGGCAAGTCCAGCAAAACGCCTCGCCTTTATTGCAACAATGACATTTAAACGTTCTCCTGGGCTTTTTACCTTTTCTAATCGGTTCGGTCATAGTCCTTAACAAAGGCGAGATTATTCTAATGGGGATAGATTTTCAGGATTTCTCCCGTCCGGACCAATTTATTTTTATCCATTTTATTCCAACGTCTTAAATCATCCGGGGATACCTTGAATTTTCTGGCAATGGTCCGGAGAGTCTCCCCTCTTTTGACTTTATAGTGAATTTTTTCTTTCACAGG
>JAZDOU010000219.1:0-4362 GCA_043798385.1 Pseudomonadota bacterium
GCCAACTCTCCTTTGGTGAAGACGGCCCTTTTCGGTCAGGATGCCAATTGGGGTAGAATTATGGCCGCCCTGGGTCGGTCCGGCGTTTCCTTTGATCCCAACCGGGTGGACATCTATTTTGATGCGATTCAGGTGGTCAAAAATGGGATCAGCCAAGGGACCAAAGCAGAAGTCCTGGCAGGAGAGATTTTAAAAAAGCCTGTCCTGACCATCCGGATCCACCTGCATCAGGGAACCATCAAAACGTCGGTCTACACCTGTGACCTTTCCCTGGAATATGTCCGCATCAATGCCGATTATAGAACCTGAAAAAGTTCAACGTTCAAGGTTCAAGGTTACCAGCATTAGGTATTGCCTCCGCACTTGGCTCTTTTTTGGCTCTCTGGACCCTGCCCCTGGTGTTAAAGGTGTATTAATCCATGACCGTTAGCAAACTCCAAAAACTGATCCGTGCCGCCCGGGGAGAAATCCCTGCCGACCTGGTGCTTAAAGGCGGTAGGGTTATTAATGTCTTCTCCTGTGACATCCAGAAAACCGATGTGGCTATTTCCGAAGAATGTATTGTCGGCCTGGGTTCTTACCAGGGCCTGGAAACCATAGATTGTCGAAATCGCTTCATCTGCCCCGGGTTCATTGACGGACATCTTCATATCGAAAGTACCCTGCTGACCCCTGCCAACCTGGCCCCGGTCCTTCTGCCCCACGGGACCACCACCTTGGTAGCCGATCCGCATGAAATGGCCAATGTCCTGGGTTTGGCCGGCGTTGAGTTCATGTTGAAAAACAGTCAAGGGCTTTCAATGGAGATCTATTTCATGGCCCCCTCTTGTGTCCCGGCTACCCCTCTGGAAACCTCCGGGGCCACTTTATCAGCGGAAGACTTAAAAGTCCTCAGGCGACACCCCAGGATACTGGGCTTAGCCGAGATGATGAATTTCCCCGGTGTCCTGGCAGGAGACCGGGAGGTTTTAAAAAAAATAACCGCCTTTCAAAACGAGATCAAAGACGGGCACGCCCCCTTGTTATCCGGCAAGGATCTTTGCGCCTATCTGACTGCCGGGATCAGGTCCGATCATGAAACCTTCAGGCTTTCAGAAGCCAGAGAAAAACTCTCCCTGGGAATGGTCTTGATGATCCGGGAAGGCTCGAAGGCCAAAAACTTACAGGACTTACTCCCCCTGGTGACTTCCTGTAACGCCCGTCGCTGTCTTTTGGTGACTGATGACCGTCACCCGGAAGATCTCCAACAGGAAGGCCACCTCGATTTTGTCCTCAGGAAGGCTATTGGATTGGGCTTAAATCCTGTTTTAGCCATTCAAATGGCAACCCTTAATGTGGCGGAGTATTTTGGGCTCCGCCGGTTAGGGGCCATTGCCCCCGGGTACCAGGCCGATCTGAATATCTTGAAATCGTTGCCTTCCATGGAAGTAGAAGCGGTCTATAAAAAAGGAAAGCTAATGGCCCGGGAGGGCCGTTTTTTAGGAGATCCTCCGCCCCAAGACCGGGCGATAGAGGTATCCGTCATGCGGATTAAGGCCCTTAATCTGGAAAAATTTACAATCCCGATCCGGGGGGAATGGGCTAATGTCATTGAATTGATTCCCGATCAAATCCTGACCCGGAAAATCCGGCACAAGGTCCAGGGAAAGAAGGGCCTGGTGGCCCTGAATCCTGAAGAAGATTTAGTGATCCTGGCCTGTGTAGAACGACATAAAGGGACCGGAAATGTGGGACTGGGTCTGGTTAAGGGCTTTGGGCTGACTCAAGGGGCCCTGGCCTCTTCAGTCGCCCACGATTCTCACAACATTGTCGTCATTGGGCGTGACCCGGAGGATATGCTCCTGGCCGTTCAGACCATTGAAAAAATGCAGGGCGGGCTGGTGGTCGTCTCTCAGGGGAAGGTGGCCGCCCAACTTCCCCTGCCGATCGCCGGGCTGATGTCCGATCAACCGATCGAAGAGGTCATTCAACAGCAGGAGATCTTGCTTCAGGCCGTGCCCCTAACCGGCTGCCCGCAACCAGACCCCTTTATGACCCTTTCTTTCCTGGCCTTGCCTGTCATACCGGAATTAAAGATTACCGATCAAGGGCTGGTGGATGTGAACCGGTTTGAGATCATACCGCTTTTTGATTAATGCTTCAGGAAAAGGGTATTAAAAAAACAGTTGACAGGATTGGCAGGATACCCGGGATAAATCCTGTTAATCCTTTCAAATAAAGATTGGGTTCCGTTTTGATAGATCAAGAAACCGTCATTCAGGCCATGTTGACCCCGGCCCCTTATCCTGAGCCACCATCCAAAATCGACCATATCCAAACCCACATCTCCCATATCTTTTTGACCGGCGGCCTGGTCTATAAAATAAAAAAATCCGTTGATTTCGATTTTCTGGATTTTACCACCCTGGCCAAGAGGCACTATTACTGTCAACAAGAGGTCCTGTTGAATCGCCGCCTGACCCGGGGACTCTATCTGGGGGTGGTCAAGATAACCTCCCAAAGCGGAAAACCGGTTATCAACGGGAAAGGGCCTATCCTGGAATATGCCGTTTTAATGCGGGAGATGCCCCAGGAGCGGATGATGAATCGGTTGCTGGCCGCCGGTGAAGTAGGGAAAAAAGACATCCGGACCCTGGTCCGCAAGTTGGTTCCCTTTTATCGGAAAGGTCGGACCGGCCAAGGGGTCAATCATTTTGGGCAAATCGAAGTCATCGCCAAGAATTGCGAAGAAAACTTCGTCCAGACCCGGCCCTATGTGGATCGCTTGATCGATAGCGGGAGCTATCATCACCTTATCTCCGCAACCAGGGATTTTTTAGTGAAGGAGAAAACCCTCTTCAAAAAACGTCTCCAGGAGGGTCGTATCCGGGACTGTCACGGAGACCTCCATTCCGCCAATATCTGCCTGGACAAGAGGGTCCAAATCTACGATTGTATCGAATTTAATCACCGCTTCCGGTATTCGGATATCGCTTGCGATCTGGCCTTTCTGGCCATGGATCTGGATTTTCATGGCCGCCCGGACCTCTCCGAGCTTTTGATCAGGGACTTTGTGCGGCTTTCCGGGGACCAGGAACTCCCCCGTCTGCTCAATTTTTATAAAAGCTACCGGGCTTATGTTCGGGCCAAGATCCACTCCTTTACCTCGGAGGACCCTAAATGTTCAGCCCGAGAAAGAAAGGCAGAAAGCCGCTTAGCCAAAAAATATTATCACCTGGCCTATCATTATATCCAAAAGGATCACCCCGCCCGTTTAGTGGTCGTCTTTGGGCTGATGGGGACAGGCAAGACCACTCTGGCCAGGGAACTGACCAAACGAACCGGCTGGCGCTTGTTCAATTCGGATGAAACCAGGAAGACCCTGGTCGGGATTTCACCAACCGCCAGAAAATGGGTGTCTTTTGGGAAGGGCCTTTACTCGGAAACGATCTCCCGAAAGACCTACCGTAAGATGCGGGACGAGGCCGAAAAAAAATTAAAACACGGGCACTCGGTTATTTTAGACGGCTCCTACAAACGGCAAGCCGAACGTCTTCTCCTGATGGATCTGGCCAATCAGACCGGAGCTCGGGTCCGATTCCTGGAATGCCGGGCCCCCTTGAAAACAATCCAGAGGCGCCTGGATCAACGAGGCACAGAGACCAAGGCCGTCTCCGACGGCCGCTGGGAACTATTCCATCAGCAACGGTGCGATTTCGATCCTGTTGTTGACCCGATTAAATCACATTGCCTTCAGGTCCGAACCGCTGGTCCGATCGAACCGGAAATCGAAAAAATCATCCGGGACTTAAACACCATCTCTAACAGTTAATCACCTCCAAAAGAGTTGGCGATGATCTAAATTGTTTCCATCCGGAAACATCGGATGTGAAACTATTGGTTTCCAATTCGGAAACGAGGATTTTTTTGTTCTGGCAAAGAAATCAAGGGGTCGCTTGGGCGACCACGGGGTGGCGCGGAGGCGTACTGGAGTACGCCGCACAAGACAGCCTGCAGATTGACACCGCCAGGGCGAAAAAAAACCGTTTCCGGATGGAAACTAACTTGGAATCAAAGGAAGGTTGAGAGAATGGAAGGGAAAAATTCAGGACGGGTTCAAAACCGCCGGGTCCACATGGCCAACGAAAGGACCTTTCTGGCCTGGATCAGGACCAGCATCGGCATTATGGCCTTTGGTTTTGTGGTCGAGAAGTTTGCCCTCTTTGTCAGGCAGATGGGCTGGTTTTTAAGAAAAACAATCCCGGGGGAGGCCATTCCGCCGGCTTCTTTTTCCACCAGTCCGGGGTATTCTTCCGTCTTTGGCATCATTCTTATCGGTCTGGGCGCCCTGATGGGCTTGTTGGCCTTCATTCGCTACAAGAA
>JAZDOU010000407.1:0-2057 GCA_043798385.1 Pseudomonadota bacterium
TGATGTGGCGGTCTTGATTACCAACTCTTCGATTTCTCCGCCATGGATACGGGGACGCCCCGTTCGTTGGTGGTCTTGTAACCTGTCTAAACCGGTGGATTGGAAACGTTTGACCCATTTGTGGGCATTCGTGTAATGTAAGTGGGCCAGTTGACTCGCTTCGGCAATATTGTATCCAGCAGCCAACTGCCAGATCAGCAGGCATCTTCTGTATAGACCGGCAGAGGTGCTTGGGGTACGAATCAACCGCTGTAATTCTATCAAGTCTGCCCCGTTTAGGGGTGGCAATAGAAATGGTCGGTTCATAGAGAAACATATTAAACGAACCTTTTGTTATTGTCAATCAAATATAGCATTATTTATTTGTTAAGTCACTAGCCTTTGTTCGGGACTGGTGTTGCTGACGAGCATCCATTAGCATTATCGTGGGACTTTCAAATCATTTGCTGTGGTAGGTGCGCTTATGTGTTTCTCCGTTGCTGTCTTGCTGTTTTTGCCGGGAGCTGCTCAACCACCTATGGCACCGGAAGCCGGCGACCGGTTGGTCGACATCAAAAAGTGTATTACTTATCTGGGAAAAACCGGCGATCTCGTCCGCGTGAAAACCGAAGTTGATCCGGAGTTTGAATTGGCCGGAATTGCCAAACATTATGAAGGCAAGAAATGCATTCTTTTTGAAAAAGTAAAAGGAAAAAAATTCCCGGTTTTTATGGGGCTCTTATGGAACCGGGAAATAATCGACGATCTGTTTAATACCCCAAAGGAGAAAGTTCCGTTCAGCATTGGGGCGGCCATCGGGGCTTGGCGGAAGGATAAAAAAGCCCTGGCTTCGAGATTGTTTGACAAGGGACCGGCCAATGAAGTGATCTTGACTAAGGATTTCAATCTGTATGATCTTCCCGGTTCGGTGCACGCCCTCAAAGACGGAGGCCCCTACTTCGATTCCTCCGTGGTGGTGGTCAATGACCCGGAGGCCGGGATTCCCAATATTTCGATCCATCGGCTTATGATTACCGGAAAAAATCGACTTTCTTTTTTAATCGACCCGGATCGCCATCTCGGCGCCTATCTCGATCATATGAAAAAGAAAGGGCAGCCAATGGAGGTAACCATCAATAATGGAATCGGTCTGGCGCCCTGGCTGGTTTCGGCCATTCCGGGACAAGGCCCCGGGAAAACGAACATCGCCAACCATATCATTGGCCGACCTATCGATTTCATCAAGGCCCAGACCGGAAAAGTACCCGCTTATGCCGATGCCCAATTTGTCATTGAAGCGGAAATACTACCCAAGGTCAGGGAGCCGGAAGGCCCCTTCGCCGAAGTAACCGGATATTACGCTCAAAAAGATAATCGCTGGGTAATGAAGGTCAAAGCCATTACGCATTAAAAAATGCTGTTTTTCATTCTGTTTTATCTGGTCAGGAAGTCTGGAATGCCGTCGGGTTGACGGCTGAGGCCAAAATTTATTTAACCGTGAAAAAGTCATCCCTGATTTGAAAGCGGTTTATCTCCCCCCGGGAGGGTGCGGTTTCTATGGGGCCGTAATCCAATTAGACAAAAGTAAGGAAGGGGTTCAAGACACGGCCATCCGCGAAACCTTCAAGGTCTTTCCTTCCCTTCAATGGGTAGTTGCAGTTGACGCCGACGTTAACATCTATGATCCCATTGATGTAGAATGGGCCTTTACCACCCGTTTCAATGCCAAAAAGAGGTTTATCATCCTAAAAGATAAGCCGGGACATATTCTCAATCCCATGGTCCAGGATGGTTTAGTCACCAAGGTCGGAGTTGATGCCACCGCACCCTATCCCCGAACCGTACCCTTCGAGCGGGTGAAATTTAGAGGTCCAGCTAAAAAATTATACCATCCAGGAATAAAGATGGAAGCAGATGAAGGCCATCTCCCTTACGGAGATTGCGAAAACCTATCCTAAAAACCACAAAAAGGACCTTTTCCTGCCGTCAAAGGGATCGACATTGACGTTGACCCGGGCACCATCTTTTGCATCCTGGGATCTAATGGGGCGGGAAAGACAACCCTGATTGCCATCTTC
>JAZDOU010000410.1:0-5538 GCA_043798385.1 Pseudomonadota bacterium
CGTTTGAATCTCTTCCGGGATATCGGCGGTTATGGTCCCTGAGGCCTGATAGATGACCATTTTTGTTTTTCGATTAATCGTGCTTTCCACCAGTCCACTGTCCTTATCGACAATAAACTGATCGGGATTGATCTCCCCACTGACCACACTCTCGCCCAATCCCCAGTTCCCTTCCACCACCACCTTAGACATATCCCCGATGGTCGGCAGGACCGTCAAGACCACTCCGGCCGATTTGGCTTCGACCATCTTCAGGACGGCGATTCCGATCGGGGCCTTATCCATGGCCATCCCCTTCTCCAACCGAAAGGCTATGGCTCGGGTGGTAAAGGCGCTTCCCCAGACCTGAATCACTTTTTGGACTACCGATTCCTTCCACCGGACGTTCAGATAACTCTCCATCTGACCCGGCATGCTGACTGCCCCGCTGGAGCGTACGGCCACGGAAAGCTCTTCTGCCCCGGCCCGTTCTTTGAGCTGCTCGTAAAAGCCGAATAATTCATCCCGCATATCAGAGGGCATTTCCTTGGACTCTATAATATTGCGGATGGCCTGGCTGGCCTTAATCTGCGCTTGGACTTCTTTTAAATGATCGTGATGTTCCTGGACATAGCGACGGATTTCCTCGCCTGCCCCGGTTTCGGCCATAAAGCGTTCGTACCCCTCTATGGATATGGCAAATCCAGGGGGAATGCGCATGCCTAACCGGGTCATCTCACCAAGATTAGCGCACTTCTTCCCCACCAGATTGTTATCTTCGCTGCTTAATTCCTCGAACCAATATAACCATTTGGTGCCCATGCCGTCACTCCCTGACCGCAAAAAAGTTTGTCTGACAGAATTAACCGGATTGACCTGTTTTTTGTTCAGGTTCCGGAGGACCCCGAGAAACCTCGATCAGCCTTCAGCGGAGACTACCGCTTCCGTCCGCGGGAAGATTGGGTGTCTGCCTTTCTTCTCGCTCGGCACACAACTCCAGGCTATCCGGTTCATCCTGTCAAAAAATAATGTTTGGTTATTTATCCAAGATAAACACCACGCCCATATTGGCATCGACTTTGATCCTCTGGCCGGATTTGATCTTGGCCGTACCCTCAAAGACATTCATGACCACCGGGATGCCGTATTCCCGGCCGACAATGGCCGCATGAGAGAGACTGGCCCCGCGATCAACCACCACGCCTTTGATCATGGAAAAGACCGGCGTCCAACTGGGGGAGGTACTGGCCGCCACCAGGATGTCTCCTTCTTGGACCAGGTGAAGTTCGTCTTCATTCATGATCACCCGGGCCGGGCCTTCGGCCACCCCAGGGGAACCGCAGCTCCCATAGAGATCGGCCTTGAGTTCCGGACGGACTTGGGGCATGGAACCGACGACGACTTTAAGGGCAATAGGATCCATCGATTGAACCAGGACCCCCATGGCCATATCCAGATCAAAGCCCTCTTTCAGGAAGGCCGGCGGGTTGGGGGTCTTTAACCATTCCTGCCAATCGGCCTTGCGACGATCGACAATGTAGCCCAAATCAAACTGGTCGGGGTTGATCCCGGCCCTTCGAACCTCATCGGGGATGAGGAAAAAGATGTCTTCGGCATCTTTAATAGTCCCTTTCTGGACAAAACGCCGGCCCAGGCCCAGGGCACTGCGACGCATCATGGCATGGGTATAAAGATCCAGATAATGATCATGCTCTTCGCTGAAGACCCCGCTCTTCTGGGCCAAGAGCATCAAACGCTCAAACCAGCCCCGTTGCTCCTGGGGGACCTTGGCCAAGACCACCTTTTCGGCCTCTTTCCGCTGAACGGCAATTTTCCCCCTCTCCTCGTCGAGGTTAAACCCCCCGCCTTTTTGGAGAAACTGTTTGACGTTGACCAAAGCCGGGGTCGGGTCTTCCACCCAGGTCGGCATATTCATCTCGGACATGCGTTGCATACGCCAGCCGTCTTCGTTCATAAAGGCCATAAAGGCCTTCAGGAATTCTTTTCCCTTAGGCGATTCCTGGAGGCGGCCCTGGATCTCGGTGGGTTTGCTTTCCAGAAAGAGATCGGCCAATCCATCCTCTCGGGCCCTTTGGGAAAATTTCCAGAGGCGGCGATCCACTTCGAAGACCTTATTGTCAAAACCTGAGACCAAATTATGAAAGAGCGGTGAGGTATCGTCGATCCCGGCCAGTTCCCGGCACATATTTTCAAAAAGGATATAGGCCGTATAGGTGCCGTACATCATATACATATGGATTTCCCACATGCGCCGGCAGGTATTGATGGTCTCTTCAAAGTTATCCAGGAGGTCAATGTTAGAGGCCGTCTCCAGGTCCAGGGCCTTTAACTTTTCATAGCGTCCTAAAATCTCCTTAATAAATCCTCCCCACAGACCATCATAATCATCAATAAAAGGGAGGATAGCCTTGCGAAATTCCGTCTCTCTTCTTTGCTTTTCCTCTTCACTTTTGACCAGCAACAAGGTCAGGTATCCACCCCCTTGATGGAAACGCCAATCCCAACCCTTAACTGTCGGCAGGCTCAGCTTTTCCGCCCCATACTGCATACCGTGGCGGCAGAAGTTGATCCAAAACCAACCGAACATGGGGGTCCAGGGCGGGACGGAGTGGGTGCCATCCAGAAACCAGGCGGGTGATTGGGCAAAATCTCTTTCTGGTTCAAATTCCAAACCGGGGACGACGTCATACACTTTCATGGTTCTTCCTCCTTTATTTTGATGGTTATTTGCATGGCCTCTATGAGAAGAGACCCGGATCTTGCCCGAAAGTTGTTGCACAAGGAAGGGGATAAACAGACCTTAATTTAAAGACCATCAGGTCCCCCAGAGAAGGGAAGATGACCGACCTTGGCATAAAGGGTTTTGGGGCTAATGCATGGCCCGCCCCCCATCGATCAACAGCGTCTGTCCGGTAATAAAATCACTTTCCGAAGAGGCCAGGAAAAGGGCCGCCCCAACCAGATCTTCCGGCCTTTCCAATCGTTTCAACGGGGTCTTGGAAATATCGTATTTGGAGACGTCGGCCAGACCCCGACTGGCCTCGGTATCGGTAAAACCCGGGGCAATACAATTGACACAAATATTATAAGACCCCAACTCCACAGCCAGGGCCCTGGTCAGACCGATGATACCCCCTTTGGAGGCGACGTAGTGGGCGAACCCATTGGAACCGGTAAAGAAGACCTCCGAGGCCAGATTGATGATCTTTCCATAGCCCTGATCTTTCATGAATGGAAAGACGGCCCGGGTGGACAAAAAGGCCCCCTTGATATTGACATCCATAACCAGGTCCCATTCCGCCAGGTCAATCTCAAAAAAAGGCTTCCTCTTGATCCCGTCGTAAATGGCCGCATTGTTGATCAGGATATCGAGGCCGCCGAATCGTTTGACCGTTTCCCGGGCCATGGCCTGGGTATCCGACTCCGAGGCCACATCGGCTTGAACCATTTCCGCTTCTCCGCCCAAAGAGCGGATCATCTTGACCGTTTGCTCCAGGTTCTCCAGATCTTTGCGGGTCACGGCCATAACCCGGGCCCCTTCCCGAACCAAACCCAGACAAAAAGCCCTGCCCAAACCCTTGGCGGCACCGGTTACCAGTGCCACCTTACCATTTAACCGCATAAGGCCCCCTTCTGGTTTCCGGAATCCGAAAACAGCAATCCCCAAATCTTAAACATGATCTCCCTATAAATAGCAAGTTCAATGCCAATACCTGCCAAAAAAAATTGATTGAATTCAGGGTCTATTTTGAAAGGGATCTGTTTGGCTGATGATTGATCCGGAAAATTTTTTTCCAGGGCCGGCAAGATGTTTGCCGGTTTTCGGCTAAGTCGACAGGTTATATTTTTGAATCTTTGTCCTCAAGGTGGGCCGGGAAATTTTTAACACCTTGGCGGCCTGGGTCAGGTTCCCCTGGGCATTTTTTAAGGCCCTCCTGATAATCTCCTCTTCGGCCTGTCCCAGGGAGGCAACCGTCGGGCGATCCTGGGGGAGGCGTTGGCTGCGATTGAGAATCTCTTTGACCGTCTCCTCCAAAATGACCTCTTCCTTGCCCAGGATGCAAGCCAGGGTCAGGAGATTTTCCAATTCCCGAACATTTCCCGGCCAATCATATTCGATCAGCAGTTGAACCGCCCGGTCTTCGATCTTTAAAACCCGGGTGTGGTGTTCACGATTAACCCGGTGTAAAAAATGCCGGATCAACAAGGGAATATCTTCCCGGCGTTCCCGCAAGGGAGGGATATAGATCGTCAGGACTTTGAGCCGGTAATAGAGGTCTTTGCGGAATTTGCCCTGGGCGATGGCCTGGTAAAGGTCCCGGTTGGTGGCCACAATGATTCGGGCATTGGATTTTTTCTGAGAGGTGCCGCCGATGCGCTGGTATTCTTTATCCTGTAAAAACCGCAAGAGTTTGCCCTGCATGGAAAGTGGGAGATCGGCGATCTCATCCAGGAAGATGGTCCCTTCGGCGGCCATTTCAAAGAGGCCGGGATGACTTTCCACTGCTCCGGTAAAAGAGCCTTTTTCGTGGCCGTAAAGGGTACTCTCCGAAAGGGTTTCAACGATGGTGGTGCAATCGACGGTAACAAAAGGACCCTGTCGGTTGGGGCTGTTTTGGTGGATGACCTGGGCCATCAGCTTTTTCCCGGTACCGGTCTCCCCCCGAATACCGACCAGGGCGGTCGTATTGGAGATCAAACCGATAAATTTATAAATATCCCTCATGGCCTTGCTCTGCCCGATAAGGGTTGACCCATGAGAAGAAAGGGATGGGGGTTCTTGGAGAGGGGGGACCTTATTGTTCAGGGTTAAAACACGAATGGCTTTTTGGATCTTATGATCCAATTCCTCCAGGTTGACCTCTTCCAGGACATAATCATAGGCCCCCAATTTCATGGCCTGGATGGTGGAGTCCATGTCCTGGAAGGTCGAAAAAAAGATGGCCTTGGATTGGGGCAGTTCCTGTTGCAGGCGCTTGAAAAGGTCCAGCCCATCCATATCGGGCAGATGGGCGCTCAATAAGACCATCGGGGGTTTGGAGGTCCGGAGCATGGCCAGCCCCTCTTCTCCGGAGCCGGCCATTTTAAGCCGGTACCGGCCCTTAAAAAACCGGGACAGCCTTTTTTGGAAGGAAGGGCTCCCCCCCATGATGATCAGTTCCCGCGTCATCACTTCCCTATCTTGGTTTTGGACTTTAGAGGTTGACCGCAAGGATAGACTGACAAAGAGGGTTCTCTTTTACCATACATTCTTTCATTCGTCAATTAACCTTGTCTTCGCCCCCTTCATTTTTGACAAAAGGGTACCAAGCCTGAAAATATCCCCCTTGACCAATATTACCGGCTACCTTATATTATCTTTATGGAGTGGTCACAATTTATTCAAGAGCTCTTTCGACTGGCCGAACCCTACCTGGCTGTCCGCAATGACCTCCCTCATGCCCGAATCAGCCACCAGTATTGCCTCAGATTATTGAAGGCAGAAGGCGGGGACCGGCGGATCGTTGAACCGGCGGTCATTCTCCATGACGTGGGCTG
>JAZDOU010000425.1:0-10181 GCA_043798385.1 Pseudomonadota bacterium
TGGATACTTCGGTTATCTTAAAATGGCTTCAGGAAACCTACCAGGCTGAAGTGGTCGCCTTTGCAGCCGATCTGGGACAGGAAGAGGACTGGGCGGCGATAGATAAAAAGGCCATTCAGACCGGGGCCAGCAAGTTTATTGCCAGAGATTTGAAGGAAGAATTTGTCAGCCAATACGTCTTTCCGGCCTTCCGGGCCAACGCCGCTTATGAGCAGTCTTATCTCTTGGGGACCTCTCTGGCCCGACCGGTTATTGCCAAACATCAAGTGGCGGTGGCCGAGGCCGAAGGGGCCGAAGCGGTCAGCCACGGGGCCACCGGCAAAGGCAATGATCAGGTCCGTTTTGAGCTGACCTATATGGCCCTTAATCCCGGTCTGAAGATCATCGCCCCCTGGAGGGAATGGGATTTGACTTCCCGTTCGGCCCTGATCGACTATGCCCGGCAACACGGGATTCCTATCCCCATTACCCCAAAAAGACCTTATAGTTCGGACCCCAACCTTTTGCATATCAGCTACGAAGGGGGTATCCTGGAAGACCCCTGGATGGAACCGCCGGAAGACATGTTTCAGATGACCCAGTCGCCCGAGAAGGCCCCGGATTCGCCCGAATATGTCGAGATCTCCTTTGAACAAGGCGACCCGGTGGCCGTCAACGGCCGGTCCATGAAGCCCGTTGAGCTATTGTCCTTTCTCAATCTCCTGGGTGGAAAACACGGGATCGGCCGGGTGGACCTGGTGGAAAATCGTTTTGTCGGCATGAAATCCAGAGGGGTCTACGAGACCCCGGGAGGCACCTTGATCCGCCTGGCCCACCAGGCCTTGGAGTCTTTGACCCTGGATCGGGAGGTGATGCATATTCGGGATTCTCTGATCCCCCGATATTCCGAGCTGATCTATTATGGCTATTGGTTTTCTCCGGAAAGGGAACTCCTTCAGAAATTAATGGACGAGGCCCAGGCCCGGGTCTCGGGGATCGTCCGCTTAAAGCTCTACAAAGGAAATGCCATGGTGGCCGGCCGAAAATCCCCCCAATCCCTGTATCGTCTGGATTTTGCCACCTTTGAAGAAGATCAGGTCTACCATCAAAAAGATGCTGAGGGATTTATCCGGCTCAATGGCCTGCGTTTAAAAATTCAACACCTGGTGACCAAAGGGAAATGAAAAAAAAATCGCCCCCTAATAAAAAAGAGGCTAAACTGTGGGCCGGCAGGTTCTCGCAGCCGACGGATCCCCTGGTGGAGGTCTTTACCGCTTCTTTGCCATTTGATTATCGGCTCCTGCCCTATGATCTGGCCGGTAGCCTGGCCCATCTGAATATGCTGGCCCGTCAAGGGATCCTTTCCCTGAAGGAGGCCCGTCAGATCACCAAAGGGCTGAAGGAAATTCAGGTGGAATGGCAACAGGGTAAGCTGTCTTTCCCCATTGAAGATGAAGACGTTCACATGTTTGTGGAAAAGCGGCTGATCCGGAAAATCGGGCCCCTGGGAGGCAAGATTCACACCGCCCGGAGTCGAAATGATCAGGTGGCCCTGGATTTGCGGCTTTATCTTCGGGATCAGATCCAGGCCCTCAAACAGGAATTGCTGGTTTTGCAAAAGGCCTTGTTGGAGAAGGCCAAAAATCAGGGGCATTTGATTCTTCCCGGCTATACCCATTTGCAGCGGGCCCAGCCGGTAATCCTCGGCCATCATCTTCTGGCCTATCTGGAGATGTTTCTCCGGGATCAGCAGCGTCTCAGCGAGGTCCGGCAGCGGGTCGATATCCTCCCTTTAGGCAGTGCGGCCCTGGCCGGGACTTCCTATCCCATTGACCGTGGTCTGGTGGCCCGGGAGCTGGGCTTTCATCAGGTCTCGGCCAATAGTATGGATGCGGTCAGCGATCGGGATTTTGTGATTGAATTTCTGTCGGCCGGGTCCCTGCTGATGATGCATTATTCCCGGATGGCCGAGGAACTGATCCTCTGGTCCGGTTCGGAATTTGATTTTATCGAGATCAGCGATGCCTTTTGTACCGGCAGCAGCATCATGCCGCAGAAAAAGAATCCCGATGTCCCGGAATTGATTCGGGGGAAGACCGGCCGGGTTTATGGCCACTTGATGGGGGTGCTGACGGTCATGAAGGCCCTGCCCATGACCTATAACCGGGATCTGCAGGAGGACAAGGAACCTGTTTTTGATACCGTCGATACCCTGCTGAACAGCACCCGGTTGTTGAGCCGTCTTTGGCCGACCTTAACATTTAAGGCCGATTCGATGGAACGGGCCTCGGAAACCGGGTATCTTCTGGCCACCGACTTGGCCGATTACTTAGTCAAAAAAGGGCTGGATTTCAGGAGTGCTCATCAACTCGTGGGGTCCGTGGTAGCCTTTGCCCTGGGGAAAGGGATGGAGCTGAAGGATATCCCTGTGTCGGTTTTAAAAACCTTTCATCCGGTTTTTGAAAAGGATGTCAACCTCGTACTGGATCTTCGTTCGGCCATGTCCCAAAGGAATTCACCGGGAGGAACCGCCCCAAAACAGGTTCAGAAGGCCCTGCGAGAGATGGAGAAAAGAATATGCCTCCTGTAGACTGGCGCTGGAAAAAAATTCTCTTGGGAATGGTTTGGGTTTTAGTGGTTGTCAGCCTGGTATCTTGCGGGAAAAAGGCCAACCCGGTCATCCCTGTAAAGGTTTTACCCAAAGCAGTGGACAGCCTCATGGCCCAAGTCAAGGGAAAAGCCCTGCTGGTCTCCTGGATGATCCCTGTTCAAAATACAGACGGCAGCCCCTTGACCGACTTGAAGGGTTTTAAATTCTCGAAAGGCGAATGGGCCACCCGGGATTTTTGCCCCACCTGTCCTGATCATTTTCAGGAGACCCGCTGGATTGATCTGAAAGGCCCCGAAATGCCGGACATCAGGATTGAACCGGACAGGATTGAGCTGACTTTTTTAAAACTCCAACCCGGCCTGACCTACTCCTTTCAAGTGACGGGCGTTACTAAAAAGGAATCGGCCAGTGAACCGTCAAAAACCCTGAGAGTAGCCTGGGATCTACCGCTTAGGCCTCCTTCCAACCTTCAGGTAAGGGTCAAGGATCAAGGCCTGGAGATTTTCTGGGATTCTCCCCAAGCCCTGATTGACGGCTCTTTGCCTGAAGGGCTGATCGGCTATTCTCTCTATCGCCGGATGGGAAAGGGTCCCTGGGTAAAAGTGACTACCGACCCGATAAAGGGCCAGGAGTATTTGGATGAGAATTTACAAGAAACGGTCGCTTATACCTATCAGGTTAAAGCCTGGCGTCAGATCCAGGGCCATCTCCTGGAAAGTGAGGGCTCTGAAGAAAAAGAGGTCGTTTTCACCCGACTGGCCCCCCCGCCGGTCATTGAGGATTTGATAGCGGTCCCTAATCCTCGGGGGATTGAGATCCGCTGGCAAAGGCTTGAAAATGTGATTTCAAGCGGGTATTATGTTTACAGGAGAGGCGGCAACGAAACCAAGCCTAAAAAGATTACCCCTGAAATGATAAAGGACACCGCCTTCCAAGATGAACAGGTCGTAGCTGGGACCCACTATTTTTACTCCGTCACTATGGTGGGAAGCCCGCCGCGCTTACAGGAAGGTCAAAGGTCCAAGGAAATAGAGATAACCTACAATCCATGAAGTCAGCAGTCTGGAGTCTGAATTCAGAAGAAGGCGGAAGAGGGTCTTCCATTTTGTGGTTTTACTCCTGAATTCCGGCACCTGTTTTTAAGAGGTTTCGTATGCACCATTTTCATTTTACGCACGGGGTCCTTTCGGCCGAGGGGGTCCCCATCCCTGAGATTATCCAACAAGTCGGCACACCCTGTTATCTTTACAGTCAGGCTACTCTGGAGCATCATTTCAGGACCTTTGATCAGGCCTTTTCCAAGATTCCCCATCTGACCTGCTACTCCCAGAAGGCCAATTCCAGCCTGGCTTTGCTGCGGCTTTTCGGAAAGCTGGGGGGCGGGACCGACATCGTTTCCGGCGGAGAACTATACCGGGCACTGAAGGCCGGCATCCCTTCTGAACGGATCGTCTATTCCGGCGTGGGGAAGACCCCGGAGGAGATCCGGTCTGCCCTGAAAGAAAAAATCCTGCTCTTAAATATCGAATCTCCGGAGGAATTGAAGTTAGTCAATGAGATAGCGGGGCAAATGAAGAGAAAGGCCCCGGTGGGCATCCGGGTCAATCCCGACATCGATGCCAAGACCCATCCTTATATCTCCACCGGACTGAAAAAAAATAAATTCGGGATCAATATTAGACAGTCCTTGGAAGAATATCAGTTGGCCCGGGCTTTACCGCATATCGCCATCGTCGGGGTCGACTGCCATATCGGGTCTCAACTACTGGCCACTGAGCCTTTTTTAGAGGCCGTCCAGAGGGTAAAAAAATTGATTACCCAATTGCAGGATCTGAAGATCACCATCCAATATCTCGATCTGGGTGGGGGATTGGGGATCACTTATGATCAGGAGGAACCGCCTCATCCCAGGGAATATGCCCGGGCCATCATCAAGGAATTGGGCCAAAACCCCTACACCCTGATTCTGGAACCGGGCCGCGTTATTGTCGGGAATGCCGGTATATTAGTGACTAAAGTTTTATATGTCAAAAAAGGAGAAGAGAAAAATTTTATTATTGTCGATGCCGGGATGAATGATCTGCTCCGTCCCTCTCTTTACGGCTCTTATCATCATATTCAGCCCGTAGTTCACCGAAACCGTTCTAAGATCCTGGCCGATGTGGTTGGACCTATCTGTGAGACCGGGGATTTTTTGGGTAAGGATAGAATCCTGCCTCTTCCAAAACCAGGGGAGCTTCTGGCCATAATGAGTGCCGGGGCCTATGGCTTTTCCATGGCCAGCAACTATAATTCCAGACCCCGAGCGGCAGAGGTAATGGCACGGGAAAACACCTTTCAGGTCATCCGGAAAAGAGAGACGTATGCCCAGATGATTGCTCTGGAGAACATACCGAACTATTTAAAGTGACGAGGGACGGACTTGAAAAAGTCAGAGTTCATTCAAAAGACGCTCCGGGGGGTGAATTTCAATGGTTGTCCATCTTCAACTCTGAGGTTCTTTGCCGGGCCAAATTTTTAATTTTAGTCTATAGCAGGCCGATCAATAAGCCCGAAACAGGCTTTGGTGAATGCCCTGCTGGAATCAAGTTAGCCATTGGGCCGGGATAGGGCGATAAGTTGCCTTTTGGACAATCATTGAAATTCACCCCCCGGAACGTCTGTGCCGGCAAATTTACTTTTGCCAGATCATCACGAGTGACGAATTTATGAGGTCAGAACCCCTGCTTAAAATCACCAAAATGAGCGGTTCAGGAAATGATTTTATCCTGGTGGACAACCGTTCCAAACAGGTCCCGGATGACCAGATGGTTTTTTTGGCCAGAAGGCTTTGCCGCAGGATGGTCTCTATCGGAGCCGACGGCCTGATTTTTATTGAACCCTCGGATCATTATGATTTTAAATGGCGCTTTTTTAATGCCGATGGAAGTGAGGCCGAGATGTGCGGCAATGGGGGGCGCTGTACGGCCCGTTTTGCCCTTTTGCAGGGAATCGCCGCTTCGACCATGACCTTTGAAACTTTAGCCGGACCGATTCAGGCCTGGGTAGACGGCTTGATCGTCAAACTGCAATTGACCCGGCCCAGGGATCAAAGACTCGACCAAACCATCCTGGTAGATGGGAAGACCCTCTGTTTTGATTTTCTAAATACCGGGGTTCCCCATACCATGGTCTGGGTGGAAGATAATCAGAAAACGGATGTGACCGAATTGGGTCGGGCCATTCGTTTCCATGACCACTTTAAGCCTGCCGGGACCAATGTCAATTTTGTCCAATTGGAAGCGGCCGGTCGTCTATCGGTGCGCACCTATGAACGGGGAGTGGAAGGAGAAACCCTGGCCTGCGGGACCGGGGCCGTGGCGGCTGCCGGTGTGGCCTTTTTAAAGCATAAGCGGTCTTCTCCGGTTCAAGTGCAGACCCGGGGCGGAGAGGTGCTGACGGTTTATGTGGAAGGGCAACCGGAAAAGGGGATTGAGAAAGTGTACTTGGAGGGAGAAGTGCGTTTGATCTTCCAAGGAGAAGTTTTTAAGGAAGCGTTAAGCGCTTAGAGGAAGCTCAAAGCTCAAAGGAAAATTTCTTCCTTTCAGCTTCAGCGTTACAGGAGGAGCCCATGATAAGAACCATTATTGCCGGTGCTGGAGGCCGAATGGGAGGAAGAATCGCCCATCTCATTTCTGAGAGCCAGGATTTAGTGGTGACCGGGGCCTTTGAAAAGGCCGGACATCCTTCAGTCGGTAAGGATTTCGGGGAATGGCTGGGATCAGGGAAGACAGGCTTGACCATTACCTCTGACCTGGAAGGCCTGATCACCCAGGGCGAGGTCATTATTGATTTTACCTTTCACTCCGCCTCCCTGGAGCACCTGCGTCTGGCAGCCGCCCGCCGAAAACCGATCGTTATCGGGAGCACGGGTTTCACCAAAGAAGAAATGGAAGAAGTAAAGGTCTTGTGTCAATCGGTTCCCGCCGTCCTGGCGCCGAATATGAGTGTGGGCGTCAATGTCCTTTTTAAAGTGGTTAAAGATGTGGCCCTGGCTTTAGGCGAGGGGTTTGACATTGAGATCCTCGAGGTCCATCACAAGATGAAGAAAGACGCCCCCAGCGGCACGGCCATGAAACTGGCCCAGGTCCTGGCCCAGGCCCGGTCACAAAATTTGGAAGAGGTGGCTGTTTATGAACGGAAGGGGATCATCGGGGAACGGAAGCCTGATGAGATTGGTATTCAGACCTTCCGGGCCGGGGACATTATCGGTGAGCATACTGTTCTTTTCGGCGGGATGGGGGAACGGATCGAGATTACCCACCGGGCTCATAGTCGGGATACCTTTGCCCGGGGGGCCCTTCGGGCGGCCCGCTGGATCATCAAACAAAAAAACGGACTTTATGATATGCACGATGTCTTGGGTTTGAAGGAGTAATCAACCATGGCCACCTTTTTCCGGTTTTCCTATCAGGATGAGGCTGGGTACGGGCTCTTGCTGGAACCTGGGGTGGGTGAAAAGATCACCGGCTCTCCCCTGACCGGTTTTCAGAGGACCAACCAGCAGTTTACACTCTCGGAGATCACCTTTCTTCCACCCTGTCAACCAACCAAGATCGTCTGCCTGGGACTTAATTATCGAGACCATGCCCAGGAATTTGATAGCGCTCTACCCGATGAACCGCTGATCTTTATGAAACCCCCTTCGGCTTTGATCGGCCACCTGGACAAAATCGTTTGCCCCACCATGAGCCAGCGGGTGGATTATGAAGCTGAACTGGCCGTCGTCATTGGAAAAACCTGCCACAAGGTATCGGAAGCCCAGGCCATGGACTATGTGCTGGGGGTTAGCTGTTTAAACGATGTTACGGCCAGGGACCTCCAGCAAAAAGACGGGCAATGGTGCCGGGCCAAAGGCTTTGATACCTTTTGTCCCACCGGCCCTTATCTGGTTACCAACATCGACCCCAGGGATCTGGCGGTGCAATCTTTTTTAAATGGGGAACTTCGCCAATCCTCCCGGACCAGCCGGCTTATTTTTCCCATCCCTTTCTTAATCCAGCACATTTCCCGGGTGATGACCTTATATCCGGGTGATATTATTTCAACCGGGACCCCATCCGGTGTTGGTCCCATGAAGCCGGGGGACAGGGTTGAAATTCGCATCGAACAAGTGGGACAACTTATTAATACTGTCATCCAGGGAGACTGAAGCCTGATAAGGAATTTGATTTATGGATTGGATTCAAAAAGCAAACCGTCTTAGGCAGCTGCCCCCTTATCTCTTTATGGAAATTGACCGGCTCAAGGCCGAGGTGCAGGCCAAGGGAGTGGATATCATCGATTTGGGGGTGGGTGATCCCGACCTGCCTACCCCGGCCCATATCTTGAACCGGCTGACCCAGGCCGCCCGGGACCCCAAGAATCACCGCTATCCCTCTTATTCCGGAATGAACGATTTCCGTAAGGCCGTGGCCTCCTGGTATCACCATCGATTTGGCGTTGCCCTGGATCCCGATAAGGAAGTGGTCACCTTGATCGGTTCCAAAGAAGGCATCGCCCACTTCCCTTTGGCCTTTTTGGATCCTGGGGACCTGGCCCTGGTTTCCAGTCCGGGATATCCGGTCTATCACATCGGGACCCTCTTTGCCGGCGGGCAATCTTACTTTTTACCTCTTCGGAAAGAAAACCATTTTCTGCCGGACCTGGCCCGGATCCCCAAAGAGGTGGCCGGCCGATCCAAGATCCTGTTTATCAACTATCCCAACAATCCCACGGCAGCCGTGGCTGATCAAGGGTTTTTTGAAGAGGTGATCCGGTTCGCCCGGGAAAACCAGGTCATCGTCTGCCATGATGCGGCCTATTCTGAGATTGCCTATGACGGCTACCAGCCGATGAGTTTTCTGGAACTGCCCGGGGCCAAGGAGGTGGGGATTGAATTCCATTCCCTGTCCAAGACCTACAATATGACCGGATGGCGAATCGGATTCGCTGTAGGCAATGCCCGGTTGATCGCCGGCTTAAGTCAAATAAAAAGTAATATCGATTCGGGTGCGGCCCAGGCCATCCAATGGGCCGGGATTGAGGCCCTGGAGGGGCCCCAGGATTGCCTGGCACAGATAAAGGCCGTCTACCAGAAGCGCCGGGATCTGATGGTGGCCGGGTTGAAAAAAATCGGTCTCAAGGTGGAACCGCCTAAGGCGACCTTTTATCTCTGGATAGAAGTCCCCCCAGGGTATACCTCTACCCGGACCACGGTCCACCTTTTAGAACAGACCGGGATTGTAACTACCCCCGGAAACGGCTTCGGAGAACCGGGAGAAGGCTATTTCCGGATTTCGTTGACTGTTCCCGAAGATCGCCTGGAAGAGGCCGTGATGCGCCTCAATAAGGCCGGTTTCTGATGGCCGGTCATCAGGCCTTCGTTGGACTGGGTTCCAACCGGGGGGATAAAAAAAAAATTGTCTGGCGGCCCTTAGCCGCCTGCAGACCATCGCGGGCCACCGCATTCTGAAGAGGTCTTCCTGGTATTGGACCCAACCGATAGGTCTTGAGGATCCGGAATGGTTTATCAATGGGGTGATTCTTCTGGAAACCCCCTTATTGCCGGAAGTCCTTTTGGCCCGATTGCTGGAGATTGAGGCCTCCCTGGGCCGGAAACGAATGGTTAAATGGGAGCCAAGAATTATTGATCTGGATTTGTTATGTGTCGATCAACTGATCATGAAGCGTCCCGAATTGACCCTGCCGCATCCCTTCCTGGAAAAAAGGAGGTTTGTTTTGGAACCGATGGCCGAGATTGCCCCGGATTTTGTTCATCCGGTTTTGCATAAAACCATAGCCGTGCTGAGAGACGAATTGGGTGTCGAGGGACAAGCCCTGGTTAAACTAACGGATTAAGAGAAAATTTTTAATATACAAATATGTTTAGATGGATTATAGTATTAGCTGTCGGGTATATTGTTTATCGGTTTCTGAGAGGATTCCTGGCCTCTCCGAAATTGCCGAAAAGGAATTCCCCCCAGGAAATTCAGGATGAGATGGTCCAGGACCCGGTGTGTAAGGTTTATCTGCCCAAACGTCAGGCCCTGGTCCTGGATGGCCCGGGAGGGGATAAGCACTATTTTTGCAGTACCCAATGCCGGGAAAAATTCATGGAAGACCAAAAGTGACCAGTTCGTAAAAAGTAAATTTGCTAGCCAAGACGTTCCGGGGTCTGAATTTCAATGGTTGTCCAAAAGGCAACTCGTCGCCCTATCCCGGCCCAATGGCTAACTTGATTCCAGCAGGGCATCCACCGAAGCCTGTTTCAAGCCTGGGTGAAGGCCTGCTAAAGGGTATATTTCCAATTTTGGCCCGGCAAAGAAACTCAGAGTCGAAGATGGACAACCATTGAAATTCAGACCCCGGAACGTCTTTTGAATGACCCCTGACTTTTTACGAGTCCATCAGCCTTCTTTTTGATCCTTTTAAGGTCCCGACACCATGACAAGAAAAAAGATGGCCATTATCAGCAGTTATTTTTCCGGTGAGAGCTATGGCCTGTTGGGACCGCAGATGGCGGCCACCATTATCCGGCAACAGACCCCTTATGATTGTCTGGTTATTGCCC
>JAZDOU010000481.1:0-10885 GCA_043798385.1 Pseudomonadota bacterium
AAATTTCCGGATGGAAACACCTGGATTCTGACTCGAAGCTCTGGCCAGAAACCCCTTTTTCAAAGGGTTTCTGGCCATGGAGACAAATCGACCACGGTATGTTCTCATCCGGAAAGATCATTTCCGGATGAGAACTAAATAGACCTTGGCCCCTAAATCCTCTTGACCAAAGGCCTATTTTGTCATAAAAAAATTGCTGGCTTTTTAAAAAATATCCAGGTATTATATAAAAATTAGTATTATCTCATCAGGAGCCGGGAACGATATGGAAGCTTTTCCTGGAAACTCCAAAAGAAGGTCAGACAACCAACCACCTCTCAATGGGGTCCGGGAGAATCCAAAGGTGATCTCCTTCCTTAATCTTTCAAAAAACTGGACCCGCTGGATTCTCCCGATCCTGCTTGGCTTTGGTCTAATTATTCTGGTTTTTAATGGTTATCAAGAATTCCAGGAGATGAAACAATTGGCTCAAAAAAGGGAGGCCCTGATACGTTCTAACCAAAAATTGAATCACAGGAATGAAGAAATGTATCGTGAGATTTCTCGTCTGAAGCAGGACCCCATTTATCTTGAAGAAATCGCCCGCAAGGAGTTTGGTTTAGTAAAACCGGACGAGATCATCTTTTTCCTTGACGAAGTCAATAAAAAGGAGGCGCCCAGAAATGTCACCGGCAGTCAGTTTAACCACCCCTGACGAAAAACGACCAGATGCCAAAACTCTTTCCATAACGATAGAACCCTCTCCACCTATTATCCTGGACATCGTTCAATTATTCCTGGCCCACAATCAACTCGATCAGGCCATTGAACTCTGCCAGGCGGGACTGAAAGTCTTTCCCCAGGATATGAGGTTACGTTTAGGGATGGCCGTGGCCTATCTGGATCTAAAAGAAAAGGATAAGGCTTGGGCCGAAATTAAATCCGTGGCCCAAGAATTGAAAAATCTCGCCCCAACCCTGGGAATTATCGCCGAACATACCCGGCAGTTTGGGGAGGCCCGGTTATCCGAGTGGTTCTCCCTTATCTCTAAAATCCTGGCAAAATATCCCGAAGGAGGCCAAGAAGCCATGGTGGCCTCTCCAGTTGTCGAGAAATTGCCGCCGGAAGAGTTGAAAACACCATTACCCGTCCTGACCCCCCAGGAAGAGCCCACTTTTTCTTTCCAGAGACCGAACCAGGATCAAACGGCTCCGAAGGAAAATGCCCCGTTGGATTCCAAAGTGCTGTCGACCTTGAACGACTGGCTTTCCCAGTTAAAAGAAGACAAGCCTTGACAACGGTCTTTTCTAATCGAAGAGGAACTCAGAAAAAAATCCCGATCTGCCAATGAACAAATGCTTTTTATAAAAGCAGGCCCTATTGATCGGCTCATAAAAAGTCATCAAAATGAACAAGGAAGGTTATAAAGTTGCCTTATGGTATCCACAGCCGAATTTAGAAAAGGTCTTAAAATCGAAATAGAGGGAAAGCCTTTCATGATTGTTGATTTTCAACATGTAAAACCAGGAAAAGGCGGGGCCTTCGTTCGAACCAAACTCAAGAATATGATCAACGGAAGGGTCATTGATCAGACCTTCCGCGCCGGGGAAAAGGTAGACAAGCCGGACCTGGAAGAAAAAGAAATGCAATACCTTTACCGGGAAGGCGACACCTTTGTCTTTATGGACAACACCACCTATGACCAGGTCTATCTTTCCAAAGAGCAGTTAGGAGAACAATCGCAGTTCCTTCAGGAAAATATCACCATCAAACTTCTTACCTTCAACCAAGAACCCCTGGGACTGGAACTGCCTAATTTCGTTGAACTAACGGTGACAGACACCGAACCGGGATTCAAAGGTGACACGGCCACGGGAGGGAATAAACCGGCCACCGTGGAAACCGGTGCCGTGATCCAAGTCCCTTTGTTCATCTCCGAGGGAGACCGCATAAAAGTGGATACCCGAACCGGAGCCTACATGGAAAGGGCCAAATAGCTTGGAACCCTTTAAGGCCACCGGTATCGGGAGTGTCCCTTTTCTCTCTCCGGAGGAGGCCTGTCGGGAAATCCTTTCTCATCAATCCTTAATCCCGTTCTGGCCTCAATTGGTTCAAAGGGATCCCCGGGAAGAGATGCTCCTCCAGTATAGCCCCCCCTTGCCCTGCCTTAAACCTGACTTCAGGCAAAAGGACCTTTCTTATGATCCCGATTGTGACCGATCCGCCGCCCTGCTCCTTTTTTATGAAAAATTTCTGGCCCAAGACCCTTGCTTTTTTTCCCTTCTTCCTGAATTTGCCGCTGGATTTTACCAGCTTTTAAAGGCCCTGCCCCTGCTCAATCCATCGGCCCAATATATCAAAGGACAAATTGCCGGTCCTATAACCCTGGGACTGGGTGTTAGACTGTCCTCTGATCAATTCCTGATCCATGATACCGAGTTGATGGATGCCGTGATGAAAGGCCTGGCCCAGCAGGCGATTGATCAGGTAAAACAATTTGAGGGCTTAGGTAAAAAAGCCATCATTTTTGTGGATGAACCTTCTCTCTCGGGATATGGGTCGGCCTTTACCCCCTTGTCAAAAGATGAGGTCTTGGAAATCCTTGGAGAAACGATCGGTCTCATTCGAGAGCAGGCCGAGGCCCAAATCGGGGTCCATTGTTGCGGCAACACCGATTGGTCTTTGCTTCTATCCCTGGATATTGATATCCTGAATTTAGATGCCTACGGTTTTGGGGAATCGTTTATACTCTATCCCAAAGAGATCAAAAACTTCTTAGAAAAAGGAAGGGCCGTTGCCTGGGGCCTCGTTCCGACGGCAGACTACACCGGGAAAGAAACCGCCCCTGCCCTGCTGGATCAACTGGCCGCCTATTTTAAAACCCTGATCGCCAAAGGGGTTGATCGAGACCGGCTATACACCCAAGCCCTGATAACCCCGGCCTGCGGCATGGGTTCCCTCTCTGAGAAAACAGCCAGGGAACTCTTGTCTCTATTGTCCGAGGTGAGTAAATTGGCCAGGGAACGGTTTGTTCTGAATTGAAAGCTCAAAGAAAAGGCAGTTGCCGACAGGCTTGTGATTTGAGTTTCTCTCCTGTCTTTTCCCTTTCAGCTTTGATGATCTCGCAAAAAATAAATTTGCCGGCTAAGACGTTCCGGGGTCTGAATTTCAATGATTGTCCAAAAGGCAACTTTTCGCCCTATCCCGGCCCAATGGCTAACTTGACTCCAGCAGGGCATCCACCTCTCGGCTTCCGGCCGATCGGCTATGCCGATCTCTTGGGGAGACTCCTGGAGGGAGTCGGACAGGAAGCCTCGTTTTAGGTCGGCATACGGCATCCGAATGGATGCCTTCTTTTAGTTCGACAAAGTCGAACGGCCGACCGGCCTGTTTCGGGCTTATTTATCGGCCTGCTATAGACTAAAATTAAAATTTTGGCCCGGCAAAGAAACTCAGAGTCGAAGATGGACAACCATTGAAATTCAGACCCCGGAACGTCTTTTGAATGAACTCTGATTTTTTCGAGTCTAACAACTTTCAGTACGGAGGAATTTCATGATAAAAAAAACGTTGATCATTACCATGTGCTCTTTTGTATTGACCGCCGGCCTCCAGATCCGACTCTCTCATGACAATAAAAGGGGCTATTCTTATAACATCACCGGACCATCTTGGGAAGAAGTTGTGGAAACCGACCAGAAGCTGAAAAAATATATTAAAAGTCAGGCCCCCAAAAAAAATGCCGGACTAGTCCCTGTTATCCCGACACCCAAACCATCCCAAATAAAAAAATAAGGATTGAGAAGCGCTCCTCGATCGCAGCGCCCCTGAAGCGTTTTTTTAGCTTTCAACTTCTACATCAAAAGCAGATTAAAATGCTCCAACAACCTCGCTAGTGTCTCCAGATCCGATGAGTCCTGGGCTTTTTCCCGGGGAAGGATTAACTTTCCTTCCCCTTTAAGGCGGTAATGCCGGTCTTGTTGCACCAAGGCCACCAGCCCTTCCGGTTTCCAAGACCCTTGGGGGTAAAAAGAGACCACCAGATCATCTTCCAAAATCTCGATCCGTTCAATCCCTATTTGCCTCATTTTTAATTTAATCCTGAGGACCTGAAGGAGATTTTTTACTTCCAGGGGAATCGGTCCAAAACGATCGCCCAGCTCCCCTTCCAGGCCGATCAGTTGGTCGTCGGTCTTCAGGGAGGCCAGCCGTTTGTATAAGGATAAGCGCTGCCCCGGGTCCTGGACGAAAGCCTCGGGAATAAAGGCCGGGACTCGAAGCCGTATCTCGGGTTCCCACTCCTCGGCAGTGGCGGTACCCTTCAACTCGTTAATGGCCTGTTCCAACATCTGCATATACAGCTCATAACCCACAGCAGAGATATGGCCCGACTGACTGGTCCCCAGAAGATGTCCGGCCCCTCGAATCTGAAGGTCATGGAGGGCGATCTTGAACCCGGCCCCCAATTCACTGAAGTCCATCAGGACCTTCAGTCGTTTTTGGGCCTCCCGGGTCAGGGTGCTTTCCCCTGAAACGACTAAATAGGCATTGGCCCTTTCTCGCGACCGTCCCACCCGGCCCCGCAACTGGTACATCTGGGCCAGGCCGAAGCGATCGGCTTGATTTATAATAATAGTATTAGCGGTAGGGATATCCAAACCCGATTCAATAATCGTCGTACAGACCAGGAGATCCAGTTCCCGGCGAACGAATTGCAGCATAACCTTCTCCAATTCCTTTTCCGGCAATTGACCATGCCCTACTCCAATCCGCACCCCGGGCAGGATCTTTTTTAATAAATGGGCCATAGCCTGTATATTATGGACCCGGTTGTGAACAAAAAAAATCTGCCCCCCCCGTTGAAGTTCGGTCTTAACCGCCTCGGCAATTTTGTCTTCATCAAAGCGGATAATATGGGTCCGGATGGACTGGCGGTCTTCCGGAGGGGTCTCGATGGTACTCAAATCCCTGATGCCGGTCAGGGACAATTGCAGGGTTCGTGGAATTGGCGTGGCGGTCAAGGTCAGGCAGTCCACCTTCGCCCTCAAGGTCTTGAGCCGCTCTTTGTGGGAGACCCCAAAACGATGTTCCTCATCCACAATCATCAGTCCCAGGTCTCTAAAGAGGATATCCTTTTGCAATAAACGGTGAGTCCCAATGACGATATCCACTTTCCCGGCCATCAAATCGGCCAAGGTTTGTTTCTGTTCCTTGGGGCCTTTGAATCGACTCAAAATCCGTACTTCCACCGGATAACCCTCAAAACGCCTGGCCATGGTCTGATAGTGCTGCTCAGCCAATACCGTCGTCGGGACCAGGACGGCTACCTGCTTCCCATCCAGGACGGCCTTAAAGGCCGCCCGTAAGGCCACTTCGGTCTTACCATAGCCTACATCACCGCAGACCAGGCGGTCCATGGGCTTTTCCGACTCCATGTCCGCCAGGACTTCCTCGATAACCCGGCTTTGATCCGGTGTCTCTTCATAAGGAAAAGCCGCCTCAAATTCCTTGAACATCTGGTCCCGGCCGGAAAAGACAAAGCCCTTGCTGACCGCCCGGCTGGCATATAAATCAACCAATTCCTGGGCGATCTTTTCCACGGCCTTTTTTACCTTGGCCTTGGCCTTTTTCCAACTGACCCCGCCCAACCGATCCAGATGAGGGACCTGACCTTCCAGACCCAGGAACTTATGAATCCCCTGAAGGCGATCCACCGGTATATAGAGTTTGTCTCCCTCGGCGTATTCAATAAAAAGAAATTCCCCTTCCCAGCCATTGAGGGCAAAAAACTGCAGACCCCGGTAGAGACCCAGACCATGCTCCCTATGGACCACAAAATCACCATTCTTCAAGTCATCAAAGGAGGTGATATAGGCCTCCAGATCTTCTTTCCTGGCCTTTTTCCGGAGTTCCTTTTTGGGTTCAAAGATCTCTTCTTCGGTCACAAAGATTAGAGAAGGGGACTTCATTCGGAATCCAGCCGAAAGTCTTCCGGTCAGGATCTGGATTCCCGGGGTCTGCCCGCTAAAGGAATGTCTCTGGCCGGGGGAATAAGCGACCTCTAATTGATAGAAGGAAAGGATATCTCGAAGCCGTCTGGCCTGAGAGTCTTGAGAGACAATCAGCCGGATTTCCTGCCCCAGTTCTTTCCAGGCGGAAAGGAAGGCCGCCAGTTTTTGAAGGGCCTCTTTAGAGGAGGGTTGTTCCCGGAGAACGCGGCTGATCTCCTGATTTGCCCGGGCCGACAAAGACCAGAGCGGCCCGGCCCCCAACCCCGTTGTTTCCAAGGGAAGGTCTTCCAGAAAAATACTCGGCACCTCAGCCCAGGTTTCCCAAAACCCTTCCGGTTTGGCGGTCTTTTCGGCCGCTTCCAAGGCCCGTTGCAGGGACAAGGGATCTTTCCAGACCAGCAGCGAATGATCAGGCAGATAGTCTTTTAACCGGCCGGGGTGTTCATAAAACCAATCCAGCCAACGCTCACCGCCTTCAAAGGGAAGCTCTTGATCCAGACGATGCTTCAGCCAGGAGGCCTCGTTTTCGGCCAGGTTCCCCTTGTCCAGGGCCGTTTTCAAGCGCTCTCCGGCCAGGCGCATTCTTTCCGGCTCCCAGATGATCTCGCTCATTGGCAACAGAACCAGTTCTTCCAGATCCAGGACCGATCGTTGGGTAGCTGGGTTAAATTCTCGAATGGATTCGACCTGGTCTCCGAAAAATTCCACCCGGATCGGACGGCTGTAAAGGGGGGGAAAGATATCCATTATCCCGCCGCGCACACTCAAGTCTCCCGGTCCTTCGACCAGGGGGGTCCTCAAATAGCTCCAGCGGGCTAATTGAAGCAGAAGGTCTTCCCGAGCGGTTTCTTCCCGCCGGGCCAGATAATCCACCTCTTGGGAGAGCAAATTCCTGGGTATGACTGCTGCGTTGAGGGCCTGGATGGAGGTAACTAAAAGAACCGGCCCGGGGCGGGTCAGGAGGGCATAGAGACAGGCCAGGCGCTGGGCCCCGGTATCCGACTGGGGGACATATTCCCGGAAGTCCGGTTTTTCATAGGCCGGGAATAAAAGGATCGGATCGGGACGAAAGAACTGGATTTCTTCCGGATCCCGCTGGGCAAAAAAATCTAAGTCCTGCACCAGGGTTTGGGCCTCTTTCTGGTCGGCACAAACAACCACCAGCGGTCTCCGGGTCCTGGTCCAGGCCTGACAAAGGAAATAGGCCGGCGATGATCCCTGGAGACCGCTGACTCTAAAAGGGAGGCGACCGGTCTGGATCTCCTGAATCACGGTTTTAAGACCGGCGCCGGAGCGGCTCAGCCGTTCCACTTCTTCATTCCAGAATTTTTCGTCCATAAAAACCATTGGGTTTAAGGTGCAGGGCGCAGGGCTTAAGGCAAAACGAACAAACAGGGTCTCTGCACCGTTAAATCACCTGAATTTTTAAATCCGTTTTTTTAAGATAATCAATTTTTCATTGACAGGCAAGTCTCAATTCAGTTTATAATAATTGTTTGAACCCTGAACCCTGAACCCTGAACCCTGAACCCTGAACCCTGAACCCTGAACCCTGAACCCTGAACCCTGAACCCTGAACCCTGAACCCTGAACCTTGAACCTTGAACCTTGAACCTTGGAGACCATTATGATCCCACGTTACACCCGGCCGGTTATGGCCAAATTATGGAGTCAGGAAAATAAATATCAGAAGTGGCTGGAGGTTGAAATCCTGGCCTGTGAGGCCCTTTCCGAGTTAGGTCTGATCCCTGCCAAGGACCTGGCCCTGATCAAAAAAAGGGCCCGCTTTTCAGTGGAACGAATTGAGGAACTGGAGCAGACCACCAAGCATGATGTCATCGCCTTCCTGACCAATGTGGCCGAACACGTCGGACCGGCCAGCCGCCATATTCATCTGGGGCTGACCTCTTCTGACGTCCTGGACACCTCTAATGCCGTCTTGCTCAAGGAGGCCGCCGAGATCCTCATAGAAGACCTGAAGGCCCTGCAAGGCGTCTTAAAAGGCCAGGCCAGGGCCCACAAAAAAACCGTTATGATCGGCCGTTCTCACGGCATTCATGCCGAACCCATTACCTTTGGATTGAAGATGGCCCTCTGGTACGATGAGACCGGCCGTAATCTTGGCCGCCTGACCCAGGCCAGGGAAACCATCGCCACAGGGAAGATCTCCGGGGCGGTGGGCACCTTTGCCCATATCTCCCCAAAAGTTGAAGCCCATGTCTGCCGCCGGTTAGGGCTCAAACCGGCCCCTGCCTCCAGCCAGATCGTTCAGCGGGACCGTTATGCCGAATACTTCTGCACTCTGGCCGTCATTGCCGGATCCATCGAGAAGATGGCCGTGGAAATCAGGCACCTGCAGCGCACCGAGGTCCTGGAGGCCGAAGAATATTTCTCCACAGGCCAGAAAGGTTCCTCGGCTATGCCGCACAAAAGGAACCCGATTGTCTCCGAGAATCTATCCGGTCTGGCCAGACTGATACGCGGTTACGCCCTGGCCGCCCTTGAAAATCAGGCCCTCTGGCATGAGCGGGACATCAGCCATTCCTCGGTGGAGCGGGTCATCGGTCCGGATGCCACCACCTTGTTGGACTATATGCTTAACCGCCTAACCAATCTGCTCAAAAACTTGCTGGTCTATCCGGAACGGATGGTAAAAAACCTCAACCTCACCAGGGGTCTGCCTTTCTCCGAGGGCATCCTCCTGGCCTTGACCAGAAAAGGGATCACCCGGGAAGAGGCCTACCGGGTGGTGCAGGAAAATGCCATGAAGGTCTGGAGCAGTGAAAAGACCTTCCAGGAATTGCTGGAAGCCGATCCCCGGATCCGGAAATGGCTGACCTCCAAAGAGCTTTCCCAGCTCTTCGACCTGCACCACACCCTTCAAAATGTGGAAATAATTTTCAGGAGAGTGTTTAAGAAAGGGAAATAGGGGGCTAAGGCTGACCGTACTGGAGAACCTTAGCAATTCGCTCCTGGTCTTCCGGCTTCAGATATGGATGCATAGGCAGACTGAAGATGCGCTTGGCACAGTCTTCGCTAACCGGGAAATCCCCTTTCTGGTATCCCAGGGTGGCAAAGGCAGTCTGAAGGTGGAGTGGCTGGGGATAATAAATGGCCGTGGGGATGCCGGCCGACTTAAGCCGACCCATTGATAGCTCCCTTTCCGCTGAACCCGATGTCAAAATTGAGTACTGTGCCCAGGCGCTTTTGAATCCAGACGGCACAGTGGGAGTCTGGAATCCGGAGTTCGCAGAAATCAAATCGCTATAGCCTTGGGCGACTTGTTGACGAAGCTCGATTTCCTCGGCGAAGATTTCAAACTTGACCAGCAGGATGGCGGCCTGGAGGGTATCCAGGCGACCGTTAAACCCAATACGGATATTTTCGTATTTATGCCCGCCCTGACCGTGGATCCGCAGAGACCGCATGACCTCGGTCAAATGATCATCGTTTGTAAAACACATCCCGCCGTCCCCATAACCACCCAGAGGTTTGGCCGGAAAAAAAGAGGTCCCGGAGATTTCGGATAGGGCGCCGGCCTTCTTACCGTTATATTCTCCCCCAAAGGATTGGGCGGCATCTTCGATAACAAAAAGATGGGCTTCCTGGGCGATGGCATTTATTCGGTCATAGTCAGCCGGAAGGCCGAAGAGATCTACCGGAATGATCCCCTTGGGAATCAGGTTTGGTGCTGGCTGTGAGGAGAGAGGCAAGGCCCTGGGTAAGGGATAGATGGACGGATCGTTGGATTTCAGGGCCTGGATGGCCAATTTCAATTTTTCAGGATCAAGGTTGAAGGTACTGGGATCAATATCTACAAATATAGGGGTGGCGCCCAGGAGGCTTATGACCTCGGCAGTAGCGATGAAGGTAAAGGGGGTGGTGAATATGGCATCACCCGGACCAATAGTAAAGGCCATCAGAGCCAAGAGCAGGGCATCGGTTCCCGAAGCGCAACCGACAGCCCGGGTTGTACCCACATAATCGGCCAACCGCTCTTCCAATTCCTTAACCTCAGGCCCCATAATATACTGCCCGTGGGCAAGAACGGCCTGGATCCTGGAATTTATTTTTTCTTTAATTCGTTGCTGCTGGGTTTTTAGATCAATGAAGTCCATAGTGAAACACCACCCCTTCAAATAGGAAGATCCGGGTAGGTCGAAAAAAATCTGGCCCACTTGGATTCCTTTTCCAGTCGCTTCATGATCCGGGTGCCTTTAATAGGCCACCAGATAAAGTCATGATAAAAAAAGGAACCGAAGATAAAGAGGTTGACTAAAGGGGTGTGAAAAAAAATCTTTTGATATTTTCTGAAGGGACTAAACCAGAGGAGATCCCCTATGTTGCTGGCAAAATTATCTCCCACTTGAAAACCGAAATTTTCTCGAGACACATCCTCCCCCAAGACTTCGATCTCTTCAAACCTTCCCTGACCCAGGCCGTCTTCCTGGGCCAGACGAATAAAAGGCAGCTCCAAAGGATCAAACCCCATCATACGGGCGGCTACGGCATCAATAGCCACACTGTCTCCCCCGGCCAGGAGATAATCTTTTTCCACCGGGGTCATGGTCCTCGGTCCCGGTCCGGAGCCGCAGATAGTCCCATCCATCAAAGCAAAGATCCCGGAATGGATTTCCTTCTGGATGGCCAGCAGATCCACCAGGGTTTCATGGATCACACTGTGGGTGTAATGCCGCTTGGTATTCAGTAAGCCCCCGAAGGCATTCTTCATGGCCCCGGTTGTCCCGGTATAGATATGGGTTTTAACCGTCGGAAGATGAACAATATTTTTCCCGATAAAGTACTCCGGGATGCGGATCCCCTGGGGGAAGATCCGGTCCAGGGCCTTCATTTTGGCTTTAGGACGATAATCGATCCACTGGATCTGATCTTTT
>JAZDOU010000245.1:0-2992 GCA_043798385.1 Pseudomonadota bacterium
AGGTTGGAGTATGCCCTGGAATCATTCATCAATCTGACCGGCCGGTTAGTGGCTTTGGCCCAGGGCGGGAAGACGGAGCTTTTCCTGGCCGATGCCACCTTATACCTGGAGCTTTTTGGGATTATTGCCGTGGCCGGGCAATGGCTCCGTCAAGGGGCGTCTATCCAGAGGGCATTGGAAGGCAGTCTTTCCGAGATGGAGACCAGGTTCTATCAAGGCAAGTTGACCACCTTTCGCTTTTTCTATCATTACGAGCTGCCCAAAATGCAGGGTTTGCTAAGCCGGTTAGGGGAAAGCGACGGGCTAACGGTTTCTATGGAAGGAGATTTTTTTAAGGACTAACCAAACCTATTTGAAATTCAGGTGTCTGGGGGTCTTGTTTTTGGAGTTGTCCAAAGGGGAGTTAAGAGTCTCCAATCCGGCCAGAATGGCTAAGTTTGATTCGAGGCAGGGCATTCACCAAAGCCTATTTCCTACTTTGGTGTAGGCCTGCTTTTGAACCATATTCAACCTTTGGCCCGGCAAAGAAGCTCATGGCTTACGGATGGACAACTCCAAAAATAAGACCCCCAGACACCTGAAATAAAGTTAGAGATAAATCCTCAGATCGTACTTTGTAAGAATCTAAAAACGGAATCACATTTAACGAGGTATCCATGTTGGACCTGAAGACCCCGGTAACCCTGGAAGGCTCTATCGAGCGGATCACCTTCCATAACGAAGAGAATCATTTCACCATCGCCAAGATGAAGATCAAAGGGCGAAGGGATTTGCTCACCATTATCGGTCATCTGTTTTCCATTACGCCGGGTGAGGTTTTAAAAATTCAGGGCTATTACGAACAGCATCCCAAGTACGGTCAACAGGTCCGGGTGGAAAATTATGAATCCGTCATCCCGGCCACCCTGGTGGGTATCGAAAAATATTTAGGCTCCGGTTTGGTAAAAGGGATCGGACCGGAAATGGCCCAACGGATCGTGAAACAATTCGGCCTGGCGACCCTGGATATTATCGAGAAAGACATCCAGCAACTTTCCAAAGTCGACGGCGTGGGGCCTAAACGGATCGGCCAGATCAAAGCAGCCTGGAAAGAGCAAAAAGAGATCCGGCGGATCATGATTTTCCTGCAGGGCTATGGAGTCAGTACCGGACTGGCCACCAAAATCTTTAAGACTTATGGACAACAGGCCGTAACCCGAATGCAAGAGAATCCCTATACCCTGGCCACCGATATCTTTGGGGTCGGTTTTCTGACTGCCGATCGCATAGCTGAAAAAATGGGGATAGCCAGAGATGCCATGATCAGGCTGCAGGCCGGTCTGACGTATATCCTGCAGCAAAAGAGTGAAGAGGGGCAGGTCTGTCTCCCGGAGGAGGCCTTAATCCAGGCAGGTTCGAATCAGTTGGCGGTGAATTCCGATCTGCTCGATCAGGCCTTGAAAGAATTGATCCATAATAAGCACCTGCGCAGCCAACAAACAGAAAAAGGTGAAACCCTGCTCTTCCTACCTTACCTCGATTTTTCCGAAGAAGGCATTGCCCGTCGGATAGGGATCTTGTTAAAAGAAATACCCGGGAATGACGGCCGGATGGGAGAGATCATTGCTCAGGGTGAAAAATCATTGCGTCTGAGTCTGTCCGTTAAACAAAAGGAGGCGGTTCAAAGGGCCCTCTCCCAAAAGATCTTGATCATCACCGGCGGTCCCGGCACCGGAAAGACCACCATTATTCGGTCTATTCTGGAGATCTTTAAGCGATTAAACCGGCGATGCCTCTTGATGGCCCCGACCGGCCGAGCCGCCAAACGTCTGTCGGAAGTAACCCATTATCCGGCCGCCACTATCCACCGGGCACTGGGATACAATCCCAAATTAGGGGGCTTTCAAAAAGATGAAGAACACCCCCTGCCCGCTGACCTGGTCGTCATCGATGAGGCCTCGATGGTAGATACTTCCTTGATGTTTCATCTCCTTAAGGCCGTTCCTGATCAAGCCTCCCTGATTCTGGTCGGTGATGTCTTTCAATTGCCATCCGTCGGTCCGGGTAATGTTCTTTCCGACCTCATTGAATCCCAAAGGATCCCCGTCGTTCAACTGAACCAGATTTTTAGACAGGGAGAAGGCAGTCTGATCGTCGTCAATGCCCATCGAATTCATCAAGGGGAGATGCCGATCCTGGTGAAAGAAGAGCTGAGTAGAAACCAGGAGTTTTATTTTCTGGAGCAAGAAGACCCTGAAAGGGCGGCCCGCTGGATACTGGAACTGGTCCAGGAAAAGCTGCCCAAACGCTATTCCCTTGATCCTCTTCAGGACATCCAGGTCTTGACCCCCATGTATAAAGGGGCCGTCGGGGCGGAGAATTTAAATCTTTTTCTTCAAGAGCACCTCAACCCGAATCAGCGCAGCCTTCAAAGGGGTCCCCGCTGTTTCAAGATCAGGGACAAGGTGATGCAGATTCGGAACAATTACGATAAGGACGTTTTTAACGGCGACATCGGGCGGGTGTCCAAAATCGATCCCGAGAATCAGGAGGTCTGGGTCAATTTCGAGGGGAGATTCGTCGTCTATGACTTCAGTGAGCTGGAAGAGCTGGTTTTGGCGTACGCCATTTCGGTGCATAAGTCCCAAGGAAACGAATACCCGGCTGTGATCCTGCCGATCATGATCCAGCACTATATCCTGCTCCAGAGAAATCTTATCTACACGGCCATCACCCGGGCCAAACGGGTGGTGGTCTTAGTCGGAACCAAAAAGGCCCTGGCTATCGGCATCAAAAACAACAAACCCCAACAGCGCAACAGTTTTTTGAAGGAAAGACTAACCAAAAATATTTGAAATTTTTCTCTCAATATTTAGAGGTTGTCCCAAAGTTACGTGATCTTGGTGCTCTGGGAAAAACTATTGAGTGTGTCCAGAGGCATCTGGGGGTATTGATTTTGATGATTGTCCACCTAAACGTCAGGGTCCAAAAACGAGTCGGGAGTCTCACGTTT
>JAZDOU010000490.1:0-3706 GCA_043798385.1 Pseudomonadota bacterium
ACTTGTCGCAGGAGTTTATCAAAACAGCGACATCAGGCATATCGTAAACCATCTCTGTTTGTCGGTTTCTTTCCTGTTCTTGCGATCATTTCTTAAAAACCGAAGATTCATCAATGATATTTTTCGATGTTTCGTAACTTGCGCTTGTGGGCACCCCCCAAAAATGGCAATAAGCACATAAGGGAATCAAATCTCTCCTGCCCTCTTTATGTCGAGTCAACCATTCCAATCGAAGGGGGCTGTTCCAGAATTCTTCCAGCGATTGTATCCGGGCATCTCCGATGATCCCCAACCCTTTAGGATCGAAACGAACGCAAATCGAAACCATCCCGTCTTTATTTACGGCCAGGTGATGGAGAAAATCCAGACAGATCCCGATCTCCGGGATGGTTGGACTGGTTTTTCGGTAATTGAAACTGCCCAAAGCGGAATGCAAGGCCCTTTTGACAAGGAGGAGGTTTAATTTTTCATATCGTTCCAAATTTACTTCCCCATTGATCCGCAGAACGGTATAGGGCTTACGGTCCCTTTTTAGTTTAAGAAAAGACTTGATGATCTCAAATTGTTCATCGGCCTCAGGATCTTTCTCAATGATAGAAACGGCTAAGGTGTCCAGGCGGCCGATGATCTCGTCGGCCTTTTCCAAAAGGAGCTTCCCGTTGGTAACAATATTGGTGATCTGATTCTGGAATAATTTTAGAGCCTCCCCGAAGCGGGGATACAATAAACCCTCCCCATTGTTATGAAGCTGCACGACCACGTTGGGCGGCAGTTGTTGAGCGATTTTTTCCACCAGCGGAAATTCCATATCACCGTATTTCAAGGTCAGCTCCGGATATTCCCTTTCGATTCTTCTCCGCCCGCAGATCCAGCAGTTTTTATTGCAGCGGCTGGTCAACTCGATATTGATATTGGCCAATCCATTGAGATTATGGTTCATTTAACGGTTATCTCCTTTCCTTAAGGCCAAAAACCTAAAGGTAAGCAAGGTCAAATCCCAATCCTCCTGCGTATTGATGTCGCCGTCAAAAATCCTGTCTGTGACGTAAAGCTCCACCCGTTCGCCATAGAGACTTGGCGGGTTTCCCAAAAGGTTCTGGGGCCGCAAAACAAAAACAAGATCATTTTTGGCAAAACAAACCTGAGGGAAATCCTGGCGGCGGTTGTACCCAGTCCGGAGGTCTTGCCCGCTGAAATAGCTTACCCTCCCCTGCGGTCCGCGAACCAAAGTCCAATACGGTGTATAGTGAGCTGGAGACTTGTTTACGGCAATAACCGAGTCGGCCTTAGATTGGTGAAACAGAGCCAGGGCCTCTTCGATGTGGCTTCTTTGCCTGAGAGGATTCGTCGGAAAGAGCAAAATCAACGGATCCGCCAGACAGTCCAGGTTATTTCTCAGCCATTCATAAGCATGGGCCACTACCGGTTCGATCGGGGTTTCTGCTGTTGAAATTCCCGCGGGCCTAAGAAAGGGGACTTCGGCTCCATAGGTTAAAGAAATATTTGCTATCGTTTCGCTGTCCGTAGAAACGATAACACGATCAACACCCTTTGCCTTCCGAGCACATTCAATCGTCCAGGCTATTAGCGGCTTCCCTTCAAACATCCGTATATTCTTATCAGGAATCGTTTTGGACCCACCCCGTGCCGGTATTACGGCAATTGTTTTATTCCCGCTCATAGAATCTCAACCAACTCGACCAAGGTGCCGTCTGGATCCTTGCAATAAGTCAGTAAAACCTTTCCATCCGGTGAATTTTGCGGTGGGCAGTTAAATTCAATCCCCTGAGCTTTCATCTCGGTATAAAGTGTTTGAAGATTATCAACCGTGAAGGCAACATGTGTAGGACCTACTCTAAGCATCCGCTCGCTTTCTGCAACAGATACCGTGTGTGAACCAAATGACATCAGCTCAATCTGGGTAATCCCCTTTTTTGTTCCAAGTTTGACTGTTTCAACTTCAACACCCCTCAGTGCCAGAACATTATCAATATAAGGGCCGTTTTCAACCATTCGGTGCTGCAACTCGAGGCCCAAGAGTTCTTTATAGAACCACATAGCACGGTTGAGATTTTTCACAACTATGCCTAAATGCCTGATTCTGATCGCCTGTGTCATGTTTTCCTGCTCACCTTTTTGAAGAAAAGATCACCCTAATCCTCTATTTCTACCCGTAATTTCTTGCGAATCGCCAATTCTTTCGGGGTAATCTCTTTTACCCCTGTCCCCATAAGTTCCGGGATCTTGCGAACGGTATCCACAAAACCTCGTAAGGCATGGGCCTGAATAGAAGCCGCCTGGTCGGAGCCGTACATGGCCCGATCCAGGGTGATATGGCGTTCCAGAGAGGTGGCACCTAAAGCCACGGCGGCAACACAGACCCTGCTGAGCGTGCTTTCGTGGCCGGAGTAACCCACATCGCAACCATATCGCTCTTTCAGCATGGGAATGCAGCGCAGGTTGGCGTCAGTTTCTTGCATTGGATAAGAGCTATTACAATGCATTAATTCAAAAGGACAGTTAAATTTCCGGAATAGATTTACCACTTCATCGATTTCATCAAGTGTAGCCATGCCGATGGAAATAAAAGTTTTGATACCTTCGGCCGCGATTTCTCGCAAAAGGGGTTTGTGGCCCAACATGGCTGAAGCTACTTTGTTGAAAGGGCGGTAGAATTGTTGTAAAAAATGCAGGGCATCCATGTCCCAAGCCGAAGCCGACCAGCCGATTCCGACTTGACGGCAATAGCGGTCGATTTCCCGATATTGTTCCAAGCCAAACTCCAGCGCCATCTTCTGGGCGCGCTGGGTTGTGCCCCAGGGGCTTTCTCGTGGACTGTCAAGGAATTCTGGGGTGTACACCTTTTCCACTGTCCGCTTTTGAAACTTAACGGCATCCATACCCGCATCGGCCGATGCATCAATCAACTTCTTTGCGATGTCGAGACTTCCATTATGATTAATACCGATTTCCGAAATCAAAAATAAGCTCATCAATCCCTCCTTATTCAATTAACTTCACACTATCCTGCCCGGCAATTAATCGCCTTCAACCTGTTGCCGAACATCTTACCGGCCGTGTCTTCAATATACGGTCAAAATTTTCTCGATAATCTTCCGTTCGTCAAATTCCTGTTCGACCTTTGAACGACCGGCCTTACCCATTTCTTCTCTTAACTCCGGGTGGCTTATCATCCAGACCATGGCCTGGGCCAGGGCCTTTTCATCTTGGCTTGGGACAAGCAGGCCGTTGATCCCATGATCGAGAACATCCCGGCATCCGACAACGTTGGTAGCGACAAGCGGTTTTCCCATAGCCGAGGCCTCCAACAACGACCTGGGCAGTCCTTCCCGGTAAGAGGGCAAGACCACTACATCGGCTCGTTCGATATAGGGTCTGACATCTTCCGTTTCTCCCAGCCAGTCAACCAGCCCTTCGGAACGCCAGCTATCGATATCCCTTTGGGGAACAACCGTAGGATTTCGTTCATCCCGCTTGCCCAATAACTGGAATCGGGCTTCCGGAAAATAATTTTTTACCAGACGGGCCGCCTCGACGAATTCATAGATCCCTTTTTCTTTCAAGATCCGGGAAACCACCAGAAAAATGCATGGCCGGCCGGGCCATCTTTCTTCCAGGGCGGCCTTTGGGGAAAAAAAGTCGATGTCCACACCGGACCCAGCCAATAATCCGGACTTTTTCGGTT
>JAZDOU010000247.1:0-2174 GCA_043798385.1 Pseudomonadota bacterium
GTGTCGGTGGACATCATGACATCCAGAATAATAAGGTCCGGCGGTTTCCGTTCCATTTCGGCGTACCCTTCCTTGCCGTTATAAGCGGATCGAACCTGATACGCCTTGCTCTCAAGGATAATTCGCATCGAATCCACCAAATCCCTGTCATCGTCGATAATAAGGATGTCTGCTGCGTTTTCCATGGGTTACTCCTAAAGTGATCGGTTCAGGGTTCAAGGTTCAGGGTTCAAAGTTTTAAACGGCTTTAAGGTAAGTTCCTCAACCGTAAACCGTGAACTTTGAACCGCTCAAACATGTTTCTCCGTTCTGCTAATTCTTCTGGCAAATAAATTCTAAAATTTCAAGGCTTACCTGATCGGCTGTCCTGGCAGTCTCCGGGCTGAGCCCCTCGCCGAACCCGAAATCACTTCCCTGTACCGAAACCAGCCAGGCGGAAGCGGCGCGACTGTAAAGCGTTTCCATCAAGCCCAGGAGGAAGGCCGGATCGACATGATGGGTCAGATAGGGCAACACCTGCATTTCCGGGTGCAGCCGGCGCCATTTCCGTCCGCCCTCCGGGTTGTCGATGGTCGCGTCAACAAACAGGATCTGATCGGCCTCCCGCAAATCTTCAACCAGATCGGCCCCGAGCTGGGGCACTGCCAGAAGGCGCACCCATTTTTTCTGTTCTAAAGCCCCTTTCAGTTTCTCCACGACATAGGGACCAATGCCGTCATCCCGGCGCTGCCGGTTCCCGTATCCGACAATCCAACACGCCTGTGCTTCAAGGGTCGACACGGCTAATCCCTCCGCAATTCATGCAGAATCTCGCCGCTATGGCCGAAAATCTGGATTTTCAACGCCATCTGGCCGAGGGCATGGGTGGCACATGACAGGCATGGATCATAGCAGCGGACCGCGCCTTCCACACGGTTCAGCAGCCCTTCCCGAACATCGCCCTTGTGGATATATTCCTTGGCCACCAGTTCAACCGATCGATTGATGGCAATATTGTTGTGGCCGGTGGCCACAATCAGGTTGGCCTTCTCGATGGCCCCATACTTGTTGACCCAGTAGTGATGGATCAGGGTCCCCCGCGGCGCCTCAATGACACCAACACCCTCGGCATTGGAGGGGTTCGTGGTAATGCGGATTTCAGTCCCGCAGGTGCGTTCGTCTTTCATTATCCCTTCGGCCCTTTCCAGACAATTCAGCAGTTCAATCTGGCGGGTGTAATGATACAGGAGGGTGCATCCCCAAAGTCCGTCCTGGGTCAGGGCCAGATAGTTCCTGAACTCTTTGTCCGCCCGGGGAGTACTCATGCCGTCGGCGGCATTGAGCCTTGCCAGGGGTCCCACCCGATAAGCGCCTTGCGGAAATCCCTCCTTCTTGTAAAAAGGAAACTTCATATAAGACCAGGGTTCCACGTGCTCCCCGATGAACGCCAGATAGTCCTTGGGCTCGAATTCAGCCAGTACCTGCTTGTCGGGGCCCGCAATCCGGATTCTGCCTTCATACATATTGGGGCAGCCGTTTTCATCCATCAATCCGACATAGTTGGATTTAAAATTAGCAAACCGTTTGACTTCCGCCAGATTTTTCTCGCCCCAGCCTTTAATAATGTCAAGCGCCGCTTCACAGGTTTTGTAGGCTTCGGCAAAACCACCCAACAACCGGTCGCGATCTTCACGGGAAAGGGTATTAGTGACCCCCCCTGGAACGGCAAATGCCGGATGGATTTTTTTGCCCCCCAGGGCCTTGATGATTTCCTGTCCGAATTTTCGCAGCTGAATGCCCTTTACGGCAATTTCCGGGAATTTTGCTATCACCCCAACCACGTTGCGCTGGGCCGGATCTGAATCCCAACCTAAAAGCAGATCCGGGCTCGCCAGGTGAAAGAAATGCAGGGCATGCGACTGAATATACTGCCCCATGTGCATCAATTCTCTCAGAAGTTTGCCGGTTGCAGGGATGTCGACTCCCAGGATGGCGTCGCAGGCTTTGGCCGATGCCAGTTGATGGCTGACGGGACAGATGCCGCAGATCCGCTGGGTAATGATGGGCATCTCTTCAAAAGGCCTTCCCTCGCAGAACTTTTCGTATCCTCTGAACTGGGTCACATGAAAGTGCGCATCCTGGACTTCGCCGGCTTCATCCAGGTTAATGGTGACCTTCCCATGCCCCTCCAACCG
>JAZDOU010000499.1:0-2873 GCA_043798385.1 Pseudomonadota bacterium
CAATGAATGGTCTGGGATTAGAATAAAAAAGGTAGGCTCCCAGGGGCTTGTACTGGTCTCAGATTATTCCACGTATGAGCCAGAAGAAGCAGTCGTCCGATTTTCTTCAAAGGAACTTTTCGAAAAAACCCTGGTTGATGCTGAAACAGGAGAAAAGATAGACCCAGTTTCAGGAATTTATAATGTAAAAATTAAGGCGGAGCGTGGCCGCCTCTTCCATTTCGTCACAGAATAAATACGGAGGGGACCGACAATCCCCTCAGTTACTTCTTTGTCCCTCTGACTTCATTTTTAAGTCAGATTTAATAAAGGCCCACCAGATAGCCCAGATAGACAAAATAGATCGACCAAGCCCAATAACTTTCTGACTTCATTTTTAAGTCATTTTTAAGTCATCTTTAACGATCGCCCTTTTTTTCGATCCGGACCATATCGATTTAGTTCTCTAAAAATAATACCTTAAAAGTTCCACACATTGTTAACTTCATTTTTAATCTCGGCCTCCACGTCAGAGCAGTGATGTATGAAGAAGGGAATTGATTCAGACGAGGTTTTAACGAAGCTTTTTGGATCGATCTCCCGAGCCAGGATTCTGTGTTTTCTTTATGCCCATACAGGACAGTCCTTTTACCAACGGGAGATCATGCATGAGACTGGCCTATCCCTGCGGCCGGTGCAACGAGAGCTCGACAATCTGGTGGATTTAGGCATTCTGAAGAAACAAGAGACATACAATAGAGTTTTTTATGAGGTCGATAGCGATTCTATCTTTTTCAAGCCATTGATGCAGATCTATGGATTAGCCCAGCAAAAAAACTGATGATTTGAACATGTTTTTTCTTGATGTCGAAAGAGAAAAGGGGACGGGTTACTTTTTGATTGAAAATCTTAAGCATCGTCCAAACCTTCTGACTGGCCGGAACGTGTCCCGTAATCCCCTTTGGAACGAGGGACACTATTTGAATGATTTTACATTACCGGGAAGCTTCGTCGGCTTCATTTTTCAATCAATTTTCTTTAGTCTCGTTGACTGACTTTTTCAGTCAAGATTCTTCCCAGGGGCAGGAAGGAACCATAATTGACATGGTGTTATGCTCCGCCTTCCAGTGTACTTGAACCATTAGACCGTCCTATTACATTTTTAGTAGCTGCCTGCAGTCAAAAAACAGGACGGTTAACCTCACAATACAGATGAAAACCCCAAATTGGAATTCCGTACTCAATACGGATTTGTTGGGTTGTTTATAGGGCTATTGAGTGGTAAGATATTAATTGGTGTTTGGCCAAGCATATTTTAGATAGAATATGGGAGGAAGGGAGGTTAGAAGAACAAAATGGATAAAATCATTGAGGACTACGAAAAGTTGAGCATTGTGGAGAAGCGAATAAGTTATCTATTGGGAGCAAGGTTACGAGATAAAGACAAGATTAAGATGGCCATAACGAAGCAGGATAAGATCAGGGAAAGTCATCCCGTTCCTCAGGATTGGGATAGCGTATCGGCGATCCGAAAATGGAGAGAGGCTCGATGAGCGTTTTGGACGCATCAGTCGTTTTGAAATGGTTTGTAAACGAAGCGGACAGCGGTCTTGCACTCAAACTCAGAGAGGAGTTTTATGCTTACCTGAGGACGACGATGGGAGCAATGGTGCTTTTTGGAGTTCCACCGGAGGAGTATTGGGCTTATACGGATGATGAGAAAGAGTTTGACAAGGAGCCCCCGGCCTTCTGTTATGCTTTTGCTCAGAATTATCAGGCGATCAAGTACTTCCGGCATGATCCTCCCGGGACTCCAGCGAATACCCTGGTAGAGAAAGTTAAAGGCTATCTTTCCTCGGGCCATCCGGCCATGTTTGGGTTTACGGTCTACAATTCGATTGAGCAGGCGGAGAAGACGGGAAGGATTCCCTTTCCATCTTCGAAGGAGAGGATCGAGGGAGGCCATGCGGTTGTGGCCGTGGGTTACGATGACAGGATGAAAATCAGGAACAAATACGGTGGGAAGGAGACGGCCGGGGCGCTTCTGATTCGCAATTCCTGGGGAAGAGGATGGGGAGAAGAGGGATATGGATGGTTGCCCTATGAGTATACCCTCAGGGGCCTTGCCGAGGATTTCTGGTCGGTCCTGAAGAAGGAGTGGATCGACACAGGCCAATTCGGCTAATCTGCCTGACTAAATTTTCCGTCAGTGATCCGAGGCCAATTCAATGTGTTGGTTTTGGGGTTAAGAAAACAGGGACACCTCCCATATTTTTCATTGTTTAAATTAGTGTTTCTTGTGACGCAGTTACCCTATGACCTTTATTACTAGGAGGTTAAAAGGCTTTACTCCCGCTTATTTATTTTCCCTGTTTATTTGGATTATGGCATCGCTGCCGGGGGATGATCTGGAGAGGATCCAGAAGTTTCCAGAAAATCCGTGGCTCAGATTTTTCCTTTCAGATCCTTTCATGCATTTTATCGTCTTCGGCCTGCTCACCTTGCTAATCTGTCGAGGGTATGATCAGCAATCGAGGAGATCAATACCAATGGCCACAGTGGGTCTCCTTGCCTCAGGGTATGGTCTATTAATTGAGGTCCATCAGGGCATTCTTCCCTGGAGGAGCTTTGGCCTGGATGACCTGTTCTGGAATACCATGGGGGTTCTGTTTTTTCTAATGGCCGCAAGGGGCGCAGTGCAGCTTAGCCGCAACCAAAAAACTTAGCCGCAGAGGGCGGGAGATCACAGAGATGAAAAAAAGTTAAGCCCCCTCACCCTTCCCCTCTCCCCCGAAGGCGGGGGAGAGGGCGGGAGTGAAGGGGAAGGATAAAATAGCAGGATTTGGGTCTTGAATCTTGGCATTTTACTCTTTAAAAAAGAGGTTATGATCTTT
>JAZDOU010000510.1:0-14118 GCA_043798385.1 Pseudomonadota bacterium
TTGGTCACCAGGGCCCTGGCCACAGCCACCCGCTGTTTCTGTCCCCCTGAAATCTGATCGGGATATTTATCCTTCTGTTCGCTCATCCCCACCGCCTCCAGGAGCGCCAGGACCCTTTTTTTTCTTTCCCCTGCCGGGACTTTCTGCACCATAAGCAGAGGGTATTCAATGTTCTCAAAGACCGTCAGTACCGGGATCAGGTTGAAATCCTGGAAAATGAACCCGAGATGTTTTCCCCGGAAGTCGGCACTTTGGTTTCGATCCAGAAGGACCACATCCGTATCGGCTACCCTTAAGTTCCCCCCGGTCGGTTTATCGAGACAGCCGATGAGATTTAAAAGGGTCGTCTTGCCGCTGCCCGAAGGCCCGACAAAGGAAACGAATGAGGCCGGTTCTATGGTAAAACCGACCCCTTTAAGGGCAGGGATAGTTATCTCGCCCACTTGGTAATTCTTGCTGATGTTCTCCGCTATAATTAATCCCATATTTTCTTCTCCTTTCAAGAAGGACTATGAACGTTTTACAGTTTTCTCAATATATCGGCCGGCTTCATCCTGGATGTCCGTCTTCCCATGAAGAAGCTTGCCAAGGCGCCGGCCAGGAGCGACAGGGCCAGGGCGCCGGCACTCAGGCCCGCTGAAAAACCAATGGGCAGCCTCACCATCGTTTGTGCGGTTGTTGCCGCATCCTTGGCAAAAGCGGGCATCAGATTGATCTCCCAGGGGACTGATACCGGTATGGAAAGATAGCCGAGGAGATAGGATATGACATAACCCGCCGCCAGACCTACGAGGCCACCAGCAAAGGATTGCAGCAGCGCCTCGGCCATGAGCTGTTGCTGCACGTTCCGCTCGGTCCAGCCCACGGCCTTCAGAATGCCGATCTCGCTGGAGCGGGCCACAAGGTTAGAGAGCATGGTTTTGATAATGAGAAAAATGGCGCCGCCGAGGGCGATTATGGAAGCCAGCCAGGAGAACTGGTCGGAGATCTTGGAGACACCCCCCATCAGCTCAAGGAAGGAGTCGGAACTGGTGACGGAGGCACCGGGCAATTCCCGACCGATCCGTGATTTTACCTTTGTGAGCAGGGAGGGATTTTGGAGCCGCAGGTAGACCAGGTTGACGCCCTGGGCCTCTCCTGGAAGCAGCTTCTGGGCATCGGCCAGAGGCAGGTAGATATTGGCCGAGGCGATCTGTGAGCCTTCCCTGATCTCGAGAAGCCCCACCACGTTAAACGAATCCCCGCCGATGGCCATGGTGCCGCCAAGGCTGCTATGATGGAACTTGGCATAGTGCTTCTCCAACAGGACTTCCCCTTCTTGCCGCGGGAACCGCCCTTCCTTAAGCCACTCCTTCACCTTAACCGGCCCCAGGCTCGGCTGGGAGAGATCGACCCCCATGATTGTCCTGAATCCCCCCCGGTCGAACTCCCAGAGGAGGAGTGAGGAGGCCATGGCGGCGATGCCGTCAAGAGAGCCCAGTCTTTGCAAGTCTTCTGCGGGAAGAAGCTGGTTGGAGAAAGGAAGCCTTATCCCCCGCATCGAAGCAGGACCCTGTGCAGAGTCGACGGCACGTTTTTCGGGTCTCTGGACCACAAGGTCCGCACCGAGGTTCTTGAAAGGCCGGCTGATCGCCTTTTGATAGGCGCTGGAGACGGCGTTGATCGAGACAAACAGGGCGATACCTATGGCGATCCCCAAGATGTTCACCAGGGTCCGGTGGTGATGGTGCCGAAGCTCCATTATGACGTAACGGAAGTTCATGGCATTTTCACTTTTTGCCCATTGCCAGGTTGAGGGCACCTTTGAGGTCGTCCAGAGTCCACTTGCCTTGAAAAAAGGTCGGGCCTGAACCCGTGGGAAAGCCGACGAAGGTGATCTCCTTCACACCGACCTTCCATTTGGGCTTGCCGTTTATCCAGATGACCAGGGGTATGTGCTGTTTTATCCCCACTTTTGCCTTGAATTGTTCTCCTTCCTCTGTTTCGAAGTCATGCCAGGAGACATTCAACTGGTTGCCATAGTCTGAGAAAATGGTTTTCATCTTGTTCAACGTTCCCATGAGAGGGCCATGATTCATGAAAAGCACATCGACTTTGATCGGATTTGCGGCGGAGGTGTCTATCCCTAAACAGAGTACGACCAAAGCCAATGAACAAACCAAAAAAAACTTTCTCATGATACCACCTCTCCGTCGAGCATGCGGATAATCCGGTCCGCTGCTTTGGCCAGCTCGGCTTCATGGGTCACCATAAGAATGGCCAGGCCTTCCCGCTTATGCAACCCGTCTATGATCTCCATGATAGCATCGCCGGTAGCCGAGTCCAGATTTCCCGTCGGCTCGTCGGCAAAGAGGATCTTGGGGTGGTTTATGAGCGCCCGGGCGATGGCCACCCGTTGTTTTTCTCCCCCTGAAAGGGCCGAGGGCAAGTGGTCCGCCCGGGTCAACAAATCCATGCTCTCCAGAAGCTCCATGGCGCGCCTTTCCCGCTCTTCTGCCGGCATCCTTATTGGAAAGAGTGGCAGGGCCACATTCTCCCAGGCGGAAAGCGTGGGGATCAGATTGAAGGACTGGAAGATAAAGCCCACGTTGTTCCGACGGAAGAGGGCCAACTCATCCTCAGGTGCGGTCGTAATATCCTTTCCGTCAAGCATGACCTTTCCCTCACTCGGGCGCTCCAGCCCCGAGAGCAGCGACAGGAGCGTCGTCTTGCCGCAGCCTGATTTTCCGACCAGGCAGACGAATTCCCCGGCGGCAATGGAGAGCGAGACATCCTTCACAACCGCCAGATCACCGTATTTCTTAGTGAGACCGGATCCTGTCAAGAGAGTTCCATTATTCATGCCGTAAAACCTCCGAAGGTTTGATTCTGGAAATGTTTCTTCCCAGGAGCGCGCCGGTGAGACCTCCTATCACCACCGAAAGAAGGACCGAAAATGCCGCCAACATCCAGGGCACATGAACTGGAAGCCGGAGGGTCTTAAAGATCTGATCTCCGCCGCCCGGTAAGAAATGCGGCGTCGGGCTCATCTCCCAGGGAATGGGGATGTTTACTTTGATGAAACTTAAGCCCTTCGAAACCAGAAGGGCGATAGTGAGTCCCAGAAGGCCGGCCAGGAAGCACTGGAGGATGGACTCCCATAGGAGTTGGGTGACCACATTACGATTGGTCCAGCCGACTGCTTTCAGAACGCCGATTTCCCTGGCCCGCTCGGCAATGTTTCCGGCCATGGTCTTAAAGGCAATGAGGACGGCTACAATAACGGCGATCAGAGACACGGCCATGGTAAACTTGTCGGACAGGGCGAAGAGGCTGCCGAGGAGCTTCAGAAAAGAGTCAGGAGTACCGATGGTCGCTTTTTTGCCGACAATACCCCGTAAGGCCACAGTCAAAGGAGCGATCCTCTCCTGGTCAGCCTTGATGAAGAGGAGGTTGACATCGGCCCGGTCAAAGGAGGAGACGGATTGTATCTGAGGGGAAGAAGCGGCCAGTTTCTGGGCTTCGACCAGCGGCATATACACATTGGCCACGGCTATTTTTGCCGCACGGGAGGCGTCCACTAATCCCACCACCGGATAGGATCTGTTGGCTACCGATATCGTCTTGCCCACTTTGATGTTGAATTGCCGGGCGTAGGAGATTTCGACCAGGGCCTCGGTTTTGCCCTCTTCCAAGAAACGCCCGTCCGTCACCGCTCGCGACAGGGTTGCCGGGCCGACCGGATTGTTCTGCTCTATTCCCAGAACGATCCAGGCCCTGTTGGGATCGAAGACCCAGAGGAGGACGGCCTTGCCCAAACCTCTGACTCCCGGCAGGTCCCGAATTTTTTTTACCTGGTCATCCTGTATGGTCACGGCCGAACAGGGGAAAACGGCACCTTCCAGTTGTTCGGGGACATTCCCAGGCCGCTGCACGGTAATATCGGCACCAATTTCTTTCAGCGGCGCATGGGCGGCTTGGCGATAGGCGGCGGAGAGGGCATTAATGACGACAAGAAGGGCAATTCCGATGGACAGCCCGATGACGGTCGCGATCGTTCTCCGCCTCTGATAATAAAGTTCATTCACCAAGTAGTGCAGATTCATTAGGCTCCTTAATCTTGGTGCTCTTCGACGTTTTGTCGGATAACACCCGGTTAGCGACAAGCGGGCAACTTCTTTTTACCTGAAATAGAAAGTTTTTAGGGCGCGAGGGATTTATGGGCAGAGCGCCTCTCTCCGCTTGCCCATGGCGCCTTCGATCAGGCCCAGAAACTTCTTTTGCTGATCTTTATCAAGCATGGATTTGAATTCGAGCATATGGGCTACGACCATCTTCTGCATCTCGTGCTGTCTGTCATTAATTTGGGTAATGGCGGCCTCGATAGCTTGGTGATCCGGGTTATCCGCACCCATGAGGCCGAAAAGGGATCCCCTCAAATAATCCACTTCCTGTCTTTTCTTGTTAAGAGTGCTATGGAACAATGGTGCTTTATGTTGGAACAATTTTATCTGTTCCGGTTTCAGGGATAATTCCTCGAACAAGTGGCCGCCCTGGACACCACAATTAATCTGTGGTGGTTGGCGATAGCGAGATTGTTTGTAATGTGTGTATCCGGCCGCCCCAAGAAACGAGAAATTCAGCAGCAAAGAGAGGATAAGAATATATTTTAGAAAGTTATTTTTCATGGCTTGCTCCCGCCAGGGCAACATAAGCCCCGCTTATTGAATCAGGGGGCGTGGCTTGAAACAAATCCAGGGAAAAAAATTCCTGAATGGTCGCCGGCTGTTTGGGAGCCACCCGGTCGGCAGTCAACAGGTTGCCGAAGAGCAGGCCGGTTATAATGACGATAAGCGCCAAAGACATTTCTATGGCCCGCAGGAAGGAAGGTCGAAGGGTGAAAAAGGCCAACCACCGGGAAGGCGCTTCGGCCGAAAGATTTGCCATGACCCTGGTGGTGAATCCATAGGGCGCGGAAAATCGATCGGCGGAGGCGAATAGCTCCTGGACGGCCTGGGTCTCTTCCAGTGTTTTTTGGCAGCCCGAACAGGTCCGGATATGGGAGGAAAAGGCCTCCCTTTTATTCCGATCCAATTGGTCATCGATATACAAAGAGATCAGTTGACGTATTTCTGCACAACGCATTTTTTGTCTCCATGCTATTAAACGAATGAGATCCGGTTTTGTTCCCAAAAAATTCAATCCCTCTACACTTTTCCACGCAGAATCCGGCGCAGCTCCTCCCGGGTTCTCGACAACCTCGATTTTATCGTCCCTACCGAGGTATTGAGCACGTCGGCAATTTTTTCATAAGAAAGCCCTTCGATTTCTTTCAGGACGATAACGGCCCTGGAAGGTTTGGATAGTTGGTCCAGGGCCGCCTGAATGGCCTGGCCGATCTCTTTGGATCGGTAACGCACCTCCGGGGAAGGTTCGGTTGAAGGCAGGTTCTCGGCTTGAGATTCGTTTTTAAGGGGTTCAGGCCGCAATTTTCTCTTGTGGTCGAGACAGGTATTCACCCCGATGCGGTAGAGCCAGGTGTAAAGGGAGGCTTCAGGTTTGAAATCTTTTAGATTCCGGTAGGCTTTTATAAATACGTCCTGGGCGGCATCCTCCGCATCCTGGTGATTGTCGAGGAGATAACGGCAGAGATTATAGATTCTATCCTGATAGGCTTGAACAATGGGCTCGAAAGTCGACGGATCGCCGTCCTTAAACCGCTCGATTAAGAGATTTTCATCTTGAGGATTCTTAATGTTCATAAAAGAATAACGACTGAGAAAAGCCTTGCTTCCCTAAAATCAGACGGAAATTGAATCGTCTTGTAATCCTTTAACCCAACCCGGACCAGCCGGAACCAAAATTGGATATCCGAAACGTGTTAAAACCCTTGGTTGGTCCGGGTCAACGGCTTGTTCTTTAATAAATTCCTTCCATTTTGCGTAGAATTTTATTCTTAAGTCACTGAAGGGCTAATTCCCTAATCCTGCCAAATCCCCCCTTTTTTCAATACATTCTTTTTGAGATGAAAATCCGTTCTTCCGGTAATGAAACGGGTATGGACGACTGCAAAGACCGCCAGGGGCGGATAAAAGGCCAGAATAATCTTGAATATAACGACCAGAGCGCTTTCTTTGGGGAAATGGGTCAGGAGGCTGAACAGGCCGTAGAGCCCGAAAATGAGGGGCATCAGGGTTCCGACATATTTCCCGATCATTTTAAGCTCCTGATCCCGCCGGTTATAATAGCGGATTCCCATATCGTCCAACGTCCAGAGGGTTGACAAGAGGAGGGCGATAAACATGGTAATGCCGGTAACCAGGAAAAGGCGCCAAGGTTGAAATTGACCGGGGAGAAAAGATGTTGAAGCATTAGTGGCAGGACCACTGATGGTCTGGATAAGGGCCAGTAGCTTGGTGGCGAAAAGGAAGCCTATGCCGATTCCCTGGAAAGGCCGAAAAAGCCAATGCTTGAGAGGGTGGATGGTTTTTGCTCCCGGATGCCCGAGTTGTATAAGGGTTTCTTTCCCTTTCTCGATGATAAATTTATAGATGGGCTTCATAAGGTAAAGGGGGAGACACAAAAAAAGGGTGTAACGAAAGAACCGCAGAAAGACCCTGTAGACGACCTTCCAACTCTCGGAAGCGGAATGATCGCTTAAATAGAGAGAAAAACCAAGGGAAAAAGAAAATACCAGAAAGACCGGGATCATCTCCCTGGACCAGCGCCGGGCAATCTCCATGGATTTTAATTGAGCCATTCCCTTTCCATTAACTCCTTTTTTCTAATACGGTCAGGCATTATAATGGGCTTCCGGCGTTATTTTGAAAAGGGGGGTATCCTGTTTTTATCAATTTTGATCAAAGGTATAATTTCCGGCCAGGAAATTCTTGGCCAGGGCCTCGACACTGGTCTCACTGTGCATCAACATGTCCATCTGTCTGGTAAATAACAGCAATCGTCCCAATTGGTCTAATTTTTCTTCAGTCAGGGAATGATCAAATTTTTGAAAGCGGGCATCGACTCGGTCCCCTTTGACATCAACGATAAAATCAAGCTCTTGGAGGATCGAGGCAATAGCCCGGACGCGGCGGTTCCGACGGAGGTCATCAGCGGCCCCTCCTTTGAAAGAAAAGGTGATATAATTCATATTATCAATGGGGCCGCAATAGGAATCCAAGACACTGTAGTGGTAGCCTACTCGGGAGCTGAAATTCAGATATTTATCAGAAACGATGGCATAACTACGCTCTCCAAAGCGCTCATTGGCCGGATGGGGCGGGGTCAGCATCTGCTCTCTCATCACTGAAAAAAATCCTGAAAAACTAACCGGCCGTAACTGGGGAACCTGAAAGGCCTCGTGGGTCATCCCCCGGAGGAGGGCCTTGAAAGGCACCGAGGCGACACCATCAACCCCTATTTTTTTTAATATCTCTTGCTCCTTGGTTTTGATCAGACCATCCCCCAGATCAATCACATGGAGATCCAAGGGGATCATGGCATCCAGTTTGAAAGCAAATCCCTCTTTTCCCGAGACCAGATCGCTGAGCTGAAACATCTCACTATAGGATTTTTCATGGACCAGCCTGGCCATATCATGGAGTGTTTGACAAAAGACCGGGGCAAAGTTAGAGGCCTTGGGATCTATTAGGTATAAGGGGACAATCAGGTCGGCCACCTTCCGCAGGGATTGATAAACCGGGGTTTCCTTCATGGGGGATTCGGACATTTTTTGAAAAGACGACAACTCCAGGACATTACCTTGATAGACCAGGCCGGAATAGGCATCGACGGTAATTTCCATCCCGCTAGGTATAGTGGCGGTGGCTACCTTGGTATCCAGGAGGCAGGGTATGCCAAATTCCCTGGCCAGGGAGGCCATGTGGCCGGTGACGCTTCCCAGATCGGTCAGGATAGCCCGGGCCTTTTTCATGACCATAACAAATTTAGGCAAGGCGTGTTTGGCAACCAGAATAGCCCCGTCAGGGAAATTAATCAGATCATCATCGGATTGGATTTGAAAGGCCGGCCCCGACCCTATCCCGGGAAAGGCAATGGCCCCGTCTTCCACCAGCAGGGGATAATCAGGGATCAGGGGAATGGATTTTAGCACCGTTTCTGCAGAGTAGAGGTGGAGGGGACGGGATTGGAGGAGCAGGAGGCGTCCCTTTTGATCCAAGGCCCATTCAATATCCTGAGGATTTTTATTATGGGTTTCTAATTGCAGGGCATATTCGGCTAAGGTCGTGATCTGATCCTGTGAAAGACAGGGGATATCCTGATATTCAGACGGCACAGGGTTTTCCTTAACCCCGCCTTCCGGATCATTGACCAGTTGAACCGGCTTATGAGAAATGGCCGAAGCCAACAGGGCCAGGGGCCTATCCTTGGCCAGGGTGTATGAATCGGGGGTGATTCGCCCTTCTACGGCATAGGGCCCCAGACCCCAGACGGCCGTAATAGCAATCGTATCCTCCAATAGATTCAAGGGATGATGGGTATAGATTACACCACTGGCCAGCGAATCGATCATCTCAAGGCAGGCCACTCCCATGGCGATGTCCTCATCACGAATCCCCTTGTTCAGGCGATAGGCAATGGCCCTGGGGGTATACAAACTGGCGACAATCTGCTTGTAGGTCGTTATGAGTTGATCGGGTGAAACATTTAGGACAGACCGGTATTGCCCGGCAAAGGAGAGTTCACTGTCTTCTCCAATGGCACTGCTTCGCATAGCTATCTTTGGTGGTTGGTCTTTTGACCCGCCTGGATTGATCCGTTGGACCAATTGATTATAGGCCGAGTGGATGGCCTCCTCCAAAAGGCCCGGTACTTGGGCGGAAAGGATGAGCTGCTGGATTTCCTGGCTGGCCTGGTTGATGGTTTCCGGGCTGTTGGGGTCGATCTCCATTTTTTTATTGTTGATCTCTTCAGAAAGATCCTGGTGCGAAATAAAAAGGCTAAAGGCGCTGGTGGTAATGGCAAATCCTTCCGGGATGGGGAGGTGCAGCCGACTATGGATTTCCCCAAGATTGGCATTCTTTCCGCCAACCCAGTCAACCATCTCTTTATTGATTTCAGAATAGGGCAGAGTCAGCTCGACCGGAGGCAGTTCTTTCTTCTGCCCCAGTTCATCATGGATGTTTATTTTTATCTTTTCCAGGACCTCAAAAAGTTGGGCGTAGCGATGGTTGGATAAATCATCCAGGTTCTTGACCATCCTTAAGACATGAAAGATGGCCCGGGCCGATTGGGTCCTGACATAGGACATGCCGAAGACTTGCTGGCCCCGGAGTTTTTCTTCCATATCGGTTATGACCTTCAGAAACTGAGAGTTGGAATCCAAGAGCATCTTAAAAGATGAATATTTAAATCGAAACAGAAGGGCCTGATAGTCCTTGGAAGGTAATTTCCTGCGGGGTTTCCCTAAAATAAATTTTTTAAACTTATCTATCATCTGGTGAATTTCCCAAACAGTGCTCATCCGGAAAAGAGTTATTCGGAGGGGAGCACTCAGCTATCAGAAAACCCTTGGAAAAAATGGCTTAGGCTGACTTGGATCCCGATTTTTTCCGGGGTAGCGACTTTTTACGAATTCATCAAAGATAATATAATTAAGAGTAAAAGAGAAGGCAATAATTTCATCAAATTTATAAGTAAGACCTGGCCTCATTTTTATGCTATAATGAACAACTTGGAAATATTTGGGCGAAACTTCGTTAAAAGGACGTTAACTTCCATGCAAATGGTTATCTCCAGACTAAAAACGATCAGTCTCAGGGCACGAATCGTGGTTCTCCTGATTGCCCTGATCGCAACCACGATCGGTGGGGGACTGGCCACGATCTGGTATGCCGATACCATCGGCTCCCTGTTCACCTCGGTAATTGACCGGGATATCGTCTCCTTCGAGCTGGCCGAAGAACTGGAAACCACTCTGGTGATGCAGAAAGGGCTCACTTCCTATTACTTTCAGGATGGAGACCCGGATTGGTTGAGACAATTGGCCCTGTACCAAAAGGCCTTTGAAGAAAAACTTAAAAAAGCCCGTGAATATGCCCGAATGGAAGAGGTTTGGAAGGTTTTGAGTAAGATCGAATCGGAATACCTCAAGAATAAAACCGCCCGGAACCAGGTCGTCCATCTTTATCAAATCGGGAAAAATGACGCCGGCTATAAGCTCCTTCAAGAGATTCGCCCCCAGTTTTTTTCCATCCACGATCTCTGTGAACAATATAAGGAAATCCACCGGAAGAATATTGATCTGGCCCGGAGAGAAGGCCAATTACGGACTCGACATATCACTGCTGCAGCCTTGATAGCCATCCAGGTGGCGGCTATGATGGGCGTTCTTTTGGCCTATATACTCTTCAAACAGATCCTGGGACCGATCCGTAAACTGACCATGGAAACGGGACCGCTGGACAGCCAACCTCCTTTTTCGGACGAGGTAAGGGTCCTAAGCCATCGGGTGCACAATTTGATTGAGGATGTCGACCAGACCCAGAATAAATTGGCCCGTAGTCAGGAGCATCTGGTCCAATCGGAGAAATGGGCCATGACCGGAAAATTGGCGGCCGGGGTAGCCCATAGCATCCGGAATCCTTTAACCTCGGTGAAGATCCGTCTATTTTCCATGGGCCGTGCCGTGGGTTTATCCCCGACCCAGAAGGAAGATTTAGAAGTGATTTCTGAAGAGATCGGTCACATTGAATCCATTGTGAGTAGTTTTCTCCAATTCTCCCGCCCTCCCAAGTTGATGATGCAAAAAATCAGTCCTTCCGAGGTGGTCGATCTGGCCCTCCGACTCCTCCACCATCGTTTGGAATCCTATGGGGTCAAGGTGGAACTGGTCCGAGAAAAATTTTTACCTGAAATCTGGGCCGATCCGGATCAATTAAAGGAGGTCCTGGTTAATTTGCTGGTCAATGCCTGCGAAATGATGGTAAATGGCGGGGTGATCCGGATTTTGGAGATTGAGGAGGAAGGGGGACCGGCGGGACATTCGGTAACCATATTGATTAGCGATAATGGTCCGGGAATACCCGAGTCGATCCAGGAGAATATTTTTCAACCCTTTTTCAGTACCAAAGAAGAGGGTACCGGTCTGGGATTAAGCATCGCCTCGCGCGTCGTAGAAAAACATGGCGGAGTCTTGACCCTGCGGTCCCAAGAGGGAGAGGGGGCTACCTTTGTGATCACTCTTCCCAATGAGGAAAAGAACCCATGGGCGTAATTCTGATTATTGATGATGATTATCAGATAAGACAGAGCTTCGAAAAACTCCTGACTGAGGAGGGCCATGAAGTACTGACCGCCGCCAGCGGAGAAACAGGCTTATCCGTCATTCGATCGGTCATTCCGGATCTGGTTTTATTGGATATCCGTTTGCCGGGAATGAGCGGACTGGAAACCTTCCTGGCCTTACGGGAGATCGAATCCAAGCTCCCGGTGATCGTTATGACGGCCTTCGGAACGACCGAGACGGCCATCGAGGCGACTAAATTGGGGGCCTTTGATTATGTACTCAAGCCCTTTGATATTCCGGATATCTTGAAACAGATCAATCAGGCCCTGGAGGCCGGTCGTTTCATGCGTTCCCAGGTGGATATCGATATTCATCACAAAACCGCCTCACATGAGGTCATTATCGGCCAGAGCACCCCGATGCAAGAGATTTATAAGGCCATTGGTCGGGTAGCCCCAACCGAGGCCACTGTTCTGATTCGCGGCGAATCGGGTACGGGAAAAGAACTGGTCGCCCGGGCGGTTTATCAACACAGCCTGCGCGTCAACAAACCCTTTCTGGTCATCAACTGTGTGGCCATCCCGGAAACCTTGCTGGAGAGCGAATTATTCGGCTATGAGAAAGGGGCCTTTACCGGCGCGGTCAGTCGACGGATGGGCAGGATCGAACAGGCCCATGGAGGGACCATATTCCTTGATGAAATAGGCGATATGCCCTTTAGCATCCAGGCCAAGATATTACGGCTGCTCCAGGAAAAAAGCATCGAGCGCTTAGGGGGGCGGGAGCCCATCCCCGTGGATGTGCGGATCATCGCCGCAACCAACCGGGATCTGGAGGCCGGTCTGGTTGAAGGAAGATTCCGGGAGGACCTTTATTACCGTCTTAAAGTGGTGACGATCCGGCTCCCGCCTTTGCGGGAACGTCTCCAGGATATTCCCAGACTGACCGATTATTTTTTAGATCGATTTGCCCGAGAGATGGATATCGATAACCCAGGGATGACCGAAGAATCCAAAAGGGTGTTAAAAAACTATCACTGGCCCGGCAATGTCCGTGAATTGGCCAATACCATTCAAAAAGCCTTGATTTTCAGCCGGGGCTATCCCCTTCGCCCGGAGGATATCTCCCAAGTCATTACCGGCGAAACGACGACCAAAGAAGAGGAGCCGCAGGTCAATGGAGCGATTCGACAATGGGCTCGAAAGGCCTTGTTGAACGAGACCGGAGAGGAAAAATTTGATGCCCTGATCGATCAGGTTGCCAGCCTGTTAATCAGTGAGGCCCTGGATATCACCAACGGTAATCGATCCCGGGCAGCCAAGCTGCTGGGGCTTTCCCGCCCCACCCTCCAATCCAAGATTGAAAAGTATCGGATCAGGTTGGAGACATCGGTAAAGAGTGAAGGGAATTAGGAGAAAATGCGTATTTTGGATTGCGGATTGCGGGATTGTCGAGGTGTTTCCATCCGGAAATTCGAATTTCCGGATGGAAACTAATTAAGTTACCAGACAATCTGAAATCGGGCCAGAAGGGCATCTTCGTAATCCAGTTTTATCCCGCTGACAGTGACCTTCTGATCAAAATTGGTACGGCTATAGTTGACCATAAACCGGACCACCTCGTTGGGATACCAGGTCAGGCCCAGGGTATAACCGACGGCCCGATTGGTATATAGGCCGGCGTCCACGAATCCCTTATCCAGGAGGGCCTTTTCCATCTCCAACCAGTCATAGCGGGCCAGGAGCTGGAAGGCCCCGGTCCCGCCCTTGCCGAAGACAAAGGGACTTTTGGGGGTGATGGCCTGGGGCAGACCGTTTCGCCAGGGTTCTTGTTCGCCGGTCAGGAACCAGCCTACCGTTGCATACCCGGCGTTACCGCTGAAACTACCCGTAGTGGTGCCTCTTTTAAGATCATTCAATTGCAAAGTCACATATTCGCCCTTGAGCGATACGGGACCGAGCATCCAGGCCAGTTCTCCTCCCAGTCGGGATCGATTGCCATCCTGGGTGACATTGCTCTGAAACTGCATAAAGGTAGTCCCATTTCCTCCGAGGGTTTTAAAGGAGTTTTTCCACCAGTCAGTACTGGGATTAGTCGTATGCTCGATTCCTGTGGTAAAGGACCCGCCGATATGAAAATTTTTAATAAAGGGGATATCGGTTTTGGAAAAAGGGGCCACGGTTACCCTACCGGCCAAATCCTTCTGGTCATCCACATCGGTAGTGGCATTCTGTTGACGACCGTTAAAAATACCCAATTGATAATACACCAGATCTTTGCTGATATTCCCATGGAGCATCATCCCTAAATCCCTGGAAGGGGCGAAGTTGTCGGCTAAAGACCGTTCCACAAAGTCGATCCAGTTATCCGATCGGACTTCATCCATCAAGAAAGGGATCTTGAACTGACCGAACATAACCTGGGCATAAGGGACATACTTGATATTGAAAAAAGCGTCATTCAGGCGGACATTGCCCTGGCCGAATTCCGGTTCCACCGAGAATTCATAATACTTATAAAAGGTTCCCATTGCGGCCAGTCTGGCCCGACGCATCAGGAAAGAGTCGTTGTTGGGATTATTTCCCAAAAAGTGTCGGTAATCGCCCTGAAACCGGCCTGACAGCCTGAATTTGTTTTCCCCGTCCAGCGATTCTATGGAAAATCCTCGTTTGAAGTCGATCTTGGCCCCTTCAACGGTCTTCTTCTCGGCAGCGGCTCTTAGCTTGACGACTTCGGCTTCTTCCTGTTCAACGGCCTTTTTCAGTTCCTGATATTTCTCCTGGGTAACGATCTTGCTTTCCAGGAGAATGTCCAGGATCTTTTCATTGACCGACTTGGCCTGAGAAAATAACGGGGTTGTGAAGAGAAAACTGATGGCAGCCAGAAGGGTC
>JAZDOU010000037.1:0-2668 GCA_043798385.1 Pseudomonadota bacterium
TGATTGGATAGGCTCCAGGGGAGCGCAAGGGGAGAATCCCTTCCAAGGTCTTGGGGAAGGACCTCAGATCGTAGCCATCGGGAGGTTATGTCAACAAAAAGGATTTGATCGCCTAATCGAGGCTTTTCCTTATTTGCTGGGGAAAAAACCCGCTGCCCGATTGTGGATATTGGGGCAAGGTCCCTTGGAAGCGGACCTAAGAAATTTAATCTGTCGGTCGGGACTTGACGAAAAAATTTTTTTGGTAGGATTTCAACCTAATCCATTTTTATGGTTAAAGCATGCCGATTTGTTCGTCCTGCCCTCCCGTTTCGAGGGTCTGCCCAATATCTTGCTTGAGGCCCTGGCCTGCGGCTGCCCGGTAGTGGCCCTGCATCATCCCGGAGGAACAGAAGAAATATTGAAAAAATTAGGCCTTGAAAGGCGATATGTTTCTTCTTTAGAAGATTGGTCTTCCCTTTGGTGGGTGCGGCCCTCCGGAGAGGTTGAAAGCGCTTTAAAAAATAATTTCAATATGTTAAAAATAGTCAGCGACTATGAAGATTTTTTCAACCAAGCGTCTCAAAAAAGGCTTGACATAAGATAATTATCTTGTCATAAAGAAAATGTTCAATAAATGAACACATCTTTCCATTTACTTCGGATGACTCGTAATATCTCCTCCAATAACTCACCCAAGTCGCTTTCCCTGTAAGCGAAGGGGCGGTAGCACGTTTTGGTGTTTGGGAATTTGTTAAAATCAATTTCTATTGGCAGGGATTTCACAGATAAACACGGTTAAAAAGAAAGTGCAAGAATAGCTTATGGAAAAGGAAGCCCAACGACATCTTACCATATTAAATGAGATTGCCGAAGGGAAACATATAACCCAAAGGGCCATAGCCGACAAACTGGGCGTGGCCCTGGGGCTGGTAAATCTCTATTTGAAAAGGCTGGTCCGGAAAGGATACATCAAAGTCTCCACGATCCCTTCCAACCGGATCAAGTATCTGTTGACCCCCAATGGGATAGCCGAAAAGGCCCGCCTGACTTATGAATACATGGACTATTCCCTTTACCTTTTCCGGGAAACGCGAAATACCCTCCGGGAGGGCCTGGAGTCGTTGGTCGATCAGGGAATTAGGCGGGTGGCCATCTACGGAACCTCGGAGGCCGCTGAATTGGCCTTCCTCACCCTTAGGGATCTTGGATTGGAAGTCCCGGTTATCATAAGCGGGGACGGGTATAAGGGAACCTTTCTGGGGCTCCCGGTTTTGTCTTTAGCCGAAATATCAGGGGAAGAACTGGATCTTATCATTGTGGCCAGTTTTACCAAGGAGGTCAAGGACATCGCCGACATCACCAATCAAGGCTTCCCGCGTGAAAGGATCTTGACCCTTTATCATTGAGGGATCAGGCAGAACTGTCGATATTTTTCAAAGGTCTCGTTAAGTCTTGGATTTTCTTTCCAGTTATGTTGGTGCCCCTAAAAAGATTTAAGGAAAACGTATGAATAATAATACCGATAATGCCTACTGGACCAAAATAATCCAGCCTCGTTCGGGGTGGTTTGATCTTCATTTGAAAGAGCTCTGGAGATATCGCGACCTCATCGTTCTCTTTGTCCGCCGCAATTTTGTTACAGTACATAAACAAACTATTCTAGGCCCCCTCTGGTATCTGATCCAGCCCCTATTTTCAACCCTGGTATTTACGGTCATTTTCGGGAATATAGCCAAACTTCCCACCGATGGCTTGCCCCCCATGCTGTTTTATATGTCCGGGATCGTAACCTGGAACTATTTCTCCGGCTGTCTGAACCAGACTTCCAATACCTTTGTAGCCAATGCCGGGATATTTGGGAAAGTTTATTTCCCCCGCCTGACCGTGCCTATCTCGGTAGTGACCACCAACCTTCTGCAATTCGCCATCCAGTTTGGCCTGTTTTTAGGCTTCCTTTTTTATTTTTATTTTAAAGGGTCTTCTATTCACCCCCATTGGTGGATTTTTTTCACACCCCTTCTGATCCTCCAGATGGCCTGCCTGGGCCTGGGGTTGGGGATCATCGTTTCTTCTTTGACCACCAAATACCGGGACTTGACTTACCTGGTTGCCTTTGGGGTCCAACTCTGGATGTATGCTACCCCAATTGTCTATCCCATATCCCTCGTTCCTTCAAGGTACCAATGGCTGCTGGCCCTCAATCCTATGACGGCGATTGTGGAGACCTTTCGCTTCGCTTTTTTAGGCTTCCTTTTATATTTCTATTTTAAAGGGTCTTCGATTCATCCCCATTGGTGGATTTTCTTCACGCCCCTTCTGATCCTCCAGATGGCCTGCCTGGGGCTGGGGGTGGGAATCATTGTTTCTTCGTTGACCACCAAATACCGGGACCTGACTTATCTGTTCGCCTTTGGGGTTCAGCTCTGGATGTATGCTACCCCAATTGTCTATCCCATATCCCTCGTTCCTTCAAGGTACCAATGGCTGCTGGCCCTCAATCCTATGACGGCGATTGTGGAAGTCTTCCGATATGCCTTTTTAGGCGCAGGTTCGATTCGTCCCTATCATATCGGTTGCAGTATAATCATGACCATATTCTTTCTGGCGGTGGGGATAATCCTTTTCAGCCGAGTGGAAAAAACCTTTATGGATACGGTCTGATCGCCTCTTGACAAAAAAGACCAGT
>JAZDOU010000038.1:0-28509 GCA_043798385.1 Pseudomonadota bacterium
TCCTTCTGCAAAAGGCCGGATGACGGGTGCTGGATACTGGATACTTGATACTGGATACTGGATAGAACCAAAAATCCAGTTTTCGGCATCAAGTATCAAGTATCAAGCATCCAGTATCTTAAAAGACATTGAAAGGTTATAAAGAGGAAATGCCTCCTCATCAGAAAAAAAACTCCTCAGTCCCCTCAAGGGTCCCGGAGATCCGGCTGGTGGCCTGGGAGGTTACCAGGCAATGTAATCTATCCTGTCTTCACTGCCGGGCCTCGGCCGGATCAGAGCCTTACCCCGATGAGTTCAGCACCTCCGAAGGCCTCTCTCTCCTGGATCAGATCAGGGAGACCGGCCAGCCGGTGGTCATTTTAACCGGAGGAGAACCCTTGCTTCGGCCTGATATCTTTGATCTGACCCGGCATGGCCATTCCCTGGGCCTTCGTATGGTTATGGCGGTCAACGGTACCCTGTTGGATGTTGAAAAGGCCCGTAAATTGAAAGATGCAGGTATCCAGAGGATCAGTATCAGTATGGACGGGGCTACAGCCGAAAGCCATGACTTTTTTCGGCAGGTCGAAGGGGCCTTTAAAGGGATAATTCAAGGAATAGAGGCGGCCAGGTCGGCTGGACTAGAGTATCAGATCAATACCACGGTGACCAGGTTCAATCTCCATGATCTGGCCCGGATCCAGGAAAAGGTCATTGAAATGGGGGCGGTGGCCCATCATATTTTTATGCTGGTCCCGACAGGCCGAGGCCGGGCCTTAACCGATCAAACCATATCAGCCCAGGAATATGAAAAAACCTTGACCTGGCTGGTTAGGAGAAAACAGGAGATCCCCCTGTCCATTAAGGCCACCTGCGCCCCTCACTATTATCGGATCCTGAGAGAAGTGGCCCGTGAGGAGGGGAAGGAAATCACTTTTAAGTCCCATGGATTAGATGCCGTAACCCGTGGTTGTCTGGGAGGGGCCGGATTTTGTTTTATCTCCCATCAGGGGAAGGTCCAGCCCTGTGGGTATCTGGAAGTGGATTCCGGAAACCTGCGAAGGCAGAGTTTTAAGGAAATCTGGGAATCATCCCCCGTCTTCCTGGCTATCAGGGACCGTTCTCAATATACCGGCAAGTGCGGACAATGCGAATATTTCCGGGTCTGCGGCGGCTGTCGGGCCCGGGCCTTTGAAGCCACCGGGAATTATTTGAGCGAAGAACCTCTTTGTACCTATCAACCTAAAAATCAGGCCGGAGGCAAGGGGCGAGAGGCAAGAAATCACCAAGATAGAAATCCATAGCCTAAAACCCCTTGCCGGAACGGAATAGAACATTGGACGGAAATAAAAACACTGAACACTCCATCAAGGGGCGGATCTATAAATTGGATCGGATTGATCGGGCCATCTTAAATGAAATCCAGTCCCATTTTCCCCTCAAAGCCAGGCCTTATCGAGAGGTAGCCGAGAGACTGGGGCTGGCGGAAAAGGAGGTCATCCTCAGGGTGGAGCGTATGACTCAGGGAGGGATAATCAGGCGTATCGGGGCCAATTTCAATTCCCGCAAACTGGGGTTCTTCAGCACCCTTTGTGCCGCCCGGGTTCCGGCTGAAAAACTGCCCCGTTTTGTGGAAGCGGTCAATCGATATGTCGGGGTCACCCACAACTATGAAAGGGAAGGGGATTACAATATCTGGTTCACCTTTATAGCCGAATCCCAGGAGATAATCGAATCCGCTCTTAAGGAAATTAAACGCCGGACAGGGGTTAGGGATTTGATCAGCCTGCCGGCGGAAAAAATTTTCAAGATCCAGGTCGACTTTGAGTTTAATGGGTAATTTAGGATAGAAAATACCGGCTGAATTCCAGCTACCTGTTTCCAAGGGTCTAAACAACTTCTGTTTACCTGTCTGGTCCAATCAATCGGATGGTGTTTTCAATGTCCCCGGGCGGGGGGGCGACAGTCGAGAGTCAGACATACTCGAAAATCCTTTCTAAAATAAAACTCCGCCTACGCCCCGATTATCTTACCGTTTATCCTACATTATAATATTATTTTATTTCTAAATAAAAAATACTTGACTTCCTAATATTTTTCAGTTTATACCTACAAAACATCCCTATCTATTCTGTCTTTAATCTTGGGATTTCTTTTTTAAATTTGAATAAAAATCTTCAGCAGTGAACTTTTTTATCTTATTCAGCAGTTTTTTTTGTACCTCCTTAGCCTTTTGTAATTCAAGCACTTTTTCAGACTGGATTGCCGGAGTTCTCCGGAATGTCATGCCTTACCACCAGTATGACTGGATTAATCCGATAGAAAATATAGGCTTTAATCTTTCGCCCTTTAGGACAGGACCCGGATGCTTTGTAAACCTGGGTAGAGAAGGGTACCCGTGTGAAGTCATAGCCGGGAAAACCTCGATAAGTTTCAGGGAAGGAGTCATTCCATGAAAAAGCCAAAAAGGTTCTCAGGGTCATTGGCTTTAATTTCCATTTTACTATCCATGACCTTTTTTCTCACCTTCCCTTGGCCTGACTATGCTTATGGAGAGGGCTCCCTGCCGGTTATCGGATATACCACCCAACAAATGGCCATTAATGGAACCCAAACTCTGGCGGCAATCGGTGGGGAAGGATGTTCTTTAGACTGGGAGATTGTTTCCGGCGGAGGGAGTCTTTCGGCTTCCTCCGGCTCCTCGGTTGTATACACCGCTCCTTCGACCAATCCCAACTGTGTCAATAATCCAACCATCACTTTATCTTGTCAAGGAGCGGTAGTCGCAAGTTTGTCTATAGCGATAAATGCGGCCTGGTCCGGTTATGGGGCATATTATAAAACATCACAACGTCACGAAGAGCCTTGTTTTTATGCGATACACTATGAATTACATAATTGTGCAGGGGCAATAGTCCCTGGGTGGGGAGGAGATTGTATTGGCTGTGATACATCTGCTTTTTCTTGTTATCTGGGGTGTTATTTAGATTGGGTTTATTGCGGTCCTCCTCCTGGAGATGCACATTATACCTGTCCGGGGACAGGACAATGGACTAATTGGTGCCCTGGTTCAACTATATGTAACTTCGATTATTTGCTTGGCCGTTGCGACGCAAGACCATACAAATGCATACACGCCTTTGGGAAAGATATTAATTGTAGTGGTTCTACTGATGTTAGAACCCCGCAAATAATTGCAGAAGGCTGTTGCCCGGCCTCCTTGATCTCTCCCTGTCAGATGCACATAATCAATTTTAGAACCGATCAAACCACAATTAATATCTCTTCCGGACAGGGGGCGAACATCAGTGGAACGATTAGCGGTAATCCGGGTGGTATTACCCATTGGACGGTGTCGGTGGAAGGAACCGGTTGGATTCAAAGCGGATCGGGTGAGTCCGTCTCCGCTTACTGGAACGGCCGGGACTCTCAGGGAAAGGAACTGCCTCCCGGGACGTATGCCATCACCCTGACCACCCAAACCGAGGGTGGAACCTGTAACGGCAACACCATCCAGAGGACCACTACCATTAATGTCACCGCTAATCCTATCCAATGCCTATTGGTCGAAGGCGGTTCATTGGTGAATGTCGCCAGTGGGAATCTCAATCATTCCCAGGCCTTGTTCCGCCTTCCCAATGCCAAATTCAAGGGCGAATTTTCCCTGGTCTATAACAGCTTTGACGGGCGATTGACTCCCCTCGGCCAGGGCTGGACCCATGCCTATAACATAAAACTTTTGGCCAATAACGACGGCTCCTATACCCTGATCGAAGGAGATGGACAAAAGACGGCCCTGTATAGCAACGGCAGTCGCTATACCCCGCAGAAATCGAATTATCCGGCCCTGACCAAGTATTCGGATAACAGCTATACTCTGGAACACAAAAACGGTTTGAGTTATCATTTTAATCCCTACCGGATCATCACCAGCATAACCGATAGGAATTCTAATGCCCTGGTCTTTTCCTATGACGCGGGGAACAACCTGACCGGGATTATGGACTCCTCAGGCCGGAGCACCGTGCTGCAATACGACTCCAATAACCGGATCAACCGGATCTTCGATCCCATGGGGAACAGCCATTATTTCACCTATAGCGGCCAGACGCTGACCGCTCTTTCTTCGCAAATCAATGGGCTGGGAATCCAAAACTGGGCCTACACCTATGATGAAAACGGCTTTATGCTGACCAGGACCGATCCGGGAGGGTATGTAACCTCCTATGGTTATGACAGCGATCATCGGCTTAACCGGTCCATTGATCCGCAAGGGAAAACCAGGACCATGGCTTATAATCCCTCCCAGAATTCAACCCAAATCACCGAAAAAGATGGGGGCCTCTGGATCTATACCTATGACGCGGAGATAGGGGCCCTGACCGGGAAAACCGATCCCTTGGGGAATGCCACCCAATATTTCTATGATTCTCAATGGAATCTGGCTGTGGTGACTGATCCCAGGGGCAATGGGACCTGGTACACCTACGATGCCAACGGCAATACGGCTTCCACGACCGATTCCCTGGGAAATATGACGAGTTATACCTATAATGCCCTGAATAAAATCACCACCATCGGTTATCCCGGAAACGTCACGGTCGGTTTAACTTATGATACCCATGGCAACCTGACTTCTACGACCGATTCCATGAATAATGTAACCCAATACGGCTATGATTCCAGAGGCAACCTGACCACGATTACCAATGCCTTGAATCAGACCACTACCCTGAGGTATAATCCGAACAATTATCTGACCGCTATAACGGACCCGGCTGCCGCCACGACTTCATTTACCTATGACTCGGCGGGAAACCTGCTGACCCAAACCGATCCCTTGAATAATACGGTAGGTTTTCAGTATAATGGGCTCAATAAGGTCATTCGTATAACCGATCCCCTTGGGCAGGTTACCGATTTTGGGTATGATTTGAACGGCAATCTGATCTCCAGGACCGATGGCAATGGCAACGTCACCCAATATCAGTATAATGATAAAGGACAAGTCCTCCAGATAACCGATGCCCTGAGCCAGATCACCCGGTTCACCTATGGGAGCGGGTGCCCTGCCTGCGGATCAGGGGGTGACAGGCTTACCTCTCTAATCGATGCCAAAGGACAAACGACGAGTTTTGAATATAATCCGGCGGGCAAACTGATCAAAGAGACCAATCCCTTAGGTGATGTCAAGACCTATACCTACGATGGGGCCGGCAACCGGGTCACCATGACGGATGAATATAATAGGACTACCCAATACACCTATGATATACTAAACCGGCTGATGCAGGTGCTTTATCCGGACGGAACGGCCAAGACCTTTGGTTATGATGTCAGAGGCAACATCACCTCAGCAGCCAATAGCACCATAAGTTATAGCCTGACTTATGACCGGAACAACCGTCTTACGCAGGTAATGGGAGATAAAACCATTCAGTATCAGTATGATGCCGGTAACCGGAAAACCCAGATGATTACCCCGGATGGCCGGACAATAACCTATGGGTATGATGCGGCCGATAGGCTCATCCGATTGACCTCTAACCTTGGGATTTTCAATTTCTCCTATGATAAGGCAGGAAGAAGGGTGAGCCTGACTTATCCCAATAAGGTTGCAACCACTTTTATGTATAATCCCGTCGGATATGTAACCAGCCTGCAAACCCGAACCTGGCTCAAACTTCCTGTCAATTCCTTTTCCTACACCTATGATGCGGTAGGAAACCGGACCGCTCTGAAGGGCCTTCTCGGCAGTCATACCTATTCCTATGATCCCCTTTACCAGCTAACCCAGGCCAGCCACCTTTTGTTACCAACAGAAAATTTCAGTTATGACCCGACAGGCAACCGCTCAAATACCACTGTTCAGGCGGATAATAGCCTTCTCGAGGACGATCATTTTCTCTACTCCTACGATCCAACCGGCAATCTTATTCAGAAGACCGATAAAGCCGGCGGGGAGAAAACCAGCTATACCTATGATAATGAAAACAAGTTGATAAAAATCGAACATCCCGGCCTGGTGGCCCGGTATAAATACGATCCTTTTGGCCGCCGGATTGAAAAAGAGGTTAACGGAAAGATTAGTCGATATGTCTATGATAAGGAAAACATTATTGCCGAGTATGATGGCAGCGGGAATATCAGAGCCCGGTATACGCATAATCTGATGTTGGACGATCCCCTGGCCGTCGAGCAAGGAGGAAAAACTTATTATTATCACAAAGATGGTCTGGGGAGTGTAGCGGAACTAACCAATAGTCTGGGAATGGTAGTAAAAAGTTACCGATATAAGAGTTTTGGAGAAAGGGTATTTTTATTCGAACTGGGCCCCCTGCACCAGCCTTATACCTTTACCAGTCGGGAGTACGATCCCGAAAGCGGCTTCTACTACTACCGGGCCCGCTATTATGATCCCAAAGCCGGCAGGTTCATCTCCAGAGATCCGATCGGGTTTCAGGGAGGGGATACAAATTTTTATAGGTATGTGGGGAATAATCCGGTTAATTGGGTGGATCCGCTTGGATTAGTTAATGTGGGACAGACCGTTACAGGTTTTTTACAAGCAGCGGATGCAATAACAATGGCAGGAATTGCCCTTGCTGTGCCAGTAGGTACGTTTTATCTTACTGGGAATCCGATTTTAACATCAATAGTTGCCACAGAAATGTTACCGGTATGGTGGGCTGCATATTTAGAAACAACACATGCTTGGCAAAATATTTACGAAGGCTTAAAAGATAAACCATATTTAGCAAAACCTAAAAGACCTTGTCAATAAAACATATGAAACTATGAGGACGTCTAACAAAAAAAGATCAGTTTCTTTAACAATATTCATTTATTCAATTTCTATTGTCATTGCAGCAGTTGCAGCACAAATAATACTTATTCCATTTGTTTTTCTTTTAAATATTCCGTTTATCGCGAAGCTTTCAAAAATTATTAATTCGATTATTTTTTTAATTGGGATTAGTATAACGATTCTTTTTGGTATTCAAATATTCAGAAAGACTTTTAAATATTTGGCAACAAACCTCCGACAATAAAATTGATAATCCCAATTTAGTCTGTTCTGTCTCAGATGGAAATGGACTTTCGAGCCACTTGAGATAACGAACATAGGGCATGGGCATTCCAATGGCAAGACTTTCGCGATAATGAACGTGGGTTCGGTTATGCTAAACAAAACTGCAGTAATATGAGTGAGAGCGATACTCGGCAGTCTTGTATTCAAAAATGTCAGGGTCAATAGGATGATTTTGAAAGCTCATGTTATGAGATTTGCGCTTTTGACTGTTAGTATCAGCGAGAATAGGCGTCAATGGTTTTCTGGCTTTTTCCCTGAAGTTTTAACATTCTCAGATGATTTTGATAAAGCTTGTTAAATCGATTTGCTTCCTTTGGATTCATGGTGTATTCTCCTCTTTTATTTAGTACCCGGAAGTTGGCGGGTACGGGAGTTATACACCAATTATCTGCTTTTTATTTTGATTTTTCTGCCGCGCATGCGGCTTCGTTCAACCACAGGGATGATAAGACTCGATTTATTAACCAAAGGTTGGAATGAACCTGATAAAGTTCCCAAGCCATGCAAATGAAATTGATCATATGCGTAGTTTTGATATTTTTGGTATTCTTAGGGGTCTATTTGATCTTAAGATATATATATGGAAAAGATCATAAAAAGTGGAAGCCCCTCATTTTTACAAAAGATATTACCTTTCGGTCAATTTTTAGCCAAAAGGACGAACGCAAAAAAAACTAATCCACTCTTTCAATAATAAGCTGTTTTTATTATTTTATTTCCTTTTTGACCTTTTCCAGAAACGTCTTCCCGTCGACGATTTTGATCCCCTGATGAAAAGGGGTCAAGTCTGCTCTTGGCTCTTTAGTAACAACTCTTTTTTATCTCTGAATATTCTTTCCCTCCGCCTCCCACGATCCATAACATGGTACCAGGCATCCGGCTATTCTATTCTTAATGGTCTGGACATATCAGACTTTTAGCTTAAATCGTTATTAAGAGTCAAAAGCAGATTTGACCCCCTACAGACAGGATTTCATTATAAAGACGGAGTATGAAAATAGTCTTTGTCATTTATCACATTTTCTTTTCTTCATGCTTTCAGCCTTGAGCTTTGACCTGTTGTTGTGTTAACTTAGTTTGAAAATAGAGGTGGAGGTCCATCGTTCGACCAGATCTATTTTCATGTCCCGGCTTCCAGCCGATCGGCTGTTCGGCCACCGAATGGTGGCCTCTTCAAAAGCTCGGCGTTTCGGCTTCCGAATGGAAGCCTTTTAGGGAGCTCGGCAAAGCCGAGCGGCCCGATCTCTTGGGGAGACTCCCGAAGGGAGTCGGACAGGAAGCCTCCTTTTAGGTCGGCCTGGGCTTCCACGGGAAGCCTATTCGAAAGCTCGACAAAGTCGAGCGGCCCGACCGTATGGTGGTGCCACGCCCCTGGGCGGGGCATGGCGGCTTAGAGGGAAACGACTTTTATAACTTACCAAAAGGAACCATATGGAAAAACACCGTGAAGACCGAATAGAGCCGGAAGTTGAGGTTGGCCACGAACCGGAACAGCTTTCATCCTCTTCAAGACATCCAGGGGGTGCCCGACGCTCCTCTATGAAAAAATGGGGGTTAGCCCCGGTCTTCTTAATTGGGCTGGTGATTTTGGCTTTGGGCCTGTGGATATTCTTACCCCCGGGAATCCTTTCGGTTAAAGAACCAGAAGAATCCCCGGAAGTTAAGGCCCTCAAAGAAGAGGTTCAGAAGCTGAGGTCGGAAATAAGCCCCTTGAAAAACGACCTTCAAGCCCTGCAGAGCGAACAAAAAGCCCTTCAAGAAAGACTGGCGGCCCTTAAAGATGACCTGACGGGTCTGGCAAAAAAAACTGAAACCCAGGGTGAAAAAAAGGCCTCCCCCAAAGCGATCGTTTATAAGATACAAAAAGGGGATACCCTCCGTTCGATTGCCCGGAAATTTAAAGTTCGACCAGAGGATATCAGGCACTGGAACCGTCTCCCTTCAAAAAGAATTCCCAAACCAGGCAAGACCATAACGGTTTATCCCCAGACCGATTCTTAAGGAATTCTCCTTACTCTCTAAAGCCGAACATAATTTTCTCATAGGGTTCAAACATCATCTGATAAAGATCCATGGCATACCGGTCGGTCATTCCCGATATGTAATCAGCAATTATCCGATGTCTGGTCTTTCGATCCCCGGCCTGTTCAAAACGGTTTTTTAAGATTCTGGGCAGCATATCCGGCCCTTTTTCCAGATGGGAAAAAAGCCTGGAAAGGATCAGCTTTCCCTTTTCATTCATAATGCAGACTTGAGGGCGTTTATAGACATTTTCAAACAGGAAATTTTTTAATTTTTTAAAATCTTTCCAATCTTCCGGTGGGGCGGCCACCAGGTAACCATTAAACATTCTAACCGCCTCAAGGGTCAGCTTTTTTAACTGCCTTAAATTTTTATGAGTCTGCTCGATGACCATGATATTGGTCTCTTCGATAAGGGTCCGGACCAATAACCTGGCCCGAATAATGGTCTCGTAATGATTAAAGCCGGGATATTTCTGGCCACATTTATTAAAAACCCTTGTTATCAATGGGTTTTCCATTTTTGAAACCACATCGATTGATAAGTAGCCGGCGTTTAGGGCATCTTCCAGGTCATGGGCGCAATAGGCCAGGGGGTCGGCCATACAGACTATCTGGGCCTCCAGGGTTGGGGAGGGGTATTTTCTGAATTCTGCAGGAACGATGGGGTGATCATAGACAGTAGTATGTCGGGCCAGGCCTTCCCGGGTTTCAAAACACAGATTTAGGCCATCGTAGGCCTGGTACCGTTTTTCCAGCAGATCAACTATTCGTAAACTCTGGAGGTTATGTTCGAACCCGCCATCCTCCGCCATGATCTCATTCAGGGTCATTTCTCCGGTGTGTCCGAAGGGGGCATGACCCAGGTCATGGGCATAGGCAATGGCCTCGCATAAATCCTCATTTAAACGGAGGGCCCTGGCCAGGGTCCGGGCGTGCTGGGCCACCTCGAGGGTATGGGTTAAGCGGGTTCTGTAAAAATCTCCTTCACTTATCAAAAAAACCTGGGTCTTGTATTGGAGATCTTTAAAGGCTCGGGAGTAGAGGATTCGGTCCCGGTCTCGTTGAAAAGCAGACCTGAATTCATCCGGTTCATCGCCATGAAGGGTTCTTCCCAGGCTGGTGGCACTTTTTGAGGCATAAGGGGCCAGCGTTTTCTCCTCAATAGCCTCTAATTGCTCTCGGATGTTCATAATATCCTTAGTATTTTATATTTTAGATGATAGGGTCTCATCACTTGAGACCCGAAGGAAATCAAAGGATTTGGTTAATCATAACAGAAACGGAGGACGAAAAACAGCCAGGTCTGGGAAAATTTTTGAAAAATCCCTTTTTCTAATGATAACAACCACCTAAATAGGTCTTTTTTTCTTTAAAAAAAGTACTTGGCCGGAATGAACCAAAAAATCATTTTTTTGCTTGAATTTAAAACTTAATAGACTTATATTAGCACTACACGAAAGGGAGTGCTAATAACTCCCATAACAATTCTGGAAGGAGCGTGAAGGTATTATGAAAATCAGACCATTACATGATCGGGTAATAGTCCAGAGGATTGAGGAAGAAGAGAAGACCAAGGGGGGTATTATTATCCCGGATACCGCCAAAGAGAAGCCCCAGGAAGGCAAAGTCATTGCCGTAGGGGCCGGGAAGATTTTGGATAACGGGACCAAGGTTTCCCTTGATGTCAAGGTGGGAGACAAGATTTTATTCGGGAAATATGCCGGAACCGAGATTAAAATCGAAGGTGACGAGTATTTAATGATGCGTGAAGATGATATCTTAGGCGTAATCGAGTAAAGGAGGGAGTAAAATATGTCAGCAAAAGAAATTAAGTATGATTCAAAGGCCCGCGAGGCCATGAGAATAGGGGTGGATACCCTGGCCGATGCAGTTAAGGTTACCCTGGGACCCAAGGGACGAAATGTTATCCTGGACAAGTCCTTTGGTTCTCCGACCATAACCAAGGACGGGGTTACAGTGGCCAAGGAGATCGAACTGGAAGACAAATTTGAAAACATGGGGGCCCAGATGGTTAAAGAAGTGGCTTCCAAGACCAGCGATGTGGCTGGGGACGGCACCACGACGGCCACTCTGCTCGCCCAGGCCATTTACCGTGAAGGGTCCAAGCTGGTTGCCGCCGGCAGCAACCCCATGGCTATTAAAAGAGGTATTGAAAAGGGCGTTGAGGCGGTCGTTAAAGAATTAAAAAATATCAGCAAACCCACCAAGGACCATAAAGAGATCGCTCAGGTCGGGACCATTTCAGCTAACAATGACGCCACGATTGGAAATATCATTGCCGAAGCCATGGAAAAAGTCGGCAAAGAAGGGGTTATTACCGTTGAAGAGGCCAAGAGCATGGAAACGACCCTGGAAGTGGTGGAAGGGATGCAGTTTGACCGGGGATATATCTCTCCCTATTTTGTTACCGATCCGGAGAAGATGGAAGCAGTTCTAAGTGATCCTTACATCCTGATTAACGAAAAAAAGATCAGCAATATGAAAGACCTCCTTCCGGTGTTGGAACAGATCGCCAAGATGGGTCGACCGCTGTTAATTATTGCCGAAGAGGTTGAGGGCGAAGCCCTGGCCACCATGGTCGTCAACAAGCTTCGGGGAACCCTTTCCTGTGCCGCCGTCAAGGCCCCTGGATTTGGGGACCGGCGTAAGGCCATGTTGGAAGATATCGCCGTTTTAACCGGTGGACAGATGATCTCTGAAGACTTGGGGATTAAATTAGAAAATGTCTCCCTGAAGGATATGGGAACGGCCAAACGCATTACCATTGACAAAGACAATACCACCATCGTGGATGGCGGCGGAGAGAAATCGGCTCTGGAAGGCCGGGTCAAACAGATCCGGGCCCAGATTGATGAGACCACTTCGGATTACGACCGGGAAAAACTCCAGGAGCGGCTGGCCAAACTGATCGGCGGCGTAGCCGTAATCAATGTCGGAGCTGCTACGGAAACCGAGATGAAAGAGAAGAAGGCCCGCGTCGAAGATGCCCTGAATGCCACCCGTGCGGCCGTTGAAGAAGGGATTGTGCCCGGTGGCGGAATCGCTCTCTTACGCTGTATCCCGGCTTTAAGCGGTGTAAAAACCGAAGGGGAGGAATCCCTGGGGGTCAATATCATTCGCAGGGCACTGGAAGAACCGGTCCGCCAGATTGCCAACAATGCCGGATTTGAAGGCTCAGTGGTCGTAGAAAAGGTGAAGGCAGAAAAAGGCGCTTTTGGGTTTAATGCTGAAACCGGAAGCTATGAAGACCTGATGAAGGTCGGTGTCATCGACCCGACCAAGGTGACCCGTTTTGCCTTGCAAAATGCCGCTTCGGTGGCCTCGCTGCTATTAACGACCGAGGCGATGGTAGCTGAAAAACCTAAAGAAAAAGAACCCATGATGCCCCAGATGCCGCCAGGCGGAGGGATGTACTAATTCAAAAACCCATAGGGTATTCAAAAAAGCCCCCTCTTCCAAGGGGGCTTTTTTGTTGTAAATTTCTTGACTTTTCCTTCTGATTTTGTTAACTAAACCCATATTCACCCCTGTTTTGAGGGAAAAGATGGTCTACCATATCTTAGCCGTTTTTTGTTTAGGAATCCTATCTCTTTGCCCTAATCCCCTCTGGGCCAAGTCCATGGTCATTACCGATCGAATCGAAGTAGGCCTGCGTTCCGGTACAGGGATCGAACAACAAATTGTTACCATGGTCAAAACGGGCGATCAGGTGGAGGTGCTGGAGGGGGACAAAAACTGGTCAAAGGTCAGACTGGCCGACAAAACCGTAGGATGGATAGCCACTCGCTTTTTGGTGGATTCGATCAAACCGGCCAATTCGGCCGATCCTAAAATGCAGGAAGAACTCCAAGGATTAAAAGAAAAGAATCAAAACCTGTTTCGGGAAAAAGAGCTGCTAAACCGGGAAAAGGGTAAGCTGATCGAGGAAGTACGAAAGCTGACCCAAAGCCTTCAGCAAGAAAAAACAACTCAACCCTCCCCTGAACTTGATGAGCTCAGGACAAAAAACGAGAAACTGGATAAAGAGGTTGCCCTGTATAAGAAACAGGTTGTTGATTTAAGCTCAAAAGGGAAGGGTCAATCCGGTGAGGACAATATCAAATGGTTTTTTGCCGGTTCAGTTGTGTTGTGTTTCGGGTTATTGCTGGGCTGGTTATTCAGCCGGATCCGCCGAAAACCTAACCGTTATTATTGAACCTTGAAAGCCAACCCTTTACCCTATTACTTCTTAGGTAAGATTCGAACCTCCACGATCCCTTGGAGCAATTCTTTAAATTCCCTGGCGTCATCATCACTTCCCACAATGGCCCCATAGTGCATTGGAATAGCGATTTGAGGGTTGAGTACCTTAGCCGCTTCGGCCGCTTCCTTAGCGGTCATCACATAGGTCCCGGAAACCGGTAGAAAGGCAATATCGGCCTTGATGGTTTTCATTTCCGGGATGAAATCCGTATCTCCCGGATGGTATAAACGCACCCCATTCAACGTAACGATAAATCCAAGCCAGCCTTTGGCCTTAGGGTGAAAATCCTTATTGGTATTATAAGAGAGAACCGCCTCAATGCTGATCCCCTGGATGATCTTGGCCTCGCCGGGTTTGAGGATTTCGATCCTGCCGGTAAGCTTTTTGGCTGAATCGGCTTCGGTGACAATAATCGTATCCTTGGTTTGGATCTTTTTTACATCATCCGGGGAACAGTGATCAAAATGATCATGACTGATCAGGATAAGATCAGCCGGCGGCCCTCCGGCAATCTCAAAGGGATCAAAATAAAGGGTTATTTTATTCTGGTATAGAATACAGTCATGTCCCAGCCAGGAAAGGTCTTTAAGAACATCCTCTACCATAAAAGCCTCCTTATGGTTGATTGGTCTTATTGCCCAAATCAATCATTTTTCTTCGAGAACAATCTTATGATTCACTAAAGACAATTGTTTGATCCTAGCGGTGACTATTTTTTGTTCGCCGAAGATATTGACCAGCCGGATATTGCCATTATCCGGTTCCAGGAGATCCACACTATCCAGAATCAGTTCTTCCTTCCCATCTCGAATAATAAACGCTGCGGCTTCACACATGATCCATAGACTCCTTTAAACGGTTGATTAATTTTTCCACTAAATGGGGCAGAGGTTCGGGAGACAGACCGACCACTTCCACCCTTTCCTGAGAAAGGGGGATAAGGAATTTAAGGCCCGGGCTGGCGGCGATCGCCTGGGCAATAGCCGGGGTTACTTCACCCATCATGGACTGGGCCAGGACGATCCCGATCGGACCGATGAGGATATCCATCTTGGGTGCGGTTTGAATGATGGCATTTTCCCCGGTAGCCCCCTTATTGGCCCGGGACTTCATCATCTGGGCGGTGGCTATGGAATTGGTTCCCAGGGCGATTATTTCCACCTTTTCCCCGAATTCCTCCCGTATTTTTTTGATTATGGCGCTGCCGATCCCGCCGCCCTGGCCGTCTAATACCCCTATTTTCATGGTTTTGTTTTTCTTGTCCGGATAAATTTTTAGATGAGTAAGTATAAAATGAAGGGGGCTGGAGAGTCAAGGGGATAAATGATCTTGCCCCCCCTCACTTTAAATTATTTGTGAATAGAAGGGCATTTTCCAAACCAGAAGGGTCGAGGGGTCTTTTTCGGGATTGTCCACCTAATCCCGCTACGGCGGGACTTTCCCGGGCCGAAGGTTTAATAACCTTAAAGAGCAGGCCGACAGAAATATTCCAAATAAAGATGTGTGAAGGCCCTGCTCCCAATCGAGTTAACCCCTTGGGCCGGTATCGGGTCGGGGATGGCCTCCCAGCCGAAGCCAACCATAATACCCTTGAAATTATTCTTGTTTCTATTTATTATCCTTTTGTCCTTAAGGAGTCCCTACAATTAATAAATATAGCCAAAGCGATTGGAAATTTTCGTTATCCTGACACCTGAGATAAAGTTAGAGATAAAATCTCAGATGATCATTGGGAAAAACCTATCATAGCCTCTATCAAATCAGGTTGTTTAATTTTTCTCCAAAAAAATCAAACACCTCTGAAAATCAAATGTTCAATGTGAGACGGACCAATCTCTATTTACTGCTAATCATAGCCCTGGCGATAATTCTCCGCTGCCAGGGATTGTTCAACCCATTGCTGGATAAACATTCCTGGCGGCAGACGGATACAGCGTCGGTTGCCTTTAATTACACGATTTCCGGGATGAACATTTTTCAGCCGAGGCTTGATGTTTTACCGGAAATCCGGGAACTGGAGTTCCACTTATATCCATACACCGTCGCAATATTGTATAAATTATTCGGAGTTAATGAAGTTTGGGGCAGGGTGGTGTCCATCCTTTGCGGGCTGGGAACATTGTGGTTCATTTTTCTGTTAACCAGGAAATATTTCAACGAATCAGCTGCCTTATATGCCGCCTTTTTTTGGGCCTCCAGTCCTATGGCGGTTTTTTACAACCGCGCTTTCTTGCCGGAATCAATGATGTTGTTTTGTTCCGCCGCCGGGATGTACTGGTTTCTTCGGTGGTCGGAAGCCGGAAAGGCTTGGCATATGTTGGCAGCGGCCGGGTTAATTTCCAGTGCGATTTTGATTAAGCTTACATCTCTGTATCTGGCAGGGCCTATTGTTTATATCCTTTGGAAACAGCATACTAAAAAAATATTTTTCCGGTTTCCGGTTTACTTATTTGGCGTATTGGTTTTGGTTGCTCCGGTGCTCTGGTATGCCTATCAACACCAATTGTTTAAAACAATGGGCTGGGGTACTAGTATTTTTGATATCGGGAACGATAAATGGTTTAATCAATCCATCCTGTTGAATCCGGATTTTTATCAAAAAGTTTGGCTGCAATATCTCGGAGAACAGCATTTCGCTTTTACGGGAACCGTCTTTTTGTTGGTCGGATGGGTAGTACAGCTTCCCAAAAAAGCGAAAGTGTTTGCTGTTTGGATGTGGGCGGTTTTCGCCTATTTTATTATAATAGCGGTCGGAAACTACGTCCATGAATACTACCAGTTGGTGGTTTTAATCCCTGGGGCAGTATTAGTCGGGAGGGGAATTGTCACCTGCCTTGAGAAAACGTCTAAATTGAAAAACCCTTTAATCATTCTACTGATCATCGCTGCTATTGCCTGGCTTCCGGTATGCGGGTATACGAGAAGCATAGGCCGAATGAAATTTGATATCACTTACAAACTTGCAGGCGAATCGTTGGCCGAGGTATCTCAGAAACAAGATCGTGCTTTGGTGATTAGCGATGGGGAACCGGAGGTCTTATATTATGCCCACCGCAAAGGGTGGCATTTAGAGAGGCAGAAATACTCTCTGGATTGGGTGAACTGGTATATTCCTCAAGGCGTAAAGTTTGTGGTGGTCAAAGGCAAGGAACGAAAAGAGCTCACCCGCCTTCCTCGGAATTATTCCCTGCTTGAGAAATCCATAACCTTAAAAGACCAGAGCACGATAGATGAATTAAAAAAATATTTTGTTGTGGTTAAGCGGACCAACTGGTTTTGGATATTCCGGACCGACATTCCTAATAGGGAAGCTCCCGGCAGCAAAACTTCGGCGAGATCATAGACAGGATCAATCGGCGATATCTCTCCGAGATCGTTTTTTGGTCCATCCTATCGTCAAAAAAGGGGGGGGAATTCGGGGAAGGGTAAGGGTGCGTCCCGTCTGCCGTTGGTCGCGGTTATGGGAAATACCAGGTCCCGCCATGGGGAATAATGGGGGTCCTTTCCTCGCCCAGATTGGCGGCCCGGGCCGCTTCCCGGAGGGCCTTCGGGGGAAGGTCCAGGGGCTCATTGGTCAAGTCAAAGACACCCCAATGGAGGGGAAAAAGGACCTTGGCCTTCAAATCCAGAAAGGCCTTGACCGCCTCCTCGGGATTCAGGTGGTATTTTTCCATGAACCAGCGGGGTTCATATCCCCCGATGGGTAAAAGGGCGGCCTCGATGGGCCCGAATTTTTTCCCAAACTCTTTAAATCCTGGAAAATACCCGCTATCTCCGGCAAAAAACACCTTACGTTCCTTCCCTTCAATGAGCCAGGATCCCCACAAACGTTGGTTGGTATCCCAGATCGTCCGCTTACTCCAGTGCTGGGCAGGAAGGAGGCGGAAAGTCATGCCTTGAAAGGAGGTGGATTCAAACCAGTCCAATTCAATGACCTGAACCCCGGGGATGAATCCCTGAAGCCACTCTTTAAGCCCCAGAGGGGTTAGATATAAAGGGCCGGGACCAAGGGCCCGAAGACTTTCCACGTTCAGGTGGTCGTAATGACTATGGGAAATAAGAACTACATCAGGGCTGGGTAATTCTCCTGGAGGTAGCGGGAAAGGGGTTTGGCGGTGGATGAAGAAGCCGATATCACCAAAAACCGGATCGGTAAGGATGTTATGACCCTGGAGGCGGATCCAATAGGTGGCATGACCCAGATAGGTCAGAGAATCGCCCCTGGCAACAATTTGACTCACTTTGGGGTGGATTAGGGTTAATTTGGGCGGGAAACGTTTTTCAGATTTATAGGGATTGGAGCTGAATTTCCATTGCAAAAACCTGAAGAGTTCCCCGGGATGGTTGTCCTTCATCCAGGAATTACTAAATTTGGAATTTTTATGATGGGCCTTTTGCCTGCAAAGGGTCTCCAAATCGTTTCCCTCTCCGGCAGCGGCCCAAGGAACTTCCAGCAGCCAGATCAATAAACCTATGGTAGTCCAAGTCCGCCAGCTCAACATTTTATATTTTCGACAATTCGCCCTTACACCCGACCCAATTGTTGTTTTACCAGGGTTATATCAGCCTCTTCCAGGGGAAAAGGAAAACTTCGAATATCCCTGGGAGGCCCATCCCCATAAGGTCGGTTGCAGGCCGCCTCCATCCCACCTCCCGGACAACCACTGGTCATAAAAGGTCTCCCGGTTTCAATCCATCGTTTAAGATCGGGCCTTTTCAAACCAAAGGCAATAATTCGGCCCAGTTCATCAAATGCCATGTCCTCCGCCCGGCAATGATCAGAATCAATCAGATATCTGGCCAACTGGACCCGGCGATAGCGATCCACCGGACAAGGGGCTTGTTCCGCCAACCGAGACCCTTTTTCCGGATAAAAGGAAAATAAATGGGTGCGGGCACCCAGATCCCTGACCTTCTGGATCCGCCGGACCATCTGGTCTTCACGCTCTCCCATTCCCACGATCAGGTGGCAGCCGGCCTTATTTTTCCCAAAGGTCGCTGCGGTGGCCGAGAGCATTTCCCAATATTGTTCGAACCGATGGGGTCCCCCCACCCCTTTCCCCCGATGAAGGTCAAATAATCCTTCCGTTGCCAGGTCAAGGGCCACGGTGGCCATCTGGGCCCCTTTGTTTTTCAAGGCTTGAAGATCAGAGGGATTCATGCTGGTAGGGTTCATCAGGATGGAAATGGGCAGGCCCACTTCCCGGTGGAATTTCTCCGTCAAACAAAGGGTGTCCTGTACGGCCCGGGGATGAGTAATCATGGAAATGCAGACCCGAAAAAGACGGCCCTTTTGCTCTCTGGTTTTTTGGATAATCGTCTTCAGGTCATAAGCAGGCCAGGCCACCCGAATAAAACTTTTTTCTCCAAAAGCCCCCTCCCTGGATTTTTGTAAGCCGCAATAGGCGCAGTTGGCCCGACATCCTTCCGGGTAAGTCAATAAAAGATTAAGGCAGTATAGACGGGCATTTCTAAAGAATAGGCCTTCTTTCAGCCCCAGAGTCATGGCCGCTGCCAGACTCATTTGGAGAGTGTCCGGACTGCCGGGTTGTTTGGTCGAAATCGATTTTTTTTGCGGGAGCATCAAAACCTCTCACTTCTTTTTTCCTAATTTCAAGGGCCTTGTAAATCAGGCTGTGGGAACAAAAAGCATAAAACGGAAAGGGGAGCCAGGTCAAGGAAGAAAAGAAGACGGGTTTATTAATAGACTCAAGCGGTAAAAAAAATTGACTTCTTGAAGAAAGATGGGGTATTTATGAAAAATATTTTTATGAAAAATATTTCTTGCGGAAAGGGGGGGAGTCGTTTTAGCCGGCTATTACTCCGGTCACTCTCATCGTCTTAAATAACCATTTATAATTATAGAGGAGGAAGCAATGAAAGCACTACAAAAATGGCTTGGTATTCTGGTGATTTGTTTTTTCTTATTTCCTGCCCTTAGTAATGCCGGGGTCCCGGGGGTGAGTGATACGGAAGTGGTGATTGGGATGACCACCCCTTTATCAGGCCCGGCGGCCCTCTGGGGAACCACTTGCCTGGGCGCTAAGGCCTGGGCTGACTATGTTAATGATCAAGGCGGGGTCCATGGACGTAAGATTAAAGTGATCCTAAAAGACGATGCCTACAACCCGGCCCGGGCCATGGCCAACCTGACAGAAATGAAGGGCAAGGTTTTTGCGGTCAACGCCCTGCTGGGTACGGCCGTCATCAATGCCTGCAAAGACTTTTTCCCTGAAAACAAGATCCCCCTGATTACAGCCTATGCCGATGTCCGCATTTGGGCCAAATATCCCAAAGACAAACTTAAATATGTCTTTATCAGTTATCCGGACTATGAAAACGAGGCTGAATTCATGGCTTCTTATGCCATTGAAAAATTGGGAGCAAAAAAATTGGCCCTTTTTTATCAGAATGATGATTATGGGAAAATGGCCATGGAAGGGGTCCAGATCGGTATTAAGAAGCATGCCGGGAAGGCCGGCCTGATAACGGCTGTCCCCTATGAAGTGACCGAACGGGCCTTGGCCACTCATGCCCAGAAATTAAAAGAATCCGGAGCGGATACGGTTATTCTATATCCGACAATGACCCACACCGCCTTGATCCTGAAAGAAATGGCCAAAATCGGCTATAAGCCCAAGGCCTTGGCTACTTTTACGGTGGCAGACCCCATCATGTTCAAAGTGGCTGGTGCGGATGTCTGGGAGGGGGTCCATATAGCCGCTCCGGCTCAAATAAGTGTGCCGGGTGAACCGACTGCCGACCGGGTCATGGAGATCCTGAAAAAGTATGACCCCAAACTGGCGGGCAAGGAATATCTGGCCATTTTTGGAGCGGCTTCGATGATGACCTTAGTGGAAGGATTAAAAAATGCCGGAAAAGATTTAACTCCGGAGTCCCTGATCAAAGGCATGGAGATGATCAAGAATTGGAAACCGGAAGGGCTTGGTGCTCCATTAACCTTTTCTTCTGACCGCCATCACGGGGTCAATGGGTCCAGAATGATGAAAGCGGAAAAAGGCAAACATGTGCCCCTTACCGATTATGTAATTTATAAACCCTTATTTTAGAGAACAAGAAGTCAGGAGTCAGAATACCGAATTGAAGTTCCCTGCACAAAAGTGCAGGGAATCTTCCATGCGAGGAAACTTTTTATTATTGTAATTCGCTCGCTAACCCAGGCAGTCACGCCGATGACGTGACGGGGAATGCGCTCGCTGCTCATGTTCAGGAGGGAAGACCTCTTAGGACTATTTTTGGATTCTGACTCCTGTCTGCCGGATTCTTCCCATGCCCTTATTAGAAATCAAAGATCTCTCCATCAGCTTCGGCGGTATTATGGCCCTGAATGGGATATCCCTTCAGGTTCCGAAAGAAAAGATCATTACGGTGATCGGCCCCAACGGATCGGGCAAAACCACCTTGTTTAACTGCCTGACCGGTATCTATCGTCCGGATATGGGAGAGATCATTTATAACGGGGAGACACTCCTCAGACTTTCACCGGATGCCATTGCCGGCCGGGGGATTGCCCGGACCTTTCAGAATCTCAGGCTGTTTATGAATATGGACGTCCTGGACAATCTCCTGGTGGGACGGCACCTTCATTTCAGAAAAAACCCGGCCTTCCCCCTGTTTAGAATCCGCCAGGAAGAGCTTCGTCACCGGGAAATGGTGGAAGAGATCATCGACTTTCTGGATCTTCAGGCCTTTCGGAAATCCCGGGTGGCTGATTGCCCCTATGGGGTCCAGAAACGGATAGAATTAGGGCGGGCCCTGGCCCTGGAACCCAAATTACTTTTATTGGATGAACCGATCTCCGGACTGACCTCGGAGGAAAAAGAAGAATCAGCCTACCGGATCACAGAGATCCGGGGGCGATTTCAAATGACCATCCTTTTGGTGGAGCATGACCTGCGAATTGCCTCCAGACTGGCTGACCTCATGGTGGCCTTTTATTATGGTCAGAAAATTGCCGAGGGAACCCCTGAAGAAGTCCAACGCAACCCTGAAGTCATTCGGGCCTATCTAGGGGAAGATTGATGTCTTTTTTAAAGATTGCCAATATCGAAACCCTTTATTTCGACCGCATCTATGCCCTCCACGGCCTTACTCTTGATGTGGCCGAGAAAGAGATCTTTGCCGTCCTGGGTCCCAATGGGGCCGGGAAAACGACCCTGCTCAAAACCATCGCCGGTTTACTCAAAGATCAGCCCAAAAAAGGCCTCATCGAATTTAACGGTCGAAAGATCCACCGCCTGGCCCCGGAACGGATTTCTTCTACCGGGATAGTCTATGTCCCGGAGGACCGGGGCCTGTTTCGAGAACTGACCGTCAGGGAAAATCTGGATTTGGGCTGTTGGGGCCGGAAGGATAAAGGGATCCAGGAGGACCTGGATTTTATTTATGAGCTCTTCCCTATTCTCAAGGAACGGACCGGGCAACAGGCCGAGACCCTCTCCGGTGGAGAACAGCAGATGCTGGCCATTGCCCGGGCCATGCTCCGCAAACCCAAACTCCTGATGCTTGATGAGCCCTCTCTGGGTCTGGCCCCGCTGGTGGCCCGTAATGTCTTCGAGGCCTTGGAAAAGATCAGCCAGTTGGGGACCACGATCCTCCTGGTGGAGCAAAATGCCAAATTGGCCCTCAAGATTGCCCATTATGGCTATATCCTGGAAGCCGGCCGGATCGTCTTGAAAGGGACGGCCAAGGAACTGAAAGAAAATGAAGATGTCCAGGAATTGTATTTGGGATTAGGCGGCCAGACCGCCTCACCCAAGGGCTGGCGGCTCTATAAAAAAAGAAGGAGATGGTAATGCATCAGGGGGTCGAACATTTTCCCGGCCTTTTTTTCCATCAGGTAGAGCGGTTTAAGGATCGGGTCGCCCTGCGGCACAAGGATTACGGGATCTGGAAACGTATTTCCTGGAAGGAGTACGGCCAAGTGGTCCGGCAGGTTGCCGCCGGCCTGATAGCCTTGGGGGTTGAAAATGGAGACCGGGTCTCTATCCTGGGTGAAAACCGGCCGGAATGGTTGTTCTGTCATCTGGCCACTATGACCTGCGGGGGTGTTACCTGCGGGGTATATCCTACCTCGGCCCCGGAACAAGTGGCCTATGTAGTGGGTCATTCCGAGTCTAAGGTCCTGTTTGTCGAAAACGAAGAGCAAGTCGATAAGATCCTTCAGATCCTGCCTGATCTTTCCTTCGTCAAGCAGATTATCCTATGGGATCCTAAGGGACTGTGGGGATTTTCCCAAGAAAAAATCATTTTGTTCGACCAATTTTTGAAAGAGGCCCAGGCCTATCTGGACCGGCATCCGGGATGTCTGGAGGACCGCCTGACCCGGATCCAGCCCGATGATACCGCCATGATTATCTATACCTCGGGCACCACCGGCCGGCCCAAAGGAGCCATGATCAGCCACCGCAATATCCTGGGCCTGACCGAATCCTTTGTATCGGTTAACCCGGGTTATGAAACAGATGAGGTCGTCTCATACCTTCCTTTGGCCCACATTTATGAGAATTTGATCTCCCTCTTTGAGGCCATCTGGATCGGCTGTACGGTCAACTTTGTAGAAAGTATCGATACGCTGCCTGAAAATCTCCGTGAGGTCTCACCCACGATCTTTGCCAGTGTACCTAGGATCTGGGAGAAGTTTGCTTCCATGATAGAAATCCGCATGTCCGACTCCACCCCCTTAAAGAAGATCCTTTATCGTCTGGGTATTGGGGTCGGGCTGAAATATGTCCGGACCTTTAAGGGTTCCAAAGAACGTCGGCTTTGGGCCTGGCTCTATTGGCCCCTTTACTGGCTGGTCCTCTATCACTTGAGACGGCAGTTAGGTTTTGAACGGATCCGTTTTGCAATCTGTGGGGCGGCTCCAGCCTCCCCGGAGCTTTTTGAATACTACAATGCCCTGGGGGTCCCCTTACGGGAGGGTTATGGTCAGACTGAATCTACCGGAGTCATTGCCGTCCAGCGGCTGGATCGTCCCCGATGGGGTTATGTGGGAGAACCGATTCCCGGAGTCGAGGTCAGGATTGCCGAAGACGGGGAGATCCTGGCCAAGGGAGTCGGGGTCTTTAAAGGTTATTTAAAAGACCCTCTGCTGACGGCTGAGACCGTTAAAGACGGCTGGCTGTATACCGGTGATGTGGGTGCCCTGGAAGAGGGCTATCTCAAAATCCTGGACCGGAAAAAAGACATCCTGATCACAGCCGGCGGGAAGAATATCACCCCGGCCTTTATTGAAAACAAGTTGAAATTCAGTTCTTATATTCAGGATGCCGTAGTCATCGGCGATGGCCGCAAATTTTTAGTGGCCCTGATCCTGATCGATGAAGACAATGTCAACAAATTTGCCCAGGACAACCGCATTCCCTTTACTACCTTTGAAAACCTGACACAGAATCCTGAGGTGTATAAATTAATCGACCAGGAAGTGATTAAAATGAACAAGACCCTTTCCCAGGTGGAATCGATCAAGAAATTCGCTTTACTCCCCCGGCGCTTTTATGAAGAAGACGGCGATGTCACCCCTACCAAAAAGGTTAAGCGGCGTTTCCTGGAAAAGCGCTATGCCGATTTGATCGAATCCCTTTACAAAACAAAATAGGTCTTATAGGACCTATTTGACCTATGTTAAGGATTATTTTTCATGGACCTTATCGAAAGTTATAAAGAAGAAATGCGCCTGGTCCGACGACCCTGGACCAAGGTGTGGATCGGGCTGTTGCTGGTTACCCTGATCCTGCTTCCCTGGTTTGGCCGGGAATACTGGGTCTATGTCGCCACCCTGATTTTTATTTACTCCATAGGAGTACAGGGACAAAATCTCTTAATCGGCTATACCGGGCAAATCTCTTTCGGTCAGGCGGGCTTCCTGGCTATCGGGGCCTTTACCTTTGGCCATCTCTCCATGATGGGCCTTCCTCTGTTATTTAATCTTTTTTGTGCCGGCCTCCTGGCCGGACTTTTTGGCATCTTGGTCGGATTTCCTTCTCTCCGTTTAAAAGGGCCCTACCTGGCTATCGTCACCTTGGGTTTTGGTATTGCCGTCTATCAAGTCTTTGTCAATTCAGAAATTCTTTCCGGAGGGAGAATGGGCCTTTCATTACAAAAACTCTCACCCCTCCTGGGTTTGAGTCAGGTCACAACGGTCTATTATTTTAACTTTCTCCTGGCCTTTCTCTTTACCCTGACCTCCTATAATTTGATCTCCTCTTTTGTCGGCCGGGCCTTTATTGCCATCAGGGATAATGATATAGCCGCTGAGGCCATGGGAGTGAATCTCACCCGTTACAAACTGCTCTCTTTTGCCGTCAGTTCATTTTATACCGGAGTACAGGGGGGGCTCTATGCCTTGTTATTGGGTTATCTGGAACCCAATATGTTCACTTTTTTGGAAACCATCACCCTGTTTGTGGCCGTGATCATCGGCGGCCTGGCTTCAGTGGAGGGATCCATCCTGGGGGCGGCCTTTGTGATTTTGGTTCCCCAGGTCTTCAGCAACATAAAGCAACTGGTCCCGGTAGTCTATGGCGTGACCATTCTGATCATTTTAATTTTTGAACCCCTGGGACTTTCGGGACGTTGGTTGAAGATCAGGTTATATCTCAGGATGTGGCCGTTTAGATAAAAATCGGTACGAGGTACAAGACACCGTAAGCCCGACACCTTAAACCTTTCTTTTAAAGGACTTCTTATGAATCTATTCCTTCAATATTCCATTTCCGGTCTCTCCGTCGGCAGTTTGTATGCCCTGGTGGCTTTAGGTTTAGTCCTCATATACCGTTCTACCCGGATCCTGAATTTCGCCCATGGCGATATGGCCACTGCCGGGACTTTCATGGCCTTTATGATTCTGGGTTTGAGTCCTTCTTTTAGTTTGGCCTTTGCTCTGGCCCTGCTTTTCGGCAGCCTCCTGGCTATGGGCTTTTACTTTGCCATTCTCATCCCGGCCCAAAGACGGGATGCCACCTTGTTAGGACAGACCATCTTAACGGTGGGGTTAGGGTTGATCTTGCAAGGACTGATCTCTTATTTCTGGGGTACTGAACCACAACCTTTTCCTTTCCCCATCTCCGACACCAAGGTTTATAGGCTTGGAGAAATAGTGATCAGCCAACTATCCTTAGGGACCATGATGGTCGGTCTGCTGGGAAGCCTGCTCCTCTATCTGTTGGTACAGCGAACCCGCCTGGGCCTGGCCATGAGGGCTACCTCAGAAAACCTCCCGGCTGCCCAGACCCTGGGGATACCAACCCGTAAAATTTTGGCGCTCTCCTGGGGATTGGCTGCTTTTCTGGGGGTCCTGGCGGGAATATTTCTGGCCCCGGCCCTGTTGTTGGACCCTTTCTTTATGCTGGAACCTTTTCTCAAGGGTTTTGCTGCCGCAGTACTGGGTGGCCTAAATAGTCTCCCCGGGGCTATCGTCGGCGGACTCTTATTAGGGTTGGCTGAAAGTCTGGCCGGCAACTATCTGACGGTGGCCTTTAAAAACACCCTGGCCTTCCTGGTCATTATTGTTATCCTTCTAATCCGCCCGGAGGGACTCTTAGGAACAGAGTTCAAAGAACGGGTCTAATTTGTTGATCAGGTCAGGAACCAATACGACGGCCTTTACCCTATTCGCAGTTTCGAAATAAGCCCTCAAGCCCCGCTGGGGGGCCAACAAAGTATGAAAATGACTTTCTTCGAACATTGAACGTTGAACATTGAACGTTGAACGATATTCTCAAATTGAACTGGGGAGAAATAATGCCTGATTTGAAGCGTTTTGTTATTGGTGCTTTTGTTTTTATCGGTCTGATGGGTGGGGGGAGCGTCTTCCCTTTATCGGTTGGTGCCCAATGTCAATCCGCAGAAAAACTTGAACAGGGGATACGAAAGATTTATCCGAAGTTACAGTTTGAGATAATTAAGATCAGCCCGAGCGAGGTCCCCGGTCTCTGTCGGATTCAGATAAAAATAGGGGCCCAGAACCACCTGCTCTATTCCGATTCCCGGGGAGATTTTCTGTTGGCCGGAAATCTCTTTGAAATAAAAACCGCCAGGAACCTGACCCAGGAAACCATCCAATTTCTGAACCGCCTCTCCCCGGAGGAAATACGCCATTTGGAACCATTGACCGCCTTCACCCTGGGCCAGGGGAAAAAGGTGGTCTATCTGGTTACCGATCCCCAATGTCCTTACTGCCAACAGGCCGAAGCCCTTATAAAAAAAATAGCGGCCAAAGAGGATCTTCTGGTTCGCTTTCTGCTATTTCCGTTGGACTCGCACAAGGGGGCCAGAGAACAATGTATCTCCATCCTTTGCGATCACAAAGGGATCGAAGGCTTTAATAGCCGTTATCAGTCCAACAACCAATGTCCGGAGGGGATTAAAAAAATAGAGAGTACCATAGCCTTTCTGCAGAAGAAGGGGATTTCTGCAACCCCGACTTTCATTTTCAGTGATGGGATTTATCTCTCAGGGCTGCCGACCGAAGAGGAGTTGCGAAGGCGACTGGGGTTATCAAAGCCCACTCATAAATAAAGAATTTGATCTCAAGGGTCATTCTCAGGTTGAGCCCGGGTCAGGCTTTTCCGGCCCCTTTTTAGATCGTTGAACGAACTTCCAGGCCTTCTCCGATCAGTGTAAGCCGCCGGGAGAAGGCCTGGCCAGACTTAATGACTATCCCAGTTGCTTTAAGAGGTCGGTGGATACTTCTTTGACCCCAGGACGGCCATCCAGATTGATCACACGGGGTACACCACCATTTTTGGCTGAAAGATTTTTATAAAAAAGGATAGCGGCCGTGGTGCCGGTCTGAGTATCGTAATAGATATTATGGCGCTTGTCGATGGCAGCCTCATCCTGGTCATCTGATCTGGTTTTCAAACCGCCGCCGCAAACCCGGCACTGATCACCATTGGGTTTAATGGCCTCGATATAGATATTATTAGGGTGGTTGTTGTCCTTCTCACAGAGACGGCGGCCCATGATCCGGTTTTTAGCCAGTTGTCTTTCCAGGACCATTTCAATGACGATATCGAGTTTAATCCCTTCCTGATTCAGGGCCTTATTCAATTCTTCAGCCTGGGTCAGATTGCGTGGGAATCCGTCTAACAGCCAGCCTTTCTGGCAGTCCGCTTCCTTGATCCGGTTCAGAATCATGGGAATCGTAATACTGTCCGGGACCAATTCGCCCCGATCAATATACCCTTTGGCTTGCTTGCCGAGTTCTGTTCCGCGTGAGATATTTTCTCTGAAAATAACACCGGTTTCAATATGGGGGATATTAAACTTACTTTTAACAATAGCACCCTGAGTTCCCTTGCCGCTGCCATTTGGACCAAAGAAAAGAATATTCATGTTTTGATCTCCTTCAGATTTATTTTTTTTGAAAATATTAGAAAAAGCACCGGCTGTCAAGGATGAAAAAATTTCCTCTCGGGATTGCTTTTTGAAGAAAGGAGTATAAAATAGCCCCAAGGGGATCGAAGAGAAGAGAGGTAACAACCATGAAGGTCTTTATAACCGGGGGAACGGGTTTAGTGGGCAGTCACTTGACACAGCAATTAACCGGGCAGGGTTATCAGGTGACCCTGCTTACCAGGTCCATTAAGCCGGGCCGTTCCTTGCCGGAGGGGGCGGCCTACCTGGAAGCTGATCCCACCCGGCCCGGTCCCTGGCAAGGAGAAGTGGCCTCTCATGAAATCGTGATTAACCTGGCCGGGGCATCGATCTTCCATCGCTGGACCGAGGAGTATAAACGATCTCTCCTTGATAGTCGCCTCCTAACCACCCGCAATGTCGTTGAGGCCCTTTCCCCTCGGAAAGGTCAGGAGACGGTTTTATTGAACGCCTCGGCGGTGGGATACTACGGGTTTCATCAGGACGAAGAACTGGTTGAAGAAACCCCGTCCGGCGATGATTTTTTGGCTACCCTGGCCCGGGATTGGGAGCATGAGGCCGTTAAGGCGGTTGATTTTGGTGTCCGGGTGATCCGCTGTCGATTCGGTATTGTCCTGGGGGATAAGGGGGGTGCCCTGGATCAGATGGTCCCCCTTTTTAAGAAGGGTCTGGGTAGTCCGCTGGGCAGCGGCAGACAGTGGTTTTCCTGGATCCATCAGCAGGATTTGAGTGCCGTCCTGCTTTTC
>JAZDOU010000056.1:0-2330 GCA_043798385.1 Pseudomonadota bacterium
CCCTGCTGGGAATTTTCCTGGGACTCCTCATGGGCGTATCGAAAACCATTAACCGTTTTTTTGTTTTACCCTTTAATTCCATCAGGCAAATACCGATTATCGCCTGGATTCCCTTGATCATCTTATGGTGCGGGATCGGCGAATTATCCAAGGTGGTGATTATTGTCCTCGGCGCCTTTTTCCCTGTGCTGGTTAATACCTTCTTTGGCATCACCCAGGTTCCCAAAGATTACCTGGAGGTAGGAAGAATATTCCGGTTGAGCAAATGGAAGATGTTCACCAAGATCTATCTGCCATCCGCAACCCCCGCCATTTTCGAAGGTCTCAAACTTGGTTTAAGCAATTCCTGGACCGTTGTCGTAGCCGCCGAAATAATAGCCGCCAGTTCCGGAATTGGTTACCGGATCAATGATGCCCGCAGTCTGATGCAATCAGAAGTGGTTATCGTTGGTATTCTGATCATTGGGCTTATTGGGCTGGCCTTAGATCAACTATTTGTCTGGGGGGCAAAACTCTTAACGCCCTGGGCTCATACCAAATGATGACTTCGTCAGAAGTCGTCACTCCGGATTCCGTCCTATGGGGGACTCCACCCCGGAGGGTGAATACCGGGGTCCAGAAACTTAATAACATGATCAGTCCTAATCTGATTATCAAGAATCTGAACAAGTCATTTGAAGTCAACAAAATAGAGGTGTCTGTCCTTAAACAGGTCAACCTGGAGATCCAATCCGGGGAATTTATTTGTATCGTCGGCCATAGCGGCTGTGGTAAATCCACACTATTGAAAATAATCGCCGGGCTGGTGAATGGCGATTCAGGCTCGGTGGAACTCGACGGCAAGGTCAGGCAGGAACCGGATATTGACGTCGGCATGATTTTTCAGGAGCACCGCTTATTCCCCTGGCTGACCATTAAGGAAAATGTCGCTTTGGGACTGGTCACTATTTCCGGGGATAAAAAAAAACGAATCGTCTCCGAAACCCTGGAATTGGTCAACCTGACTGGTTTTGAGACCGCTTACCCGCATCAACTGTCCGGCGGCATGGCTCAAAGAGCGTCTATCGCCAGATCGCTGGTCAATAATCCAAAGGTCTTGTTGCTTGATGAACCGTTCGGGGCCTTGGATGCCCTGACCAGGATACAGATGCAACAAGAGATCTTAAGAATCTGGGAAAAGGAAAAAACCACCATGATCCTGGTCACACACGATATTGATGAGGCCATCTATCTGGGAGACCGTGTAGTGGTCATGTCTTCCAGACCAGGCACCGTCAGGGATATTTTCCAAATATCTCTTCCCCGTCCACGAGACCGGGCCGAGGCCTTATTCTCTCAGTTGAAAACGGCCATCTATGCCTATTTCAGGCCGGAAGATCAATGAGCTGAGAAAGAGATGGTTCGGTTACAGGAGGATAAAAAATGAAATGGAGAATCTGTCCTCTTCTTCTGTCTATGCTGGCGGTGGCATTATTTTTATCCTGCCGCAGCAGTGAGAGTCCCTCCCCTGACCGCTCTACCCCCAAAACCGTCAAGCTGGGCTTTCCGGGGACCAATAATGTTTTTCAGGGGTTATTGGGTGTTGCCCAGGACAAACAATTCATCGAGGAAGAGCTGGGCAAGATCGGAAGGCGGATTGAATGGGTCGCTTTTTCGGGAATGGGCCCGGCCGTAAACGAGGCCTTGGCCGGCAACAAGATCGATATGGCCGTTTATGCTGATTTCCCGGGATTGATTGCCAAGTCCCGCGGGGTTAATATTGATCTGTTGGGAATCCCGGAAAACAAGGTTCATGCCAGTGTTGTCGTCAAAAGCAATTCAGCGCTGACTTCTATAAAATCGTTAAAAGGGAAAAAAGTCGGTTTGACCAAAGGAACATTTGTCCAGAAGTATTTTTTGCGATTATTAACCGATAATGGATTGACCGGCAAGGATGTGGACCTGATCGACCTCAACTCGGATTTGCAGGCGGCCCTGGTTTCCGGCAATGTTGACGCCCTGGTCCTGATCCAGTCTCAAGCCTTACAGTTGACCACGGTGCAAAAGGTGGCCAAAGAAATAGATAATTCCAATCGGACCCCTTCCCAGAGCTCCCAGTTTGTCTTTGTCGGAAGGCACGATTTTGTACAAAACAACCCGGATGTCGTCGTAGCCATTCATAAAGGATTATTACGGTCCAAGGATTTCTTCAGGGAGAATCCCGAATCCTGCTTTCAGGCCATAACCAAATCCGGGATGGAATTGGAAGGTGCCCGGGAATTATTCCAGAGGGAAGCTCCGGACTTCGACCTGTTCACCATTGGCATAACCGAGGATTCTATAAAACGGCT
>JAZDOU010000070.1:0-3409 GCA_043798385.1 Pseudomonadota bacterium
GGGAGTTTCAGATGTTCGGATGGGGTAACATAACACAGGAAATCAGCCCCGGCCATACCGGCCACCGCACCCCCGATGGCACAGGCAATATGGTCATAACCGGCGGCAATATCGGTAACCAGGGGACCGAGGACATAAAAAGGGGCCCCCTGACAAAGTTGTTTTTGAAGCAGGATATTGGCCTCGATCTGATTCAGCGGTACATGGCCAGGTCCCTCAATCATAACCTGAACCCCGGCTGTTAAGGCCTGTTCCCGCAATTCACCCAAATGGATCAGTTCCTGAACCTGGGCTCGATCAGTGGCGTCGGCCAGGCAACCGGGCCGCAGGCCATCCCCGAGACTCAAGGTCAAATCATATCTTCGAGCCAATTCCAGTAAACGGTCGTATTGTTCAAAAAGGGGGTTTTCTTTTTCATGATAGATCATCCAGGTGGTCAAAAAGGCCCCGCCCCGGCTGACGACGTCGGTAATTCGCCCCTGCCGTTGGAGCCGTTCCAGAGAATTGAGGGTGACTCCGCAATGAACGGTAATGAAATCGACTCCGGCCTGGGCCTGATCTTCAATCACCTGAAAGATTTTATCCCCGGTTAGGTGGACAATAGCCCCTTTTTCCTTAACCGTCTCAACGACCGCCTGATAGATTGGGACCGTACCTATCGGCAAAGGAGAGTAAGCGATCAGGGTTCGAAGGATCGTTTTTAAATCTCCGCCTGTACTGAGGTCCATGACCGTATCGGCCTTGGCTTCGACACAGATTTTGAGCTTCCGCAGCTCCTGATCCAGGTCTACCTGATCGGAGGAAGTCCCGATATTGGCATTAACTTTAATGGATAATCCCTGACCGATGCCGACCGGACGGGCCTTTTTTTTCCCAAGATTGGCCGGGATAACAACGGTCCCTTGGGCCACCCTTTGTTGGATCAGTTCCGGGTCCAGCCCTTCTTGACGGGCTACTTCCTGCATTTCAGGGGTTAAAACCCCTTTTCTGGCTGCTTCAATCTGTGTCAAAACAATCCCTCTTTCAAGATAATAATTTTCTGAGCTACCTCTTCCGGTGTCGTCCCCAGGACCCGGATCAGAGGTTCTTTTCTCATCGCTCCCCGATCAAAAATGATATCCGGGACCAGGGTCTTTTTCGCCAAAACCTGCTTTATTCCCCAGGAAAGGGATGATCTCTCTTTTTTGTATTCCCGCAGAGGTTCCTTCTTGCGATCAAATTCCCCCCTGGACAATCCAGCTTTGGCGGCACATTTCAGGAGATGTTCAGAAAATCGCAGGGTCATCGCCGAACGACAGGCCGGAAAGGCCGCCATAGCCGTCAAGATGATCTGGGCAATGGAGCGGGAGGCCCCGAAGACCGGAAAGGCCAAACGGGCAATGGTTTCCTCAAATCTCACGATTCCTCCCGGGAAGGCCGCCACCTCCTCGACCGTACCGGCCAGAGGAAGGGCATAGCCGAGGTTGGATTGGACCTCGGGGATCAGGGGACCAACGTTAGCCTCTTGCAGTTGCCTGAAAGCCCTTTCCAAAGAGTCTAAGACCGGCATCCGTTCCAACTCATTTTGAAGCCAGGCATACGGATTGGTCGGCCCATTGCCCAGGCCGAGAGGTTCGGCCCCGGCGATGGCCTTGGTGATAACCTCCTTGGCCTTCTCCACGGCCTCAACCAGGGAGAGGCCTTGTCCCCAGAAAGTAGTCAGCGCGGCAGAAAAGGTGCAGCCGGTCCCATGGGTATTTCGGGTCTGGATTCGAGGGTGGGAAAATTCCTTAAAAGATTCCCCATCATAAAGGAGATCAACGGCCGCTCCGGATAAATGTCCCCCGGTGATCAAGACACTTCCTCTAATCTTCTCCTTCAAGACCCGGGACGCTTTTTTCATAGTAGCCATATTCCGAACAGAAAGCCCGGTCAAAACAGAGGCCTCGGAGAGATTAGGCGTTATCAAACCGGCCCTTGGAAAAAGTTCATCCGTAAGGGTCCGGACGGCCCCTGGCTCCAGTAAGGAAGACCCGCTTTCAGCAACCATAACCGGATCCAGGACCAACTTGGTGACTTTATATTTTTTTATGGTTTGGGCTACCAGAGAAATGATTTCGGATTGGGCCAACATGCCTGTTTTAACGGCATCAAGGCCGATATCAGAGAAGACCGACTGGAGTTGTTCCCGAATAAAGGGCACCGGTACGGGAAAGATCCCTTGGATCTTCAAGGTGTTCTGGGCGGTCAGGGCCGTAATGACCGAGGTCCCATATCCTCCCAGCAGGGCGATGACCTTCAAGTCGGCCTGAATACCGGCTCCTCCGCTGGAATCCGAGCCGGCTATAGTCAAAATACGTGCTTTAATAAACCCCCCAATAATAAAACAGGCCATACCCGAAGGGATGGCCTGGATAGAGAGAGAATCATTTCATGTTTTTATTACAACAGGGGTTGATCCAGGAAGAATTCTTCCGGCTGAACAGAAACAATGCCCTTCTGATACTGGGTGATTACTTGCCTCTCTTCTTACGCTGATGTCGGGTCTTTCTCATCAACTTTTTGTGCTTGTGCTTCCGCATCTTTTTCCGTCTTTTCTTGACTACGCTACCCATCCAGTTCCCCTCTTGAGCAATTTCTGAAGCAATTAATTTAAAATTGTAATTTATAACCCATTTGACCTGGTTTAGCAAGAAAAATAATTTAACAAATAATTACTTGACAACACTCTTTATTTTGTTTCAAAGTAATGGTTCTATGACGTTAAGGGAAGGAGAGCACGAAAATGGCCACGACCAAGAAATCAGGTACCAAAACCGCATCTAAAAGCGCCTCCCGGATAGGGGTTAAATACGGCTGTACGGACTGCGGACTGGTGGTCACGGTAGATCAGGATTGCGGTTGTGCATCAGTGGATCTGGTTTGCTGCGGACTGCCCATGAAAAAGAAGCGGGCGGCTTGTAAAAAATAAAAAGTCACCCGATCCTTTTTATTTTCCTTTCCTCCACTCAACCTTCCCCATAGCTGTGCCCATTCACCAGAGAAGCCCCTTGCCCCCAAGGCCGGTGGTAGACGGATCGGAGATCCGGCAAACTGATTTTCAGGACTTCTTCCACCAACCAAGAGATGCCGAACAAACCCTCTTCAATGGCATTCGGGCGTCGGGAAGGACCATCAGCATAGGGGTCCACCATTCCGGAGGGCTAACGGTCTTTAGACACTTTTTTTAGAACCCATAATGAGGGAAGGTATGAAAAAAGAAACGCTTGCCTTGATGGAACTGACCAAAGAACCGAAGATTGCCTACTTTTCCATGGAAATAGGCATTCATAACGGTATCCCCACTTTCAGTGGGGGACTGGGTGTTCTGGCCGGAGATACGATTAAATCCAGCGCCGATCTTAATCTTCCCATGGTGGCCATTACCTTG
>JAZDOU010000091.1:0-2514 GCA_043798385.1 Pseudomonadota bacterium
CGTTGCAAATAATAAAATGAGACAAGTGCTTACGAACGCTACGCATAAGTTTTGTTTTCTCATTTTTTCACCTCCTGGAGATTTTTTCTGATAAATTAATGGGTTTTGTTCGATACTTCTCTTGGGATAGGACTCGTTCACTCCCTCCCGCCCACATCAAAATTAAAACAGATAACTGGCCTGCTAAAAACCACTTTCTCCCTTTGCAGGTACCATCTCCTCCTTTCTTTTTTTGATGGTTGGCCAAGGCTTGAATCCCACAATCCTAAACATCAAAATGAAAAAGACGATGGATGCTAAAAAGTAGCCGATGATATTCATCAGAAAGCCATAGACGACTAAAATAACAATCATATGAATCACCTTTCTTTTCAATCCTTCATCCACAGGCTTTTCTGCAGCAAAACGTTTATTAAGATGAGGTATCCCGTAGACCAGACCCAAGATGATCATGGCGACACCGAGCCCCACACTGTAATTCCCCGGTCCCAATATATCGTACTGGATTCTAACCCACTCAATTTTTCTAATCTAATCTCGTCAACAAAACTTAACCGGCCCATAACTATCACTCATCTTCCTTCAATTAAGTCCATCATGTTATTCACCACAATCCTCCATTTTCTATATATCATATATCAAGGTAAAAGTGCTGAAAAAATGGTCTCTGAATAAACAAGGCGAGCGGGGGAATCAAGGGCTATCGTTTGTTGCGGCAACATAGAGTAGGCTGGATTGAAGCAGGAGAATGTAGCGCCTGGAGGCATCTATTCATAATAGATGGCTTGGTCATTTGGAAGCCCACTCGACAAGCTCGGGCCATTTCGACGTTATGATATGACTGGTCAGAAGCTTTGAGTCCCATGCATAATAAAAAGGCCAGGATCCCTGGCCTTTAATGAAATGGCTCCCCGAGTAGGACCCTTCGACAAGCCCATCGACAGGCTCGGGGCAAGCTCAGGGTAAACTCGATCACTACGGTCGAAACCTTCTGTTTCTCCCTGCGTAACCTCCCCTCCGGATTCCTGATGCGGCGTCTCGCCTCTTTGCGGATCAACTCCTCCAGAAGTGACTTCGGGGTTTCATGTTCTTGCTTTTTCTCGTCGATGGGTGCATCATTCTTCACGGGCGTATCCTTCCTCCCCTGCTTGCTACAGGGGATATATTGAGATGTACGGTAGGTTACTGAAAAAAGGCCATCTACTGCGTTTCCCTGATCGTTCTCCGTGTAGAGGCACGGGGCAGGCTTGTTGCGGCGTACAGCGGAGTACGCCTCGCTCCTCAGGATTTCGGGGGCCTTGCATCTGACCCTTTTTGAGCAACCTGGAAAAGATCACTTTTCAGCAGCCTGCTGGCTCTCAACAGGATACGCCTGAAATTTTTCCCGTCCACAAGATTTGGTTATAACGCTATCCCGAACCAAGAGGACCACAGGTTCTACCCGTGCGTGAATTGGTCCTCTGGTACGGGATGTTCGCCCCTCGTGGGTGTCTCTTGGGAACCACGGGCTTTGTCCGTGGGGCTCCATAAATATCAAGTGGTTAACCTTAATTAAACTTTTTTATTTTTTTCTTGACAACCTTTAAACGCTCTATTATAATTGTATTGTAATTGTAAAATAGCTATCTTGTAATTAATAATCCTCTAATGAATGGCATGATAGAAAAAAAAGAACCCAAACCTAATCTCTTACCTTCGATGAACATACAGAACAAGTCTAAGTTCGAGGTCTATGGTGAGGAGATGATCGAGAAGGAAGTTAAACAGAGCGGAAATAGTGGTCGGGTTTATCTTCCTCCGGAATGGGTAGGGACACGCGTAAAGATCATTCGGATTGACTGAGAAGAAAATGGAAAAAGAGATCAAAATCCGAAAGATTAGGGCTGAAGATGTTTCTGAGATCGTTGGTATCCAGGAATCCATATTACAGAAAAAAGTTTCGAAAAAGTGGATTCAAATGGTAGATGGTCGTCTTAAAAAACAAGAAGCTTTAGGTTTTGTTGCTTTAAAGGACGGTCAAGTGGTGGGCTTCATCATCGGAGAGATCAAAGGGGAAGGCTTTGGTCTGGAGCAAAGCGGTTGGATTGAGGTGGTAGGGGTGCATCCACGGCAGATGGGAGTTGGAATTGGCCGAATCTTAGCTCAGAACCTTTTTGCATTTTTTAAAAAGAAGGGAATCCGGGACATCCATACCTCTGTGCGCTGGGATGCCGGTGATATGCTTTCCTTTTTTAAGACGATTGGTTTTGACCGTTCCCCATTTATTAATCTTAGCAAAAATTTGGATTGAAACCTTCCGCCTAAAGGGGGAGCTTCCGGGTTAAGGTATTCATATTGGATAGAAATTAATTATCGTTCACGCCGTTAGAAAGTAGAAGACTTTCTAACGGGGTTTACAATCAAGGGTACAAGAAACATGAACAACCTGCGTAGCGGGAAAAAACGGTATGGAGAAGCAGTTTCTCTCTTGAGAGGGGCAGTAGAATTTTAGTGTAAAAGAGCATGTGAAAATAT
>JAZDOU010000096.1:0-6598 GCA_043798385.1 Pseudomonadota bacterium
GGCCGTGGCCTCTCATGTGACCTCGACACGTTATACCCACTACGACGGCATGTCTACCGAAGCGGATGACTACATCAGCAAACCGGCCTCGGCTGAGGAGATCACCAAAAGCCTGAAAAGGTTGTTGGGGCTTTAAAACGAAAATAGAGTTTGAGGCCCCTCGTTCGACCAGATCTATTTTCATGTCCCGGCTTCCGAAGGGAAGCCTCCTTCAAGGTCGGCAGATCGGCTCCCGGATGGGAGCCTCTTCGAAAGCTCGACTCAGTCGAGCGGCCCGACCGTATCGTGGTGCCACGCCCCAAAAGACGGGGCATGGCGGTTTAAAACGAAAATAACGGTTCAAGGTCTAAGGTGTAAGGTTTTTTCTCAAACCGTAAACCGTGAACCGTAAATCTTTGACCTTCACCCTTAAACCCTAACATCCTTTTCGGGGACTTTTACTAATGAAGGTCTTCTGCATCCTCAGCGACGAACGGGCGGTTCAGTTGAAATCCCCGACCATGTTTTCCCGGGTCCTGAAACGCCAGGGGATTAATGGGACCTATGTGCCGTTCAGCGTCAAGCCTCAGGATCTCGGACAGGCGATTCAAAGTATCCGCACACTGCATATGGCCGGGGCCAACATCACCGTACCCTACAAAGAAGCCGTCCTGCCTTGGTTGGATGGCCTTTCCGAGGGTGCCAACATCATCGGAGCGGTGAACACCATTGTCCGCGATGGGGATAATTTGAAAGGTTATAATACCAATGCCATCGGCTTTATGGAAGCCCTCAATGAAGCGGGATTCGAGGTGGACGGAAAAGCGGCCCTGGTTTTCGGAACCGGTGGGGCCGCCCGGGCCGTGGTGTTCATTTTAAACTGGCTGCGGGCCTCCACCATCTATGTGGCCGGTCGCCAAATGGAAAAAATAGATTCCATCATCGACGCCTTTGGTGGGGAGCCGCTGGAGATTTCATCCTTATTCAATCGCTCCTTGCCGGTGGATATTGTGGTCAACGCCACTTCCGTTTCCAGCAGTGATGATTCCTCTGAAATGGCTGATTTGGTGAGCCGTCTCGACATTCCGGGGTGCCAACTGGTTTTTGATCTCAATTATGGCCGCCAAAAAAATTTTTGGAAAGATCTGGCCCATTCAAAGGCTATTCGTTTCATGGACGGACTCCCGGCCCTGGCCTATCAGGCCAGAAGGACTTTTGCCCTTTGGACCGGATTGCAGGTTCCACCGGAGGAGTTTCTTAAGGCCTTAAATGAGAATGGAGGGACAAGGTAAATCAATCCCCTCAACCCTGTTGGACCGGAAGCAGAACCGTAAAAGCCGATCCCTCTCCCAGGGTGCTTTTCACCTCGATGATCCCGCCCAGAGAATCCACCAATCCCTTGACGATGGGCAGTCCCAGACCCGTCCCGGTGATATAACGGGTTCTTTCATCCTTAACCCGGTAAAAGCGATCGAAAATTTTGTCGATGTATTTTTCGGCGATCCCGAAGCCGTTGTCCATCACCTTGACGCGAAGGTTGATACCGGCCCTGTCCAATTCAAGGCGAATGCTTCCACCGTCTGGCGTGTAGGTAATGGCGTTGGTGATCAGGTTTCCGAAAATGCTCTCCAGGGCCGCAGGATCGGCCATAATTTCCGGCAGGCCCGGGTATAAAACATCGAGGGTCAGGGATTGCTTTTTGGCCAAAGCCCGGACGGAAAGAAAATCGACGATGTTTTTCAAGAGGTCGTCCAGTTTAACCGATTTCGGCTCGTGGCAAATGATCCCTTCTTCGATGCGCGACAGGTCGAGCAAATCGCCGATCAGGGTGATCAAACCCTGGGTTTTTTCCTTAGCCCGGGACAAAAGGTGTTGGTGTTGTTGAGGTTGGCTGCCCACCAGGTCACCGACGACTAAGGCGATCTGTTCGTGGATAACAGACAGCGGCGAACGCAGTTCATGGGAGACCTTGGCTACAAATTCCGATTTGAGTCGGTCCAGGGCCTTCAAACTGGTAATATCGATGAAATTAATAATCGCCCCCAAACACTCCTTACGTTCTCCCATTACCGGCTGGGCTATGGCCCGCAAATAGGTCCCATCAGCCAAGGCAAACTCATATTCGGGGATGTCCCCGTAATCCACATATTTCCCTTTGGAGATATCAATCCCCAGATTGCGCAAGGCCTCATCCGTCACATAATCTTGAATGGGATTTCCCGTCATCGTGTCGGGTGCCAGTTTCAACATCTGCTTACAGGAAGGATTAATCAGTACGACCTGTCCGCTGGTATTGGTGACCATAACCCCGTCCGGCAGCGATTCGATGATCGTGCGAAGCCGGCTCTTTTCGGTGTCCAGATCGGACAAGGTACGCTTTTTTTCCTGTTCCAGTTTTTTGGCTTCCCGGGTGAGACGGATTTTTTCAGCCGCCCGATTGACGACTATGCGCAACTGATCCGGCTCGAAAGGCTTGGAGATGAAGTCATAGGCCCCCCGCTTCATGGCCTCTATGGCGGTTTCAACGGTGGCATACCCGGTGATGACAATCACCAGTATGGCAGGATCCCTTTCCCGGAGGTGCTTGAGGACCTCCATCCCATCCATACCCGGCATTTTTAGATCGAGGAGAACGATGGCCGGATGGGCTTCCTTGAAGACTTGAAGGGCCTCCTCCCCACGTTTGGCCGTGACCAATTGAAAACCCAGGCGGCTCAGAATACGTTCCGAAGCATCCCGGATATCCCGTTCATCATCCACGATCAAAATGCGGATTCCCTCGACCTCTCTATTCACTTTGGTTTCCTCCATCCTCCTTCGAATTGAGGGGCAAGTCGATGATAAAGGTCGCCCCCTCACCCGGCTTACTGGTGGCTTTAATTTCACCGCCTTGATTTTGCACAATCCCGTAAACCAGGCTTAATCCCAGTCCGGTGCCCTCCCCCTCTTGTTTGGTGCTGAAGAAGGGATCGAATATGTGCGGCAGGATAGGATCTGGAATACCCGGGCCGGTATCGGAAATTTCAATGCGCACCCGTTCCTTTTCGGGAAGGAAAATAGTCTTAATACCCAATCGGCCGTTCCCTTCCATGGCCTGAGCGGCGTTTAGAATGATGTTCATAAACATATGGTTCAGTTGTTGGATATCGCTGTGAACCGGCGGCAAGCCGGGATCCAGATCCTTTTCGATAACGATGTTTTGAAACAGGGCTTGATTTTCCAGAAGAAAGAGTGTCCGGGAGAGGGCTCGGTTGATGTCGTGAGGCCGCCTGAGGTGCTTGGTCTGGCGGGCGAATTCCAACAATTCCTTGACGGTGTCCCGGCAGCGTTCGGCGTCCTCCATGACCCGGGCGAGATCCTTCCTGGCGCCCTCTTCGAGGTTATATTCTTCCATGACCAATTTGGTGAACAGGGTGATACCGGACAAGGGGTTGTTGAGCTGATGGGCCACCCCGGCGGCCAGTTTGCCGAGGGAGGCCATTTTTTCCGACTGAAGCAATTGCAACTGGGTTTTTTCCAGTTCTTCCTTCATACGGTTGATGCCGCGCTGGTCATGAAAAAAGCCGATGGTAGCCACTTCCCGATCCCCTTCATAGACGATGGAGGCATTCAGATTGATGGGGATAGGTTCGCCGTTCTTATTGACAACCTCCACCTCGTAAGAGTGCAGTTTACCTCGGCCGCCGTAGTCGTCGCTGCGCAGGGCCTTCATAACCTCCAGTTCCTTTCGCTCGGGATAGATGTCCCGGATATCCAGACTTTCCATGGCCTCTTCGACACTGTATCCGAATAGGTCGGCCGCCATGTCGTTGAAAATCAGGATACGGCCCTTTTTGTCGGCAGCAATAACACCGTCTACGGCACTGAGGATCAGATTGCGCAGCAGGGCGTTCGAACTTTGTAACTTGTATTCGATCTCCCCGCGGGTCGGCAGGTCAAAGTCCAGGCTGACGAAGGCCTCAATCTTATTGTCGGTATAAATCGGATAGGCATAAAAACAGGGCATTCTTTCCAGGTCGGAATATTCCTCCCCCTTGGGCTGGAGGGTCGGGCGGCCGGTTTCCTTGGATTTTTGAACCGCGCAGTTGATGCAGGGTTCCGGACGATCATAAAAGAGTTGGTGACATAGACGGCCGACCACCTCTGAATCTTCGAAGCCTTCCAGACCGCTGTTGACCGCCAGAATTTTAAACTCCGGAGAAATCACGATCAGGCGTCTTTTGAAGGCGTCAATGGCCTTTATGAGGTATTTAGTTTCGGCTTCGGAACGCATGCCTAGTGCTCCTTAATTCGAAAAGAACGTTCGTCGTTAAGCGTTCGGCGAAAGATATTTTCATCCTTCGTGGCACTCCACCGGGGCCTGAGAGGTTACACCGATTGACCAGGGCTTGTTTTTGGATTGAGGAAGTATAAGATAAGAAAAAAGGTGGGTCAAGGAGAAAAACCGGCTGCCCCCTTTACTTTAAGTTAGTTGAGGAGGTGACGAATTTTCTTCAGCCCAAGAAACCCTTCAGCAAGGTGCAGACGGTGTCCATTTTTTCCAAAAAGGCCGCATGGCCGGTTTCGGGCAGACAGACGATTTGGGCATTGACCAGTGCCCGGCTCATTTCGAGCATCTGGGCATAGGGGGTGATGATATCCTCCTGGGCGGCGATCAGAAGGATTTGATGTTTCAAGTCGGCCAGTTGGGATCTTATATCATAGGTGGCATTGGAAGAGGCCAGGCGGATGAAGCCGTCAAACCACGGCCTGGTCAGAAAATCCTTGAATAGCTTTCGTCTATTGGCCAACCAATCATAATGGTTATTGTAAAAGGCCCGGGAATAGATGGGGATCAGGGCCAGGTCAAAGAAGGCCTCTCCTTCATACAAGCGGGCGGCCCGCTTCCAGAGCTCTCCCAAAGAAAGAAGATATTGATCCACATAGGCCGAGGTGTTGGAAAGGACCAGCTTATCCACCCTGTGCGGATATTTCAGGGAAAAAATCAAAGCCACCTGCCCGCCGTAAGAAAGGCCCCAGAGATGGGCCTTGGGGATCTTCAGGTGATCCAGGAGCTTTTTCAGGTCCTCGGCATGAATACCGATATCGTAGCCCTCCTCCAAACGGCTCGATTGCCCCTGATCCCGCAGGTCATAGATGATGAGCTGATAATGATCTTTCAGCCGGGCGATGTGATCCACCCAGCTTAAGGTGTTCATCATGATGCCGTTCAAAAAAACCAGCGGCTCACCTTGACCATGCACTTCGTAGTAAATACCGGGATCATCTAAAAACATGGAAGCACCTATTTCGAAGATTTAGAAAAGAACCCCTTCGCCCACCTTGGGCCAAGTGGTGTTATCCTTGAAAAAATCCCCATCGGATCAGGGCGGCGGCATAGGTAAAGCCGATACCGCCGGAAACCAGCACCAGACGGGAGCCGTCTTTTAAGGCCCCGCTTTTGAGTCCCAGGTCCAGAGAGAGAATCACATCATTGGTCCCGTGACAGCCCCATTGATCCAGGGCCGCCGATTGCTCCGGGTTTAGGCCCAGTTGTTTGAGTACGGCCGTACGCTGGGCGGGATTCAGGTGCCTCAAGGCCAGGTAATCGGGCGAATGACCGGAGAGGACTTTTTGGGCCGCCTCGGCCAAGGCCTGGGGCCAGCGTCCTTCGAGATAGGTTTTGACCACCTCGGGCCGGGGCGTTTGAAAGAACATGATTTTCGAGTTGAGATTGTCGGCGCTGAAAGGGACCTCCGTCCCACCCCCCGGCACATAGACCTCGTCGGCCATTTCAGGGTCCACCATAAAAGCGACCTTATGCAAGATATTGCGTTCATGCCCTCGACGCAGTAACACGGCCCCGCCGCCGGCCGAAAAGGGGAGCATAAAACGAGTGTCGGGGTTGCTATAATCCACCAAGTCCCCATTGCGGGTCCCTCCGGCCAAAAGGACCGTCTTGATGGATTGATCGCCGATCATCATATCCCGGGCGATGCGCAGGCCCAGGACGGTGGTCACTCCCTGATCGACCAGGTCAAAGGCCCAGGCGTTGCGGCACCCCGTTTCTTCCTGGACCCGGATGGAAGCCGTCTGGGCGATGTAGTCTTTATATTCTTCGCCGGTCCAAAGGACCAGGTCGACCTCTTCCGGTTTTATTCCATCGGCCCGTTCAAAGGCCTGATTGGCGGCCTTGACGGCCATGGGGATGGGCTGGTCTTCGAGGGTTGGTTTGCACTTACGCTCGATACCTAAGGCCCTGATCTCAGCAGGGGTCAGCCCTGACCGGGAGGCTATTTCGTCGGCGGTCTCAAACCCGGCCGGGGTGTAGAGGCCGTAACTTACCATTCCAATTTGGTCAACTGTCCTAATCATTTTTCTCATTACTTTTGTTAGACAAGATTTTCCGGAACCCTTGGATTTTTTTGCCTTTCCGAAAAAAGGCCGGAAACAGGTCAATCCTGTTAATCCTGTCCATGTTTAATTATTATCCGGCTTTCCGTGCTTTTCTTTAAGCACGAACTTGCGCACCTTTTCCGAGGCCACGGTTCTGGGTAAGGCCTCCACCACGACCAGGTATTTAGGGATTTTATATTTGGCCATTTTATCGGCCAGGAATTCCTGAAGTCCTTCCAGGGTG
>JAZDOU010000269.1:0-5463 GCA_043798385.1 Pseudomonadota bacterium
GATTTTGCCCCGGTGGGGTACTTTACCTTGACCCGGGAAGCCCTGATCAAAGAGGCCAACCTCACCTGTGCAACACTCCTGGGGGTGGCCCGTCAAAAATTGATGAATACCGGGTTCAGACGATTTGTCGCCCCCTCAGACTTTGATCAGTGGGATCGTCACTTCTTGAGTGTGTTGCAGCAGGAGGAGAAAAGGAGTCGCGACCTTACGCTTAGGCGGCAGGATGGTTCCATCTTTTCCGCCAATTTGGAAAGTATCCGAATGGTGGTTAGCCCGGGGAAAACCGAGGTCCATACGGTGGTGAGCGATGTCACAGGGCGCAAGCGGGCCGAGGAGGCCCTCCGGAAATCTGGAGAACGGTATCACCTGGTAGCAGATTATAACTACGAATGGGAATATTGGCTGGATGAAGACCAAACCTTTCTTTACTGTTCCCCTTCTTGCCTCCGAATCACCGGGTATGCCCCTGAGGATTTCTACGAAGATCAAAATTTGCTGAATAAAATTATCCATCCGGAAGACCGGGGCATTATCGAAAAACATATTCATCAGTTTCCGCATGGCAATGAGATTGTTTTTATTGAGTTCCGGCTGATAGACCGCCCGGGTCGTCAACACTGGATTGCCCATTATTGCCAGTCGGTAACGGATTTTAAAGGAAAACCATTCGGCAGAAGGGCCACTAACCGCGATATCACCGACCGCAAGCGGGCGGAGGAGGCACTGAGGCTTTCCGAAGAAAAACTCTCCAAGGCCTTCCGGACCAGCCCGGACTGGATGACCATAAGCACGCTGGAGGAGGGCCGATATGTTGACGTAAATGATGCCTTTGTGGAATTGTCCGGTTTCAGTCGGGAGGAGGCTTTGGGGAAGACTAGAGTTGAATTGGACATTTGGGTTGATCCCCATGAACGGGACCGGGCCGTGGAGATTATCAGGAAAGAAGGATGTCTTAAAAATTTTGAAGCCAAAGGTCGCTTGAAATCCGGGGAGGTCAGAACCCTGCTCTGGTCCGCTGAGACCTTTGATTTGAAAAGCCAAAAATACATTACCACTACGAACCGGGACATCACGGAACTGCGAAAGGCCCAGGAAAAAATTGAACAAACCATGGAAAATTACCGCCGGTCCTTGGTGGGTACCATAGAGGCTTTGGCTGTCACTGCGGAAGCCAGGGACCCTTACACCGCCGGTCATCAAAGGCAAGTGGCGAAGTTAGCCAGGGACATCGCAAAGGAGATGGGCCTCCCTGAAGACCAGGTGAACGGTCTGCACATGGCTGGATCAATCCATGACCTGGGGAAAATATCCGTTCCCGCTGAAATCCTAAGCAAGCCCACCAAATTATCCGATAATGAGTTCAGCCTGATCAAAACCCACTCGCAGGTGGGGTATGAAATCCTCAAGGATATTGAGTTCCCCTGGCCTATAGCCCGGATCATCCTGGAGCATCACGAAAGGATGAATGGGTCCGGGTATCCTAATGGTTTGACTGGAGATCAACTCCTTTCGGAAAGTAAGATTCTAATAGTGGCCGATGTGGTTGAAGCCATCGCCTCCCACCGGCCCTATCGGCCGGCCCTGGGGATTGATGCCGCCCTGGAGGAGATCAAAAAAAACAAGGTCCTTCTGTATGATCCCGCGGCGGCGGATGTCTGTCTGAGAATATTCCGGGAAAAAGGGTTTAGATTGGAGTAGACCATGAAAAAGCAAACCAAATCCGCAGACCAGCCGCAAAAAAAGGGCGACGCAGGTCCGAAAGAAACACCCTCCTTGCCGGCCATCCAGGCGCGCAGTGCGGATCGCCCCTTTCCCATCGCGGGCATCGGGGCCTCCGCCGGCGGCCTGGAGGCGCCGGAGGCCTTTCTGGTATTGGAAAAACGTCTCGGGAAACAAAAGGAATAAAAACGCCATGGAAAAAAATAATACCCCCACCCCACATCAGATGCCGGCGAACGCTGAACGAATAGTACCGAATGCAGATGAAAAGACAGTGAAAAAACAAAGTTTGCCAAAAGAAAAAGAGAGCTGGGAACGATTACTGAGGGATGCCGCCAAAGATAGGCTCGCCGGGTCGTTCGCAGCCTTCCCGGGGATAAAAGAAAAGACCCCTGATGAACTTCTTCATCAACTCCAGGTGCACCAGATTGAACTGGAGATGCAGAACGAGGAACTCAGAAGAATCCAACTGGAACTGGAGGAGTCCAGGGACAAGTACCTGGACCTCTATGATTTTGCCCCGGTGGGGTACTTTACCCTTACCCCGGAAACCCTGATCAAAGAGGTCAATCTTACCGGCTCAGCCCTCCTGGGTAAGGACAGGCAAAAACTGATCAAGACCCGATTTCGAAAATTAGTAGTAATCAAAGACCAGGAACGGTGGGATCGGCATTTCCTGAGTGTTTTACAACAGGACGGGAGGCAGCGTTGCGAAGTAACGCTCAAAAGAGCGGATGACTCATCCTTCCAGGCCCAACTGGACAGTATCCGGCAGGAGCCCAAGACCGGAATCTCCCTGGTCCGCACAGCCATAAGCGACATCAGCGACAGCAAACGGATGCAAGATGCTTTGCGGGTAAGCGAACAACGCTTTCGTGAACTGAGTATGACGGACAACCTCACCCAACTGTTCAACCAGAGACATTTGTATGAAAGATTGCAGCAGGAAATTGAACGGACCAACCGCTATCAGCATCAATTGACCATGCTGTTGCTGGACCTTGACGATTTTAAACATTTCAATGATACCTATGGCCATCTGGAGGGAGACGGGGTTTTGATTAAAACGGGCCTGATTATCAAAGAATGTATCCGCCAGACCGATTCGGCCTTTCGCTTCGGCGGGGAGGAATTCGTTGGCATCCTGCCTGAAACCTCCCTAAAAAAAGCCCTGATTCTGGCCGAACGGATCCGAAACGAAATCCAAGAGGCTATCTTTACCCCGGCCCCCAAGACCAAGGTTCATCTAACCTGTAGTGTCGGTCTCTCCCAGTATCAAAACCAGGAGGATCTCAAGGCCTTTATCAAGCGGGTTGATCAGAATATGTACCAGGCCAAGGCAAGAGGAAAGAATCTGTGTTATTTTTCATAACCTAAATTCCAGAATCATGTTTATAACGAACGAAAATATTTGGAAATGCCTTTATGCCTGAACATCAAGAAGCCACCAAGCCCAAAATACTGATCGTCGAGGACGAGGCCATCATCGCCCTTGACCTCAAATCGCATCTGGAGCAAATGGGATACACGGTCCTGGCCCAGGTGAACTCGGCGGAAAAGGCCCTGGAGTTTATTGAGCAGGACCTTCCCGACCTGGTTCTGATGGACATTATCCTCAAAGGTAAGATGGATGGGATTGAGGGTGCGGATATCATCCGCTCCCGGTGGGGAATCCCGGTGGTTTTCGTCACGGCTTATGCCGACCAGAAAAGGCTGGAGCGGGCCAAACTGGTTTATCCCTTTGGTTACATAATAAAGCCGTTCCAGGACAATGATATCAGGGTCACTATTGAAATGGCCCTGTATGTTTCCAAGGTGGATAGGGAAAGGAGAAAGGCCGAGAAGGCGCTGCGAGAGAGCCAGGAGTATTTCAAAGCGATCATCCAGAACTCATCCGATATCATCCTTATCGTGGATAAGCTGGGAACCATTACTTATGCGAGTCCCTCCATTGAGCGTATCCTTGGCTACGGGCCGGACGAGTTGATCGGAAAGAGAACGTTGGATCTGATTGTGTCTGACGATAAGCCCAGGGCCATTGCGGATTTTGGAAGGGCCTTGCTGACAAAAGACCCCATCCCTAACGTTTTCCGCCTAAGGCATAAAAACGGCACCGAGCGCATCCTGGAGGGTATCGGTAAGAATCTCTTGGATAATCCGTTTGTCGCAGGCTTCTTGATGAATGTCCGCGACGTCACCGAGCGCCAGCGGACGAAAGAAGCCCTGCAGCAGAGTGAGAAAAAGTATCGAACCATCCTCGAAAGCATAGAAGAGGGCTACTTTGAGGTTGACCTTAAAGGGTGCTTTACATTCTTCAATGATGCATTATCTGAACTCCTGGGATATTCCCAAGATGAAATAATGGGAAAGAATAATCGTGATTATATGCCTCCAAGAACCTCTGAGGAAATCTTTAGCCTCTTTAACCAAATCTATAAGACAGGAAGGCCGGTAAAAAAACATGTTTATGAAGTAATTAAAAAAGATGGAACTCATGGTTTTCATGAATTGGCCGCTTCCTTGATGCGGGACGAAAATGGCACGCCAACCGGATTCTGCGGTATTGCACATGACATTACCGATCGCAAGCGCGCCGAGGAGACCATGCAGGAAAGTGCGGAATTGTTAAAAAATTACTTGGAGAATGCCCCGGACGGCATTTACATGAGCGATCTGCAAGGCCACTTCCTTTACGGCAACCGCAAGTGCGAAGAGATCATCGGTTACCGGAGAGAAGAGCTGATCGGAAAAAACTTCCTGGAGTTGAACCTCCTGTCTGAAAATAGTCTAACCAAAGCAGCTCAGTTGCTCCAGGCCAATATGGAGGACGGGGCCACCGGCCCGGACGAGATTGAGCTGATCAGCAAAGAAGGGCTGCTCATACCCGTTGAGATCAATACCAATGTAGTTCAACGGTGTAACCAAAAAATCGTCATCGCTTCTGTTCGCGATATTACCGAGCGCAAGCAAGCCTCGATGAAACTCCTGTTAAGTTTGGAAAAGCTCAGAAAAGCCCTGGGTGGGATTATCCAAGCCATGGCCCTGACCGTAGAGACCAGAGATCCCTATACCTCCGGCCACCAGCGGCGGGTAGCCGATTTGGCCAGGTCCATCGCCCGGGAGATGGGGCTTCCTGAAGAACAGGTGGATGGCCTGCGCATGGCCGGTATTGTTCACGACTTGGGAAAAATTTCCGTCCCGGCTGAAATCCTCAGTAAGCCTACCAAATTAAGTAATCTTGAATTAAGTTTGATCAAGGTCCATCCCCAAGCAGGTTATAACATCCTGAAAGACATAGATTTCCCTTGGCCCCTGGCTGAAATCGTTTTTCAGCACCATGAAAGGATGGACGGCTCCGGTTATCCACAAGGCCTGCTGGGAGCGAATATTCTTTTAGAAGCCCGTATCCTGGCTGTGGCCGATGTGGTCGAGGCCATCGCCTCCCACCGTCCTTATCGTCCCGCCCTGGGGATCGATGCCGCCCTGGAGGAGATTCAGAAAAACAGGGGCCTTTTGTACGATGCTGAACCGGTCGATGCCTGTCTTACGCTTTTCAGGGAGAAGGGGTACCATCTTGATTAAATTCATTGTCAAACTCCCCCGACATACAGATAGACTCAACCGGAGTAACCTGGCCAGACTGGGAATATCCAGTTTCCAGTTTCCAGTTTCCAGTTTCCAGTTTCAAGTTTCAAGTTTCAAGTTTCCAGCATCGTTTTTTGCTTTTATCCAGTATCCAGTATC
>JAZDOU010000270.1:0-7034 GCA_043798385.1 Pseudomonadota bacterium
CCGCAGCCGGGAGGGCCGTAGAGGAGCACGCCCTTGGGCGCGTCGATCCCCAAACGTTCAAAAACCTCGGGATAGCGCAGGGGCAGCTCGATCATCTCCCGGATGCGTTGGAGCTGGGATTTCAGGCCGCCGATGTCTTCATAGGCGAGGGTCCGGGCGCCTCCTTCTTCTCCTTGAGGCTTGCCGATGACCAGGACTGTGGCCGGGTTGATGATAACCGGACCCTTGGGCGTCACGGATTCGACCTTGAAGAAGGCGGCGCGGCTGCCGAACAGGGCCGCCTGGATCTTTGACCCCTCCATGACCGGCAGACCGTCTAAGAGACTCCCGATGTATTGCAGATCCCGCTCCGCCGGGGTGACGTTGGTCGGCGTCAGGACAATCCGTTCCGCCGGACGGCACTTCATTTTGCTGATCTTCACCGTTTCATCGAGCCCGACGCCGGCGTTCTCCCGGGTCAGTCCGTCTAATTGGACCCGGGACTGGCCGCGGATTTCTTTATAGGCGGGCATGACCTTGCAAAGGGCCTTGCGCTTTCCCTCGACTTCCACCGTGTCGCCGACAGCAGCCTGGAGCCGTTCGAGATCTTCCGGTCCCATCCGGGCTAAGGCGCGCCCGACGTCCTTGGTCAGGGCTTCGGTTACTTTCAATTTAATGGACGGTTTTTCAGTCTCTTTCATTGCCCCTCACTTTATGTTTGATTCTTAGCAACCAAGTCTGAAAATTTATCTCTAACATGAGCCCTTTTACGAATTGGTTCCATTTCGGATTTCGGATTGCGAATTTCGGAATAAAAAAAGAAAAAATTATTAGCCATGACCGTTGCTTCTATTAAGACGGCAAAATCCGCAATTGATTTGGCTTTGATCAGGTCTTTTCACAACGGATGGTCACGATGCCGTTATTGCAGGTCACCTTGATCTTCTCCTCCGAGAGGCTGTGATGCAAAAGGATCTCCTTGCGGTACTTTTTCCCGCCTTTTTTGGCCAAGACCGTCAGAACGTCGTCCCGGACTTCAATCCTGATATCTTCCTGCCCCACACCGGGCATTTCGGCGATCAAGGTAGTTCCGAGTTCATCTTCAAAGACATCGAGGGGAGGTTCATGGATTTCCTGAACTACCGCCTCGCCGGTTTTCTTGTCCTTGCGTATGTTGCCGAAAGGTTCCACCCGGATTTGGTCATCCTTTCCCCCTAAACCCGTTTTCAGGGTAAATCCATAGACCCCCTTGAGGCCGCCTCCTTTTGACGGGAAGGTAAATTTCCCTTCTTTAGACAGAGTTTCTCCTTTTTCCGAAATATCGTTGAGTTTTTCAGCTATGTCCGTCAATCCACTGAGGATACGGCTGAAACTGTTTTCACCGGCCGGCTTTTCCCCGCTTCCGCGGTCTGCCCGGTCGCTCCCCGGACGGGGGCCCCGATCCCGGGATTGTTTCTCCCCTGCCTCGGCCAAGTCTCCCAGGGTATTTATAAATCCTGTCAGGCTATTGAAAACGCCCCCTCCAAATCCTACTTGTTCCCCTTCGTCGTTTTTATGGTCCGGCCTACGTTTTTTCATTCTTTCCTCCGTTTACCTGGATTCCAAATTTTTTAATTTTGGTATGGACGGTCTTATAGTCGACCCGCAACAACCTGGCCGCCCTGGCCTTGTTTCCTCCTGTTATTTTAAGCACTTCAGTGATAACCTCTTTTTCCACGGCCTGAACGCTCTGTTGAACGATTTCAGCAAGAGTTCCATTGTTCCAGGGAGTCCCCTGAACCTTGGGGGAAAAGGTCATTCCCGGGACTGAGGCCCGTTTGATGCTGAGATCCTTTTCGGTGATTATTTCCTTGACAACTAGAGTGGCCTGCCGGATTACCGATCGGAGCTGACGGACAGTCCCCGGCCAGTTATAAGACATCAATGTCTCCACCGCCTCTTCCGTGAAACCGCTGACCATCTTATTCAATTCGATATTGGCCAGGTCCAGAAAACGCTTGGCCAGGTAAGGAATATCCTCTTTTCTCTCCCGGAGGGGAGGGACGGTGATCGTAAACTCGCTCAGACGGTAATATAGATCCTTTCGAAAAGTACCGCTAACCGCCATTTCCTGGAGGTCCTGGTTGGTCGCCAAAATGAGTCGGATATCCACGTCCACGGGTTTGGTCCCGCCGACCCGGTAGAGCTTCCGGTCCTGGATCACTCGGAGAAACTTCGCCTGGGAACCGGTGGGCATATTGGCGATCTCGTCCATGAACAGGGTCCCGCCGTGGGCCAGTTCGAATTTGCCTAATTTCTGCCGCTCTGCTCCGGTGAACGATCCCTTTTCATGACCAAACAGTTCGCTCTCCAACAGGGGTTCGGGGATAGCACCGCAATCCACCGCCATAAAGGGCGCATCCCTCCGTGCGCTGTCTCCATGAATGGCCCTGGCCACCAGTTCTTTTCCCGAGCCCGTCTCACCCATGATGACCACGGAAAAGTCTGATTTCGCCACCCGGTGGACATCGGTCACAAGCCGGCCAACCTTGTCGCTGGGCCCCATGCTCTGGATAAGGCCAAAATTTCCTTGAAATCCCTCTTTTCTGGATTTCAGGCTCCTGTTTAATTTTACTTCGGCCAGGAGCCGGCGCGTAACCCTGACCACCTCGTTATTGTCGAAGGGTTTGGATAAATAGTCAAAGGCCCCTAACTTCATGGCCTCCACGGCCTGGTGAATATCGGCGTAGGCCGTGACCAGGACCACCGGCAGGTTGTCGTCTATTTCCTTGATTTTTTTGAGAACCTCCATGCCGTTGAGACCAGGCATCCGGATATCAAGAAGCACGCCATCCGGGGTATCGAAATAGATCTTCTGCATCGCCTGATCTCCGTCAGAGGCCGTGATGACCTCGATCCCGTCCTTTTCCAGGATATGGGTCAGAATCTTCCGGATTTCCTCTTCGTCATCGACGACCAGGACGCGTCCTATACGATCAACCATATCATCATTCCCTTTTATCTAAAGGACGATTAACGGGGTAAAGAACCTGAATATTTCCCGGCAGGCAGCCGGCAACGTTGTGCAGCATCCCCAGGAAAAGGATGCCGGTCTCTCCGTTCTGCAGGGTCGTTGCGATCCTCTCCGCAATGAAGGCATCCCGCTTCACCAGGAGAAGATCGCTGGCTGCCTTCTGCATGGCTTCGATCTCAATGGCCTTTTTTACATCACCGGATTCGAGAATCCTTTTGATGAGATGATACTCTTCGATAAGCAGTTCCGCGGATTCTGTGCCCATGATGGCGGCACCTTTTTCCATAAGACGGACCAGGAGCTGGTGATTCAGGCTCCCTTTTTTTGCTATTTCAGTCACTATATCAATTTCTTTACCGCATACCGGCAGGCCATCCTGGTAGACGCGGGTCTGTAAATAAGAAAGAGAAAGGGTGTCGAGGGTGGCTTCGATGCCGGCCCAGAACCGTTCGATAAGATTGTGTTTACGCCTCCAGGTTCGCTCGCCGAGCTTTTGCAGGGTGACCTTTTTGATGGACTCGCTGAGTGTCCCCATATCTGACTGGGTGTGGATAATGGGGAGGTAATAAAGGGTTCTTGATGCCATGCTTTTTCGATCCAGGCTCTAAGATATATGGAACCATTTCCATAGAAAATTTTCCATAATAATATGGAATTTTTTCCTGTAGGTCAAAGATATTCCGGAAGGTCTGAGAATTATTTCGGCGACTTTATAGGGATTTATCGCCGGTTGCTTACTCTGCAACAACCTGACGTCTATCTTACTAATGCATGAATCATACCTTCGTTTGAAATGATACTGGATGCTGGATTGCCTTTATCCAGAATCGAGTATCGCTTTTTGTTTTTATCCAGTATCCAGTATCGGCAGCTTTATCCGGCATCGGCTGTATGGTAAAGAGGCAATTCTACAATGAAGGATGCCCCCCCCAGGTCATTGTTTTCCGCGCGAATCGTTCCGCCGTGCTCCAGGATAATGCCTTTAGAGACAGACAAACCCAGTCCCGTTCCCTTTCCCGGATCTTTGGTGGTAAAGAAGGGCTCAAAAATCAGGTTCAAGTTTTCCACAGGAATACCCTGCCCGGTATCCGCAATAGTCAGGAGAATAGAAAAATTCTTCAAAGAAATTTCCGGACGATCAATAGTAACGATCAGCCGTTTCTTCTGGTTACCTGTCATAGCCTCACAGGCGTTGAGGAAAAGGTTGGTCACCACCTTGACCATCTTGTCACTTTCCATTTTTACAGGGATGACCTCCGGCGGGGGATGGTACTCGACTTGGATGTGAGCTTTTTTGATCCAGCGTTCCGTCATTTTCAGACCCAGGTCGATGACACGGCGGAGATCGCCTCTAATAAGTTTTGTGGGTTGTTTAGCGAATGATTGACGCAACTCCTGGATGATCTTTACAATTCTCCGAATCTGTTCCCGGCTGACCCGTAAGTTTTCCCTGGCCTGTTCCGAAAGGAGTTCTTCTTCCAGAAATTGGAGCCGTGACGAAATGATGCTGGCGGGATTGAGGATTTCATGGGCGACACCGTTGGCCAAGCGTCCGATAGCCGCTTCCTTTTCGGACTGAATCAGCATGTCTTTTGTTTCCTGCAACTGGTGCAAAGTCTCTATAAGTTTCTCCTCCGCTCGCTTGCGTTCGGTAATGTCTTTTGAAACAACTACGACCTCCGAAATTTCTCCAACGGGATTTTGATTTATTATAGGGGTGAAGGTACGGAGATAAACCCTCCCATCCCTTTCACTTCTGTATTCTTGGGTGATTGGTTTATTGGTTTTTAATACTTCTGTCACCTTTTTCGCAAAGTTTTGTGAATTCTTCTTGGAGTGAAATTCATTGTATCCTCTGCCGATAATTTCCTCCAATGAAACCCCAAATCTCTGCCTGTGTCCTTCATTCATAAATAAATAGCTGCATTCCCTGTCCACCAAATACATCGAATCGATGGAAGCCGCCAAGGAGCGGTATTTCTTTACGCTCTGGAGCAGCAGATCTTGTCCCTTTCTCCTTTCTTTTTCCACCCTTGAAGTATACAGGGTTATTTCTACCAAGGCCTTGACCTCATTATCCTGGAACGGCTTGAGTATATAACCAAAAGGACTGACCAGTTTAGCCTGCCCCACCGATTCCGGGTCCGCAAAGGCCGTTATAAAAATCACCGGGATTCCCCACCGGGAGCGTATCAGGGCCGCTGCCGAGATTCCGTTCATTTGACCTTTCAGAACAATGTCCATGAGAACAAGGTCCGGAGGTTCCTGCTCTATCAGTTCCAGGGCCTCTTCCGCCGAATCCACACAAGCTAAGACCGTGTATCCCGAATCCTCCACGCAGGATTTGAGATCAATGGCAATTATGCCCTCGTCCTCGACGATCAGGATTTTGGATTGGGTTGCTTCTTGATGTTCAGTCATGGTCTTCTTTCCAAGAGGTTACTTCCATTAAAAAATAAAAACCCCACCTCTCAGTTGAGAAATAGGGTTTGATCTTATTCCATTGACACTCCCTGGTTAAAGGTTGCCAACAAGAAAACTCAACTCATATTTTTTAAATACCAATACTATAAGTACCATATTGTTAATAATTTTTATACAATATTAATTGATTACCGTTATGAATTTAGGTTTACTTTTCAGCCTTCCGAGTTCGACCACAGCCGGGTCCCGATACTCTATTCCTATAATTTTATTTCCTCGGTAAGGTAATTTGAAACCCTGTTCCCACCTCTTGGTGAAACCCCATAGTCCCCTTCAGTTGTCGCACCAGGGTCGTTACCACTTGGAAACCCATGGACTCCGTCTTCCGAAAATCTACCTCCCTGGGAAAACCGATACCGTTATCCTCTACCGTCAGCCGAATCATCCCTTCATTAACCAGGACTAAGCCCACCCGGATTTCACCCGCCCTCTCTCCCGGAAAGGCATGCTTTAAACCATTGGATATGAGTTCATTGACGATCAAACCCAAAGGGATAGCTTTATCAATACTGACCTGAACATCCTCCACCTCGACCTTAAGATTCACCCGATCCTCCTTGACCTTGTAAGAATGAAATAGATTGATACTTAGGTTTCGAAGATAATCGTCCATATTGATCCGGTCAAGGTCCGGAGATTGGTAGAGCTTCTCATGCACCAGGGACATGGACCGGATGCGGTCCCGGCTTTCTTTAAAAGCCTCCAAGGCCAGGGGATCCTTGATTTTCCTGGCCTGGAGGTTTAATAGACTTTGGATCACCTGCAGATTATTCTTCACCCGGTGGTGAATCTCCCGTAACAGGACATCTTTGTCCCTTAGGGAGACCAGCAGTTGATCCTCTGCCTGTTTGCGCGAAGACACATCACGAAAGATTCCCCGGAATCCTATAACCCGGCCTTCGCTGTCCCGCCGGCAGGAAATGGAGTCTTCTGTAAATATAGGCGTTCCATCTTTTCGGATATTGGTGATCGGAAACCATTTGATGACTTCCCCTGTCCGGTAAACCCGGTTAAAAATTTTATAGACCTCATCCACTTCCTCCGGGAGTATACACCTCCGGTAGTTCGTCCCGATCAATTCTTCCCAGGATTGTTGAAGCTGCCTGATCATGGAATCGTTGACAAAGGTGAAATTGCCGGCCAAATCCACCTCGTAGTAGCCTTCATCTATTTCTTCAATCACGGTTCGATATCTCTCCTCCGATTGCCATTTAACCTCTTCCCGTTCCAGGCGCTTACGTTTGGTGATATCGGTTAAAATCGAATGGGCTTCAAATTTCCCCCCGCTTACCTCACTCCGGATACTTTCCAGGTTGGCGGAAAAAATGGAACCATCCTGCCGCTTGAGCGTAAGGTCGCAACTCCTTTTCTCCCCCTGCTGCAACACACTCAAGAAATGATGATTCCACTGATCAAGGTCTGAGGGGGCGACAAATCGTCTGAACCCGGTATTCATCAATTTTTGACGGGCCACCCCCAGGAGTGTTGCACAGGTGAGGTTGGCCTCTTTGATCAGGGCTTCCCGGGTCAAGGTAAAGTACCCCACCGGGGCAAAATC
>JAZDOU010000133.1:0-5943 GCA_043798385.1 Pseudomonadota bacterium
AGGCCGGAACATCACTCATCTGCCCACCTACAAGAGGGTTCACCTGGGGATCTGCCGTTCCTTCCAGATCGTCAATATCTTCCCGGAACTGACGGTTTTTGAGAATATCATGATCCCCATCCTGACCATGTCCGGCCGATCTCGTAGTCTCTTTACCAAGACCAGCCAGGAAAAAGACAGCCGCACCCAGGCTGAGGCCGTTTTGGAAAAAGTAGGCTTGATCAACCGGAAGGATGCCGTTGCCAATGCCCTTTCGCATGGAGACCAACGTCTCCTGGAAGTCGGAGTGGCCCTGGCGGTTAACCCCGTCCTGCTCTTTCTCGATGAACCGACCGCCGGCATGAATCCGGTGGAACGGGTGCGTCTATTGGAAAACATCCGTCAGCTTTCCCGGCATGGCCGGACGACGTTTGTGCTGGTCGAGCATGATATGGATATTGTTTTTTCACTCTCCGAGCGGGTCATCGTCCTTCACCGCGGCGAAGTTCTGGGGGACGGGAAACCGGATGAAATCAGGCAAAACGCCCAGGTCAGGGAAGTGTATTTGGGCGATGCGGTAGCAGATTAAATTGAATGTGGATGCTTATTAGACGGGGTGATCCTGAGGCAAAAAATGCCTCCGGTTGCCGGATGATTTTATCGTCATGTTATTAAATGTCTCCAACATCAACACCTATTATGGGTCCAGTCATGTCCTCCAGGATGTCTCCTTTTCGGTGGACGAAGGGGAAGTCGTCGCCCTCTTAGGCCGCAACGGGGTAGGCAAGACCACTACCCTGCGTTCCATCATCGGTCTGACCCCGCCCAAAAAAGGCTCGATCCAATTTAAAAATCAAGAAATCTTAGGACAACCGGCTTATACGATCGCTCGTCAAGGTGTGGGGTATATGCCGGACGACTTGCGGATCTTTCCGGATTTAACCACCCAGGAAAATCTCGAGATAGCCAAAAAACTTTCTCGGCGAACCGGCTATTGGGATCGGGATCGAGTCCTGGATCTTTTTCCTAAACTGAAGGACTTACTCAAGGCCAAAGGGATCAATCTCTCCGGCGGTGAGAAAAAGATGCTGGGGATCGGCCGGGCCTTGATGGCCAATCCCTCCTTGCTCCTGTTGGATGAACCCTCGGAAGGCCTGGCCCCCCTGGTGGTAGCCAACCTGATCGAAGTCCTGGGCAGGATCCATCAGCAAGGGGTCACCATCCTCCTGGCTGATCAGAATCTTAAGTTCTGCCGAAAGGTCTGCCACCGGGGATACATCGTAGAAAAAGGGTTGATTCAGTATGAAGGCAAGATGGAGGACATCTGGAATAACGAAGAGAGCATCAAAAAATACTTGGTAATTTAACGGGCAGCTTTTTCAAGGCGGCCGGATCATTTAATTGAGGGAATTTGGGTGTAAATTAATTTCTCTTGTTACGTATAGCTTCCTGCTATACGTTTAAATTCAATTTTTCAAAAAACGTAAGATTACAAACGCAAATCAATGACGGACCCTCCTATTTAATGGTCCCATTCCAAAGAAAAATCTCCCTATTACTATCCTCAAAATCGTGTATAATGGTATTCACTTATAACCCTGATCAGTAAGAAAACCTGTCTTCCGGCAACGCCACTTTACCCTAAAAGGGAGGAAGCAAATGGAGGAATTTAGGAAACCCCGTTTCTCAACCGAGAGATGGGTTTTTTATTTTTAAAGACCCTAATCCCTACTTACTTTAAAAGAAGTATCCTCCTGGAGATGCCTTTATGACTGAACATCAAGAACCCACCAAACCCAAAATTCTAATCGTCGAGGACGAGGCCATCATTGCCCTGGATCTTAAATCCAATCTGGAGCAAATGGGATACACGGTCATGGCCCAGGTGAACTCGGGGGAAAAGGCCCTGGAAATGGTCGAGCAGGAACCGCCTGACCTGGTTCTGATGGACATTATCCTGAAAGGCAAGATGGACGGGATTGAGGCTGCGGATATCATCCGCTCCCGTTGGGATATTCCGGTGGTTTTCTGCACGGCTTATGCCGACCGGGACCGGCTGGAGAGGGCCAAACTGGTTTATCCCTTTGGTTACATAATAAAGCCGTTCCAGGACAATGATCTCAAAATCACTATAGAAATGGCCCTGTATATTTCTAATGTAGATAAGGAAAGGAGAAAAGCGGAAGAGGCGCTGCAGGAGAGTGAAGTTTGGATGAAGGGCATATTCAATGCGCTGGAGGAATCTGTTTTGGTAGTGACGCCCGATAGAAAGCTGATCAACATCAACCATGCGACGCAAAAGATTTTTGGATATTCAAATGAGGAGGTTTTAGGTCAGTCTACTGAGATTCTGCATCTCGATCATGAACATTATCTGGAATTCGGCAGGCGGATCCAAGATGCGTTCGACAAAGGGAAAGTCGCAAACTTTGAATTCGAGGCCAGGAAGAAGAGCGGTGAAATATTCCCGACGGAACACACCGTCTCTCTCCTGAAGAGCGAAAAGGGTGAGACCAAAGGCATCGTAAGTGTTATCAAAGACATCACCGAGCGCAAGCGGGCGGAGGGAGAAATGCGCCTGCTCAATCGGACGTATCGCGTCTTGAGCCAAGCGAACCAAGCGCTTTTGCATGCGGTGCAAGAATCGGAATTGCTCTACGAAATCTGCCGCCTTGTCGTCGAAGATGGTGGTTACCGCATGGCGTGGGTTGGCTACGCTGAGCAAGACTCCACGAAGAGTGTACGTCCAGTCGGGCAAGCCGGATTCGAAGAAGGGTATCTGAACACAGTTAACATCACCTGGGCAGACTCCGAACGCGGACGAGGTCCAACCGGCATCGCCATTCGCACCGGAAAGCCGACGCTGGCCCGAAACATTCCGGATGATCCGAACTATGGACCGTGGCGCGAATCGGCGATTCAGCGCGGTTATATTTCTTCCATCGCCTTGCCGCTGATCAGCAATAACGTAGTCTTGGGCACGCTAAACATTTACTCGGAGAAGCCAGAGGCATTTAGTGCGGAGGAAATTTCATTATTGATAAATCTGGCAGACAATCTGGCCTATGGCATCACGTCGTTGCGTTCGTTCCACGAGCGCAAGCGGGCCGAGGAGGCCCTGCGAGATAGTGAGGCCCGTTATCGTTCTCTTTTTGAAAACTCCATGGACGCTATTTTTTTAACCGACCCGAGCGGCCCTATTTTTGATGCCAATCCCGCAGCTTGCCGGATGTTCGGCCGGACAAAGGAAGAAATCAAACATCTTGGGCGAAACGGACTGGTGGATGTAACCGACCCGCAATTGTTTGCAGCGTTGGAAGAACGGGCAGGCAAAGGCGAGGCCCGGGCTGAAATCACTATGGTCCGGGCTGATGGTACCAAATTTCCAGTGGAAATAACCTCGGCTATTTTTATAGACAACCAGCAGCCAAGAACCTCCATGATAATACGTGATATCAGCGAACGCAAGCGGGCCGAAGAGAACAATCATTTAATGGTGGAAGTTTTGAACTTGCTGAACCGGTTGGATGGCGGGGAGACCCTGATCGATGAGTTGTTGAGATTTATCAGACAGGCAACGGGGGTCGAGGCGATAGGACTGCGGCTTCGCCGTGGCCAAGATTTCCCCTATTATTTTTTTGATGGTTTATCGGAATCATTTGTAGAAAAGGAAAATTTTCTCCGTGCCCGAGATAAGGATGGAAATATCATCTGCGATGCCGAAGGCCTTCCGGCATTGGAATGCACCTGTGGTCTGGTCCTTTCAAGAAGAGCCGATCTCAATCTTCCCTTCTTCACTAAAAACGGCAGTTTCTGGACAAATGAATCCTCGAAACTATTAGAACTGAAGCCGGAGGAGGATCCACGGAAAAATCCCCGAAACACTTGTATTTACGAAGGCTATGAATCCATAGCCTTGATTCCTCTGAGGGCAGATAAGGAGATTATTGGACTGCTCCACTTCAACGAGCGCAAGAAAGGGTTTTTCACCATTGAGATGATCCAGTTTCTGGAAGACATTGCCGACAGCGTTGGAATTGCCCTGTATCGCAAGCAGGTTGAGGATCAGATCCGGGCCTCCCTTAAGGAAAAGGAGGTCATGGTACAGGAGATCCACCACCGGGTGAAGAACAATTTGCAGGTCATTCAAAGCCTATTGAACCTGCAGGCCGAAAAGACCAAGGATTCCCAGAGCCGGGAGGTTTTAAAAGAAAGCCGGGACCGCATCCGTTCAATGGCCCTGATACACGAGAAACTTTACCGGTCAACGGACTTTGGCAACATCGATATGGCCGATTATCTTCGGGACCTGAGCACCCGCCTGTTTCAGTCCTCCCAGGTCAACACGGAGAAGGTCAAGCTGAGAATCGAGGTGGATGAAGTCCAACTGGGGATTGATAAAGCCGTCCCTATAGGTTTGATCCTTAATGAACTGATATCCAATGCCTTGAAGCATGCCTTTCCGGAAGGAAGAGGGGGAGAAGTAAATATCAGTATGATAACAGCAGGAGACCGGTACGTGCTTACAGTTCAGGATAACGGGATTGGCTTTCCTAAAGCGGTGGATTTCCAGAACACAAAATCCCTGGGCCTGGAGTTGGTGAATCTCTTAGTGGGACAAATCAACGGCACCATCGATCTTACGGTTGAAGGCGGTACGAAATTCACCATAACCATTCCTATGGCAAACCATAAAGGTTAAAAAAATGGACAAGAAAAAGATCGTGATCGTTGAGGACGAGGCCATCATAGCCCTGGACCTTAAATCCAATCTGGAGCGTTTGGGATACACGGTCTTGGCCACAGTGAACTCAGGGGAAAAAGCCCTGGAGTTGATTGAACAGGACCAACCCGACCTGGTGTTGATGGACATTATTCTCCAAGGGAAGATGGACGGGATTGAGGCTACGGATATCGTCCGCTCCCGTTGGGATATTCCGGTGTATAATAATAGGGGACGCTCTTTAATTATTTAATTGACAAGAAGTTTTCTTAAGATTAAGCGTGTTGTATGCCAAGGACAGCTAGACTAGATGCTCCCGGGGTACTCCATCATATCATGATACGGGGGATAGAACGTCGGAAAATTTTCCGGAGTAATAGGGATCGTGAAGACTTTATCGAAAGGCTCGAGTATCTTTGTCCCGATATGCAGATCAAATGTTATGCCTGGTCCTTCATGCCCAATCATGCCCACTTTCTTTTCCGTAGTGGAACAGCTCCCATTTCCAGACTCATGCGACGTCTACTCACCGGTTATGTGGTTGGATTTAATAAACGGCATAAGCGTAGTGGTCAGTTATTTCAGAACCGCTATAAATCCATAATCTGCCAGGAAGATATTTATCTCCAGGAATTGGTCCGATATATCCACCTCAACCCTATTCGGGCGGGCCTGGTTCAAACCTTAGATGAATTAAAACGATATTCCTATACCGGTCATAGTACGCTAATGGGAAAAACAAAAAGGGCCTGGCAGGATACCATATTTGTGCTGGGATATTTTGGAGAAAGTGAATCTCCAGCGAGAAAAGCCTATGAACGGTTTGTGAAAGACGGGATTCAACAAGGACGGAGGAAAGAATTAACCGGTGGAGGTTTAATTCGTAGCCTTGGGGGCTGGACCGCTGTCCAAGAAGCCTTAGGATCAGATATTCAGGTGATGAGCGACGAGAGAATTCTCGGGGATGCGGATTTTGTTGACTCAGTGATTTCACAATCTGAAGAACAATTTGAGCGACGACATAAACTTAGACGCCAAGGATATGACTTGAGTCGAATAGCGAAGAGGGTTTCAGAGGTATTGGGAATGACGCCCGATGAAGTTTATTCAAAGGGAAGGCAGGAGAGAAAGGTAAAGGCCAGAAGTCTGCTTTGCTATTGGGCGGCCAGGGAATTAGGTTTGTCCCATACCGAACTGGCTAAAAAATTAGAGATGAGTATAGCTGGTGTCGGGTTTTCAGT
>JAZDOU010000145.1:0-2088 GCA_043798385.1 Pseudomonadota bacterium
AGGAGGCCTTGGCGACTAAAGGAACCAGAAAAGGACGGATACCCACGATGGTATGACCGGACTTTCGGGCCATCCGGTAACTATCTCCGGTAGAACCGGTCTTGGGATAAGAGGCCCCGCCGGCAGCTAATATCACTGTCCGGGCTCTAATGGTCCCCTGTCTGCTTACCACCCCTTCCACCCGGCCGGAATGAACCAGGATCTCCTCCACCGGATAATCTTTGGTGACCATAACGCCTTTTTCTTTCATGTAGTTCATCAGGGCCGAAACCACTTCCAGGGCCTGGTTTGATTTCGGGAAAACCCTTTGTCCCCTTTCCACGACCAGAGACACCCCTCTATTTTCAAAAAAATGGATCAAATCCTGATTAAAAAAGCGGGCAAAACAATTTCGCAGAAAGCGGCCGTCAGGGGAATAGTTGTCCATAAAGGCCTGGATATCACCAAGGTTCGTCAGATTACAGCGGCCTTTGCCGGTAATGCCGAGTTTCAACCCGAGCCGGGGCATCTTTTCCAACAGCAGGACCCGGGCGCCCAATTCTGCGGCCCGACCGGCGGCCAGCATTCCCGATGCCCCGGCCCCGATGACGATGATGTCGTATAAATGTTCCGGGTTGCGGGTTGCGGGTTGCGGGTTATTGGAAAGACCCATCATAGTATTGCCGATTTCGGATTGCGGATTTCGGATTGAGTGGGAAGAACCATCATTGGTTTGCCGATTGAGAAGACAAAAATTATTTTATGGATGGCTTTTCTCGCCTCGTGCCTCTTGCCTCAGGCCTCTCGCCTCTCCTCACTTCTTCAAGGCCCTTAACCTGGCCAGTTCCCAAACATAGTCATACAGATGCAGCCCCTTGCTGGCGGCCACGATCTCGCCGTCCCCTACCCCGATTTCCTGGGCCATATATTCTTTTAGATGCTGGATGGCGGCCAGATTGGCCGGAAAGCCGTTCCATAAATCCCAGGATCTGAAATAGACAAAGAAATGAAGCCGGCCCTGGCGGATCCGGGTATCGATACCCCGCAGACAAGGCGGATCATTCAAATAAATGGTCTCAGGATCCCCGACGGTCATAAAGGCCTGATTGGTCCCATAGCCCTCTTCTTTATACATACGGATGACCTCCTGGATCTGGGGTTCCAGGTATTGCCCATAGGTATAATCTTCGTTGGGTTGTTTCACCGAGGTCATCAAATAGGGGGGATACTGCTCCACATAATCAGGGGCCACCGGATTGGGGATACCGAGGGCCGGAGGGATGTCCGGAATCAAGGGTCGGGTTCCGGGATATCTAATCTGAACCGTCAGATAATCAAACTCCAGCCGCTTCTGCCCGGCACAACTGCCCCGGTCAATGACATACTCCTGTCCATGATCCAGAATCTCATAGACGCACTGGAACCAGGCATCAGGCAAATCCCTGGCCTGGATAAATCGGAGGTCCATGCTTCGGTTCCTTTCTAAGGGGATAGGATTGGATAAGCCACCCCTCAAGATATTTAAGGCGATCAGGTCGCCCTTAAAATAAAACACTATGGAAATTTCATGATTTTTACAAGAATAAATTCTAATTTTTTGATTATCACTGAAGGTCTAAAAGGGTTAATCTTACGATTTCGTTTGTGAAACCCAGATAAGGGCCGGGGCCAGAACAGGCATAGGTCTCTTCAGTGCAAATGATATGGGCTCCCAACTTGGTGGCAAGTGCTATATGCAGTTTTCGCCATATGACTTCTATAAAGGTGAAAACGGATGATCCATCGCTACTCTTACCGCCGCAGTCCACTCAAGGATTTTCTGGCAACCCAGTTGCAGGGCGCCCGCCGGTACGACTGGATTGTCTGGTTTTTCAACTCCTACCTGCCGGAGATGGCGGGAGAAGCCCTGGAACGGATGATGTCGGAAGGTGGCGAGACCCGGAAAGCCGTTTTATTCTTGAAGATCGAAGATACGCAGGCAACCCTGGGGATCTGTTGAAGGTTGAGGCCGGGGAAGCGGATAACGGCATAAAGTCTATGACTGGACCGCGGTTGCGTGAAGCCGTAATCCGAGCGCCCGCACGACTTTAAGTACCGTAGCGAACTCCG
>JAZDOU010000159.1:0-7531 GCA_043798385.1 Pseudomonadota bacterium
ATAACCCGAAGACTCATGAGCCCCGCAGTGGTTTCATCCGATCCAAAAACAGGGACCAGTAGGGTCAATCCCCGAGTCAGGACCGCCACTCCGATAATGATTATGAATATGATTCTTTCCCGTTTTCCCATAGTACAATGAGATGAAAAATAAGTCCTTGTGGATAGTTATTTAGTTCTCATCCGGAAAAGGTCTTTCCGGATGAGAACATACAGCTGCCGGCAATCATCTATGGCCATAAACCCTTTAAAAAAGGGTTTCTGGCGAGAGTTTCATGCCGGTCCCCGAATGGGGACCTTAGTATAGGTCGATAAAATCGACCGACCGAAATCCAGGTGTTTCCATCCGGAAAGGTCGTTTCCGAATGAGAACTATTTATAACTTAGATCCAGAAAATAACACAATAATGGTTCTAACTGAATAGAAAAAAACGATTGGTTTTTCTGACCAATCTTTTTACCGTGCCGGCTCAAACTGTGGCCGACATTTACAAACAGAGATGGCAAGTGGAGCTGTTCTTTAAATGGATCAAACAGCATTTAGTGACTTAAGAATAAAATTCTACGCAAAGTTGAAGAGTCCGTTAAACAATTCCAAGATCAACCTCGCTCAAACCAGTTGAATTTATTCGATTGTTAACCAGACGGCTGTGAAAAGACTTATATCAACACATACCTGAAAAACAACTGGCCCATGTGGAAGGCAAGAACGATCTCTATAAAAAGCAGTGCCATGAGGAATTTCGAAGGAAGATAGCGGCCGAGAAAGATCGATGGCAGTAATAATGACTCGGCCCGGTAGAGGCTTAAGCTCGATCCGAGGCTAAAGTGGAAAAGCCAAAAGGCCGCAGTAAAAAGTACCAATAGAATATCGATCGATCTTAGCTGGGGACGTCGGTAGAGAGTACTGAACAGGAGAATGAGCAAAAGGCAGAAAAGGAAGGCCGTTTGACCTGCCATAATGGCCTGTTGTTGACTTCTGGAACCTGTCCGTGATTCTTTTTTCAATAAACTCGACTTCTCCAGGTTGGAACATGTCGCCCTGACAGGTAATTTTTTGTCGCCCTCATCGGGACAGAGAAAATGCCCCTTGGGGGTCCTCAAACCGATAAGATCAGAATCTCCTTTAACTTCATGGAAAATAGCGCCAGATTCTATCTTCGGACATCGAACCAAAATGGTTTGATCGTCCGCTTTAGAAGTACAAAGAAAGAGACCCGTATGGGCCCGCAAGGCCACTTTCTCCCCACCAAGAGCGAATCGTTCGAAAGTCTCCCAATCACCCGGCACGGTGCGGTTGGCGAGGAGATCCTGATTCTCAGCGCAAAAGAAATACCCCTCATGGGTTCTGAAACTGACGAGGGAGATCTTCCCCGACGGCCACCAACTTTCGAGGCGGAAAAGAGGCTGAATGGCATGAGAAAAAGTGGTCAGAGGATTGGAGAATTGATGATCATATTTGTGATGAATTTTTAAATAAGCGTCCCAATGGCCCACCTGGAGTTGAAAGACGAGTACCACCATAACCAGCCCCAGGCTGCCTAAGCACACCAGCAAAACTGCGGTCCTGAATCTCTTTTGAATCAGGAGATAGAGGAAACCTATACCAAGCAGGAGAAACCCGGGTGGGTATGAAAAGCAGGCTGCGGCGGCAGCCAATCCCGCCCCGAACCTATTGTGCTTCTTCATAAAATAAAGAAAAAGTAGGGCGCAGAAGGTCATTAATGAGATCGGGAAAATGGCATGGTGATAGACCTGACCGGGGAAAAAGGCAGCCAGCAATAAACAGAGAATGTTTTCTCGTTTCCAAAAGGAGTGAAAAAATCCATTCCAGAGCAAGATCAAAGTGCCGAGGTGCAGGATCGCAGAGATAAAAATAGCCGCCCATTCGAGAGAGGGGAAAAGGATGGAAGCGGCCTTTATCAGCAAGGGATAGCCGGGAAACCAACCACTCGTACCGCACCAGGCCTTCAATCCGAAATGTTCTTCGGCGCTGCAAGGATAATAGGAATAGCCATTCTGAGCAATGGAGAGATAGTGGTTCGAGTCAAAACGTTTCCACAAATCCGTTTCCAAAATATCTAATCCACTGGAGGTGGCCGCGAAAAGGAGCAGGAGCCTGGCGAGGAGGAAGGCAAGAAGAGGCGGGCCGAGGTGACGGCAAAAAAATTGACCTGCGGAAAAAAATGTAACGGACGGGGGTGATTGAGATGGAGGGGGCATTAATACGTCACAAATTTTTTCATAAAAATTATAAGGCAATGAATAAAATCAAATTTAAAAACAAAATGCCCTTGAATTATGATTTACTTTTTCCCAAAAATGACTTTCAGAAAATCTCTTCCACCCGATTTAAGGTCTCCTCAAATTTCAATACGGCGGAATCCGGTCTGGCTATAGACGGCGATCCTTTTACCCACTGAAGCAGTCTTAAGGCACAGGAGCCGGGAATATTTTTTCAACTGGATCTGGGAGACCTTTATTCAGTAAATGGCTTCTCCTTGTATTCAGGTGGTTCGTTTAACGATTTTCCCTGCGTTCTTAAAACTTATTTCTCATATGATCACAAAAAGTGGGAAGAAATCAAAAAAACCTCATTTTCGGAATATGCTGTTGTTCAAAACCAGCTGCTAAAAAAACAACTTACCGATTTTCACCTATAATAACAAGAAATATCAATCTGTTACAGATTGGGAAAGACCCCGTTTATTGGTGGTCTATTTATGAAATTGAAGTTTTTTGGAAAAAAAATAACAAAGTAAAACCTTCCTGGCAGGGAAATAGTGTAGTTTTTTCATTTTCGTCGGCAACGTCGGTCAATAATCCACTTTTCCTCATTGGGTGCGGATTAGTCAAATGAGCCTACTATTCCCAACTCATAAATCGACCAATAATTGCTGTCGGACTTTCCTTCTTGGATAAGTTTCAGATAGCGAAGATCGGTCGGAGAAAACAGATAACTTATTTTTTCCCCCCGCATCTTGATTAACTGTGTCCCTGACCAATAAAAATCGGAGGCCCATCGGGTTTTGATCTCTTTCCAGGTTACTCCTGTGCAAGACCCCATTACCCTCAAATCCCGGGCGTAATCAGATAACGCTTTCCCCGACCATAAGACAAAACCTTTTACCCTCTTAATGTCCCCCAAATCGACATTTACGATCATCCCGGGGTTTTGAGGCTTTAGAGAAGTCCAGCGGGTCGAAAGGTCATGATCCACAGCCAAACCGGTATCTTTATCATTCACATTCGAGGATATCTTCAAACCCAGAAAAGACTGAACGGGCAAGGGCGAGCAGGAACAATCATAATAAACGCTAAAAAGGCCGATTTTTTTAATCTGATATGAATATTCTGATTCTGCCAAGATATCTTCAAAAGCCTTCCGGTTCTCCTCTTCCAGAATGAAGGCTGTTTTTGTCGTAAAATTAACTTTAGGAAAAGAATCCGGAGGGAGTTCCCTTTCTCCGTAATCATTTAGGTAATGATTGGAAGTTATGGTCCCGATAGCCCGGTTGCTTCGGATGCGAATGACTGCCGACAACCAATGGTCGGCATAAGCAAAATTTATTTTTTGACTCTTCAGAAACTTGACCAGATTATCTGTATCGGTTTCGAGATAAGAAACCGAAGCTCTACTCTGACCAGGACCATACACATTTATTTCGTTAATGGACCAGTTAAAACCATCCCTTTTTCCAATTAATAAAATTCTAATAAAACGGCCGGTATCGGGGGAAAAAGCAGTTTCTATACGCCCCTGACGGATCTTGATTAAGGGGTTGGGACCGGACCAGAAAAAAGGTCCCAAATATTGGGACACCTTTGTTACCGTTTTCCATATCCTTCCGTCAGGGGATATATCAATTTGGTAGCCGGCAGGAATCTCACGATAACTTCCAGGAATAAAAGATACCTTATTTATAATTTCCATCCGACCCAGGTCAATGGTCATAGAGGTCCCCGGCTCCTGGAGTGTAGTCCAGCCGCTTGCCACATCCCCGTCAAAAGCTAAAGAGGTGTCTGCAGAAGATGGTACGGATTTCCCTTTCCACAAATCTCGGGATATCAGGCGATAGTTGCCTGCCGGAGGCCTATAATCGGTGTAAAGGATATAGCCGCCCGGGGCTTTTATTTTTCGGTAAGATCCTCCAAGGGCATTCAAATTCTCTTCAAACAGATGATTTTCTCCCTGAAAAAGATAAGACACCTTATTCGCCCCATCAACCAGGTTGGCGTATCTCAGATAACCTTCCTCATAGGGATTTGAACATAACAGGGCCTCTTGACTGAAAAGGATCAGTTTCTTTCCAAGATGATCCAACTCATGATTTAAAAAAATTCGGTTAAATCCATTCTTCGTTAAAAAGGCCAGTAAGCGGCCCTCTTCTTTTTTATTTTCCTGGTAACTAATATAATTGGCCGAATTAAAAAAAATCCATCGATTGTGCCTAATATTTTGATAAACATTAAAAGAGAGAACGATCAAAAGAAAAAGGACAGCCGTTACCCGAGACCGTTTTCCAATATCGACCAGAAAGGCCGCCAAGAAAATGGGCAGACAGGTGTACAAGGGAAGCAGATATCTTGAATCATCACCAGCCTGAGCACCATATCTTGTCAGTAAAATAATCACAATATTGACAAAAAAAAGGAAAAGAAGCAATTCGTTTCCGCTGGAGCTTTTCAAACGAAATTTCAAAATGATGGATTGAATTCCCTTTCGATTTTTGATTAAAAACGAAGTTAAAGAGATCGTATAGATGCCACCCAGGAAGAAGACCCACCCATAATCCATTGTATTTGAAAAAATCGGGATGGCCCAAACAAGGCCTTTGGGATCAAACGAAGGGGTTCGAAGTCCTAAAAGGATCGGAAAGCCACCCGAAAAAAGACCTTTAAGATGGACAGGAATATCGGAAAAAGTCCCCCAATTGTAAATTCCCGATAAGGAATAATAGTGGAACAGATTGAAAATCCACAATGGCAGGCTGCCCGATAGAAATAACAAAGACAACAAGATAAAATTTCTACTGAATAAAAGTTTTTTGTTATAGAGAAAAAGAAAAAAAGCAGCCGGGATGAAGTAAACCATTATGAGATAATTAGTCCACCAGCCCAAGCCGGCCACCACCCCCATTAAACCGAAAAGAAGCGTTTTTTTCCCCTTGGATGCTTCTGAAGAAACAATTTTTAAAACAAGAATAAACAGGAGAGTGCCAAAGACCAGGGTCAGAGGATAATGGGATCGGGCCTCATAGCTCCAACGCATTAAATCGGATGAGGGTATGGCAAGCAAGAAACCGCTGATCAAGGCGACCTGACTGCCCAACATCCTTTTAGCCAAGAAAAAGATGAGATATAAAAAGAGGAGAGAGAGCATGACCGGCAGGAGTGTCAAGGTAAAGAGAGAGGGTCCGAAACAGTGAAAAAGAACAGCGGTAAGATAGGTCTCCAAAGAGCCCATAAATTGCTGGCCATAGAAGAATATAGGAAACTCTCCGTGCATGACCCGCAAACTCATGGTTGATATAACGCCTTCGTCAGTAAATAGATTAGGGGTGATAAGGACCATAAGCCGGCTGAAGATAGTAAGCAGAACCAAGATCAAGAGGAAAAATAAACTTTTTTTGTTGTCAATCTTCATGATCTATCAATAAAACAAATTCCTTCGGACATATTTCTTTTAGATTTCGACAAAATAAGGAAAAGTTAATCTTTTTATTATATAAAAATATGTTTTGTGGCAAGCGCTTTCTGAAAGATGATGACGGACAATAGCGTCTGGATTTGGATCGAAAGAAGGAAATCGGAATTTTCTAAAAATTTATAAAAAAATAATAAGATAATTGAGTGGGTTACCATAGAGGTAAGACAGATTCGGACCCGGTTAATTCAAAAACAAAATCGTTTTCAAAATGGGTCACCAGTCGAAAAAATCCTTCATAAAGCGTTAAGAGCCCCCGGATTCCTACTGAGCCTCCCCCCGGAAGAATTGGCGACCGATCATCAAATCCGCTGTATTTACCCGATCTTCCAGGCATGAAAATCTTGCAAATTGAATCAGATAAGTATATAAACCAATATAACCTTAAAGAGCCTATCACTCCAAACCTTGCTAATTTTATGCAATTATTGGTAAGGGGGTAGCCTTGCCGGAGAAAGACCGCCGTTTTTATCTTCAGCAAGAAGGAAAATCTATCAATCTCATCGTGCAAAAAATCCTTAAAAATAGGGGAATGGTCATTCTCCTTTTAGTTGCGTTGACCTTTCTATCGATCCTTTTCCTTTATTCATTAAAATTCAACCGTAATATCACCGGCTTTATGGTCATAGGGGATTATTTTAAGGCACCTCAAATCTGGACCTCCCAAACCCTTATTCATAAAAATAGTGTGGGCTATGATGGACAATTCTATTATTTTATCGCTCATGACCCTTTCATCCTGGGCCAATCCTATGATCACATTGATTTCCCGGCCTATCGTTATCAGCGCATTATTTACCCCTTGACCGCTTGGGTCTTGTCCTTAGGACAGCCGCCTTGGATTCCCTATATGCTGGTCGCGGTTAACCTTTTCGCAGTTCTTGTAGGCACCTATTTTATCATCCTGCTCCTTGAATTTTATGGGCGAAACCCTTGGGTTAGCCTGTTCTATCCCGCCTTATGGGGATTTCTGCTTTGTCTTTTACGAAGCTTGCCCGAACCGCTGGCCATAACTTTTGTTGTCATGGCCGTATTCTTTTATCTTAAAGGGAAAACCCTTTGTCAGGTTATTTCATTGTCTTTGGCGGCCCTCACCCAAGAAACAACCCTATTAGTCAGTATAGCCTTCTTTTTATATTTTTTTTGGAAAAGGGATCTGAAAAGATCCCTTTATATGGTCTTTTCTATCTTTTCTTATCTGGTTTGGCAACTTTATATCCATTTCCGTTTCCAAACCTTTTCCTTCATTGGGGGAACCAAAAATTTCAGTCCCCCTTTCCTGGGCATCACGGAAAAATTTCATTCTCTAAGCCAAGGCAGCCTCTCCTATGAAATAATTGCCGAACTCTTATTTTTGTTTTTGATCTCCGTCCTTATAATCACCGCCCTTTATGATATCTTTAAATATTACAGTCCCCTTACCCTGTCCTTCCTGGGATATGCCCTGATGACCGCCCTCTTGAATCACTTGATCTGGGTTGAACCCTGGTCCTATGCCCGCGCGACATTAGGGTTATTGGTTTTTAATCTTTTGATCTTTACAAAATATGGAAGAAAGCTTAATCTGTTTCCTATGTTCTTGATTCCTGTTATCTTTTTGCTGTCCATCCTATCGATGAGGCTGCTGTAACTATAAATCAGGATTTTGAGGATCAAGAACCCGAGTCCTCTTAGGGTGGGTTTGTAAATAGTTTCCATCCGGAAATTCAAATTTCCGGATGGAAACACCTGGATTCTGACTCGAAGCTCTGGCCAGAAACCCCTTTTTCAAAGGGTTTCTGGCCATGGAGACAAATCGACCACGGTATGTTCTCATCCGGAAAGA
>JAZDOU010000168.1:0-19318 GCA_043798385.1 Pseudomonadota bacterium
ACGTCAAATTTATGAGCGAATCAACGGCCCCATTACAACAAAGGAATATCGTCATAACTTGGCAGCCGACCACGCTCGTATCGTTTCGGAAATCCAGGTCTTTACTTCTAATCGCCATGTCCTCGAATCAGCTAAATTGCATGGGAAATTGTTGAGAAGATAAAATAGCCACTTTTCCTCCAACCAGAAATAGACTGATTAATTATCTATGCCTGAACTATTTGAAGCTCCACCAAAATGTCTGGAATGCGATAAGTTTTATAGAAGCCGGCCTATTACTGAATGCCGGGTTTGCCAGGACTTGGGATTTGAGGAAGGGATGCTTTGTGATTTAAATAGAGCGGTTCAAGATACCCTCAATTTTGTTTGCCACGCCTTTCGCCCGAGATTGAAGTTGATGGGTCCGCCCGGGAAGACGACACCAACTCCGCTAGTCTTGACGGATGGAAGATTACGGCATAAATCCATCCAGGAGATAATGGCCTCCGACAAATTTAAATATCAAAAAGCCCTGGCTCTACAGAAATTAAACGGTGATCCGGATGGATTTTTTCTGGAACTTAAATATCACCTGGCCTGGAATGTAAGGCATAGAAAACCAGTCTTTAATCAAGAAAAGGAATACGTTGATTTTGTTATCGATACCCTTGCTGGTTGCGGAGACCAGGTTGGCGGGGCTGTTCGTCTGCTCTGGCTGGCTCCGGATCACCTGCATGTCTATATCGAATCTGATGGAGAAAAATCAATTGAGGCTATTATCCGGAGGCTTAAGTCATTTTTAAATAAAACCGTTTTGGCCAAATTCCCTATGATCAGAAAGGGTCTTGATAGGGGAAGTAATCTTTGGGACAAGGGCTATTTTTCAGAAACCTCGGGTTAAGCGATTGGAAAGGATTAGAATTCATGGTCAAAAAAATTAATAAAATCGAATTCTTCAAAAATTTATCCTGGGACGACCTTCGAGAATGGGCGGGGAGTAAGATTGTTTCCCGGGGAAAAGATTATCAAAAAAGCGGCTATGTTGAAGACCTGGCCTTTACGCCTGATGGTGCCTTGATCGCCTGGGTTTTGGGAACTCATCGCTATGCGACTTTGGTCGATGTTCAAAAAGGGAAACTGATCTCCGATTGTAATTGCCCTTATGGGGATACTTGTAAACATGCGGTGGCAGTGGTCTTGGAAGGCCTTGATTTTTTAAATAAGAAAAAAGAAATTTCCCCCTGTTCTGATGGAGATAAACGCCTTCAGGCCCTGGATGATTTTGAATTGGACGATGAATGGGAAGAAGAGGAATGGGATAATGATTGGAAAAAAGAACCAAAGAAACATCGTCCAATTCAAATTTCCTCCGGATCCAAAACAAAATCTTCCCAATCATTTTCGACCTTTCTGGAAGGCCGGACCAAGACCCAGCTCATCGACCTAATACAAGAGTTGGCTAATTCCCTTCCAGAAATCAGACAGGCTTTAGAGGATCGTCAGGCCTTATCCACGGGAACAGTGAATAAGATGGTTCAGTCCATCAGGAATGAAATTGATGAGTTAAGTTCTGAACCGGGCTGGAGGCACCATTGGAATAATGAGGGATATACCCCGGACTATTCCCGTGTGCAGGAACGTCTGGAAGCTTTACTGAATCAAGGATATGCCGATGAAGTGGTTTCTCTGGGAAAAGAATTATTGAAGGCTGGGACCAATCAGGTAGGAATGAGTAACGATGACGGGGAAACAGCCATGGAAATTTCTTCCTGCCTGGATGTGGTCTTTCGAGCCTTACCTAAATCCTCCCTTTCGCCGTTTCAACAAATGCTCTGGGCTATCGAGGTTGAATTAAAAGACGAATACGATCTTTGTCAAGATCTGGAGCACTTTTGGAAACAGCGGTTCAATAAAGAGGATTGGAGTAAACTTGCCGATACGCTTTTGGAACGGTTGAGCAAGCGAAGTTTCGGTAAAAAGCAAGACCCCTTCTCTCGAGATTATTCTCGGGATCATTTGACCAACCGGATCATTGACGCCCTTCAAAAGGCCGGACGGCAAAAAGAAATCATCCCTCTTTGTGAGCAGGAAGTGGAAGAGACGGGAAATTACTCTCGTCTGGTCAAACGACTGGTGGAGGCCAACCGTCTTAAAGAGGCGGAACAGTGGATACATAGAGGGTATAAAGCCACGCTGAAAAAATGGCCGGGGATTGCCGATCAGTTGCGGAATATCCTCATCGGCATACGGGAAAAAGAGGGAAATCGGCTCCAAGTAGCCGCCTTTAAAGCCGAAAATTTTTTCTATGAACCCACCCTTCATACCTTTCAGGAATTGCAGAAGGCTGCCCAAAAGGCCAAGGTTTGGCCGGAAGTCGAGGCTGCAGCCCGGCAATATCTGGAAACGGGAAATCGTTTTCAAAAATCCAAGACCTGGCCGTTACCAAATTGTGAAATCCCCTTGACGGAACCCAGACGAAAGCAGGAGTTCCCGATATTAGACACCTTGATTGACATCGCTATTTCAGAAAAAGACCCTGAAAAGATTCTTTACTGGTATGACCAGCAGAAACCAAAAAGGTTGAATTGGGGATGGGGTTTGGATTCTTCGCAAGATGTGCAAGTTGCCAAGGCTGTAGTCGATCAATATCCAGACCGGGCTATTGCTATCTGGAAAAAAATTGCCGAAAATCTGATTGCCGAGACCAAACCCAAGTCCTATGAAGCCGCGGCCCCTTACCTGCGCAAAATTCAAAAAACTCTTAAAAATTTGAATAAGGAGAAGAACTGGCAGACCTATACGAAGGAGCTGAGGCAAAAAAATATTCGGAAAATCCGTTTTATAGAAATCCTCGATTCTTTGGCTGGAAGATCGATTATTGAAGGGCTAAAATAAATCTAGCAGGTCAACTCTCGGCTTGATCGGGGAGTATTCGGCTACAGATTACTATAAGTAAATTGAGAAAAGGAATCCGTTGGATGGCGAAATTTTAAGATAAGAAATGGGTGCGGGAAGCCTACTGACCACATTTAAATTTTGCCCTCCAGCCGCTTCAATATTTCACCCAACCGCTCCCCATGCCGATTTTCGGCCTGGTAGAGGTCCAGATATTCATTCAACAACTGGATCATTTCTTCTCGGGAATAAATCCGGTCCAACTCCTTTCCCAGTTGAGGATGGCGGCCCAGTTTTCCCCCTATCAGGACCCGAAAACCCTGCAAATCCTCTAGAAGGGTGCCGGTGGGGCAGGCCGGTATACACTGGCCGCAGGAGAGGCATTTTTCAAAATCAATATTCGGCCCTTCTTCGGATACCCCAATATGAATAGCCTCTTCCTTACAAACTTCGAGGCAGGCTCCGCATTGCGTGCAGGCCTCTTCGGTCACCTTCGGGCGCCTGGCCCCGATGATCCCGAAGTCGACAATCTGAGGGCGGGAACAGGCATTGGGACAACAAGACAAAGAGACCCGGAAGTCATGGTGCATCTTCAGCGGTCCCTGAACCCTCTCTTTTAAGAAGGATCTCAAATCCCTCTTAATAAGCTCTTGTTCTAAGGCCGGTGCAATAGCCTCACATTCTACGGCCTGATTGGGACAACCCGACGGCCCAAAGCAGGTATCAACCTGGAAGCCTTTAACCTCCCGGTCCATTTCTTTCAGAAATCGTTTTTGGCTGGACTGGACATGGGCGAGAGTCACTTCAGGACTCCGGCTACGGAGGGCTTCTTCTTCGACCTTCTTTTTAACTTTTTTCCGAACAAAAAAGGGGACCCGGGAGACCGCCTCTTCTGCTTATTGGCTCCATTTCATCGACTAATCCTTCAATCAGCCCCGACCCACAATGACAACCGGCGGCCTAAACAGAACATAAGACAAAAGCAAATATTTAATAGTTTCCATCCGAAAATGTCTTTTCCGAATGAGCACTGAATAGTGTCAGAGCCGGCCCTTTATGATTACCCCTAATCCCAATCCCAGGCGCATATAAAGCAGGACACAAAACAGCAGGGAAAAAATCCCTAAAACCACCCAATCCACCCTTTTCATCCTGGGTTCATAATAAAAGGTGCGTTTTGAACCGGGATCGAAGCCTCTGGATTCCAGGGCCATGGCCAGATAATTGGTATGGTGAATGGCGTAGATAAAAAGGGGCACGGCCTGGGGGATAAATTTGCCCATTCGTTTAAAGATATTCCCGGTTTCCAGATCGAGGCCCCTGGATACCTGGGCCTGGATGATAGTCGCCCCGGCCCCCGCAAAGGTCGGTACCAGCCGCAAGGCCGTGGACAGGGCAAAGGCCAGAGGATAGGGGACCCCCATACGAATCAGACCACTGGTTAATTCTTCATTACGGGTGGTAGACAGAAAAATCAAGCCGATGCCGACAAAGGTCGAGAGGCGCAAACCCATGGCCAGACCGTAAAAAACCGATTCCCGGCTGAGAGAAAAAGGTCCCCAGGTCCACCAAAGGGTCGAACCAGGGACAAAGAAAGGCCAGAGGACAGCGCTGAACAGGATGAGTAACAAAAGGATAAACCGGAGTTTCCAGAAGTTTGGCCAGGCCCGGGCCCAGGAGGCCATGAGCAAGACCCCGGTGCTTATCAGGGCCAGGTAGAGGGGATGATTAAAGCACAAACAGATCCCAAACAGGAGCAGGGCCGAAACCAGCTTGGTCCGGGGATCCAGGCGGTGTATTAATGTGTTTTGATCAAGAAAAAGAAAGATATTCATGGGTAATATGAAAATAGGGTTCAAGGTTTAATCTTCGACCGACTCTATTTTCATCCTTCGTGGTGTCACGCCCCTAGGCGGGGCATGAGGGTTTCAGTTCGGCAATCATCTGTTTTAAGGTCAAGGACTGGGTGCCCAATAGGTTGCTTAATTGCACTAAAGGAGGTGGCGCAAGGGAGGCCTCGGCCAACTTCGATGCCTTGGCGAACACACTGCGAGTGGGACCGTCTAAGAGGATAGCGCCTTCTTTTAATACGATAGTGCGCCGGGCATACTCGGTAGCCACCCACATGGAATGGGTGATGATCAGGATGGTATGTCCTTTCCGGTTCAACGCTTTCAACAATTCCATGATGCTCACCTGGTGTTCATAATCCAGTCCGGTAGTGGGTTCATCCAGGATAATCACCTGCGGTTGGGCTACCAAGACCGAAGCCACGGCGACCCGTTGCCGTTCTCCTTTGGTCAGGGTGAAGGGCACCCTTTTTTCATACCCCTGCAACCCGACGATGGCCAAGACCTCCTGCAATCGCCTTTTGATGGTCTCGGCCTCGACTCCGAAAACCTTGAGGCTGAAGCCCACCTCCTCTTCAACGGTCCGGGCAAAAATCTGATGGTCGGGATTTTGAAAGACATAGCCCACCTTTGGGGCTATGTCTTTGTGGCTGTAAGCCCCAATCGGTTTCCCTTCGACCAACAGGCTGCCGGCCTCAGGCTTCAACAGGCCGTTAAAGTGTTTGGCGAGAGTCGTTTTACCGGAACCATTTTGACCCAGGAGGGCAATAAACTCCCCTTCCCGGATAGTCAAGTCAATCCCTTTGAGGACCTTATCCTCGGTAAAAGGGTAGCCATAGACCAGGCCTTGGGCCTGGATGAGTAGGGGACCTGGGGTCGATTCTGATAATTCTGGTTGATAGATCCGGTTAGTCTTTTTTATCAGTTGATGATCATTGATCAGGGAAACGGCTTGTTCCAATGTTAAGGGCCGGCCGGGCCAGCCCAAAGCCTGAAAAAGAGCCAGGAAGGAGGGGAGTTTTACACCACAGAGCGTTAATCTGGAAAGGTCGTTGAAGATCTCCGTTGGTGGACCCTGGGCGATTATTTCCCCTTCCCGCATCAACCAGACCTGATCCGCCTCCAGGGCCAGTTCAGGTTCCGGGGTCACCATAAGAAGGGTACGCCCGACCCGGCGCAGGCCCTGGGCCAAGTCCAGCACCTCAGCAGCACCTTTGGGATCCAGGTCGGTAGTCGGTTCGTCCAGGACCAGGATTTCCGGTTCCATGGCTAAAATCGAACCAATGGCCAGACGCTGCTTCTGTCCGCCGGAGAGAGTCGCCGGCTGCCGTTGGCGGAAAGGTTCCAGGCCGATTACACCCAGATAATGGTGAATACGTTTTTCGATTTCAGGGCGGGGGAGGCAATGGTTTTCCGGCCCAAAGGCCATCTCCAATTCTACGTTGGTAGAAAACAATTGGGCCTCAAAATCCTGGAGAACCAGCCCAACCTGGTTGGACAGTTGGGCCACCTTCTGTTTAGCCACCTCTTTTCCTTTAACCACAACCCGCCCTTGATACGCGCCGCGGAAAAAATGGGGAATCAGACCGTTAAGAGAATAACAGAGGGAGGATTTGCCGGCCCCACCGTGCCCCAGGATAGAGATAAAAGAACCGTCTTCAATTTCGGCCCTCAGGTGCCTGAAGGCAGGCTTTTCCTCGTCGGCATAGGAAAAGGTTAGATCTTCAATGGAGACGGCGGGTGTCATAGATTTAGTGACGAGTTAAACAATTCCCGGTTTTTACCTTGGGTGTAAGGTCTCATGATTCTATACGAGGATGAAAAAATCAAAGTAAGAGGCAGCCGCCTAAAAGGGCCAAGGTGGATACCCAACCGATAGTGCCGACGGATAGTTGGGTCAACACCCCCCCGAAGAGACCCAACAAACAGGCTAACGTAACTATCCAGGCCCCTAAAAAACCGGCCAGGGGTTTTCCCTGATCCGGTTGGTCCATGACCTCGATCCAAAAGAGGTGGAGCTGGTCTTTGACCAGATTGAAGACCGCTGTCAGGAGAAGCACCCCGATAAGGCTGCCCACAAAATTGTTCACCGAAATGATCTTGACCAACACCTTATAAGGAACCAGACCCAGAAAATCGACCAGGGCACTAATAACGACAGCGCAGGCCGCCGAGGAGAGAAAGGCAATCAGGATATAGGTTATCCAGTTTCCCAAGGTCCGGGGGTTCCACTGAATTGATCTTTGGTTAAAAGGGAAGAGGGTGGTCCAAAGGGTATAGGGCAGATACCCCATGAAGAAATTACCCACAAAGCCGGCCAGGGATGACGGGCCCAGGGTACCGCCGAAGATATCCCCGATCAGATTCCCGATGGCCGAACCCCAGGCCCCGGCCGGCCCGAACATGAGCCCAAAGGGCATAGGAAAGATCATTCCCACCCTGATCTCGGTGATGCCGGGGATAAGAGGAATGGCGGTTTTGAAGGCCAGCAGGGCGGCGCTGTAAATAGCCGCACAGACCGCAGTCAGGATGATCATCCGGGTATTGCTCCACATGGTAAAGACGGCTTTCATGATAGGGTACTTTTCCTTTCCAAGGGAACGTTCCCTGTAGCGTACCGCAAAAAATTTCAATGATTCCCGATTAGTATAACAAGGTTTCTAAATTGATCCAAGGGAAATTTTTTTCCCTTGAGGGAGGAATGGAGATGCTTCCTGGGGGCAATAAACAGGATCCTTGCTGGGGGTTCTCGCTAGTATTTATAACATAAACAATCTGTGTCTTGATAAACAAGAATACTTTTGATATATTATCAATAATAATATTGTTATAAAGTGTTATTAAAAAGGAGGAATTATGAAAATCACTGCGCACAACATGTTCAAGGGCAAAGTTAAGAAAATAGGTTCTCCGGAAGGACCGATCTGTGAGGTTTTAGTTGAAGTTAACGACATCGAAGGAATTAGATCTGCTATCAGTAAGGCAAAGGCCAAGGAATTTAAACTGGCGCCAGGCAAAGAGGTTTATGTCATATTCAAATCACTTGATGTACTGATAGCCGTAGAGTAAAGACGGCAATAACTCCTCGATTAGTCAGGTTTTCATGCCGAGGTGGATCGGTTTGACAGGTGGACCACTCTATCAAAGCGATTGGCAATGTATTGTTTATGGGTAATGCAGATGATGGTTTGTTCCTGAAAGACTTTAAAAAGGTCATCGAGGATTTCATCTTCCACCTCCCGGTCGAGGCCGGCAGTAAATTCATCGAGAACAAGGATCTCGGGATCACGTATCAGGGCCCGTGCCAGGGCCAGGCGTTGTTTCTGACCACCGGAGAGATTCAACCCTGCCTGGCCGTACACAGTATCATACTGTTGTGGTAATCTTTCAATGACATCATCCATTCTCACCAGGGAAGCAACCTTGTAAATGTTTTCCATCGGCACACCAACCCATCCCATGGCAATATTTTCCCGGATCGTTTGCTTGAATAAGTGGGTTTCCTGGCTTACATAGGCAAAGAAGCTTAAATAAAAAGAGAGGGGATATGACCAGATATCCTTTCCACCGAAAAAGAGAGTGCCCTGGGAGGGCTTCAAAAACCGGAGTATCAATTGGGCCAGGGTGCTTTTACCTGCCCCGCTCGGTCCCATGATGGCAACCTTTTCGCCCGGCAAAATGTGAAAGTTGAAATTGGTTAATATATTATCGCTGTTTGGATAGGCAAAGGAAACGAGACGGATTTCTATATCTGCCCTGGGTGGCACATCTTCAAGGCTAAATCCCTTTGGTTCCTGGTCTTCGGGGAAATCAATGATCTCTTTAAGTCGGTTGATCGCCGGTAATATTTGGGCTGAGATCATCATACTTTGAAAGACGAAAAAAATTTGAGCCGATAACCTCACAAAAATCATGAAGTAAGCGACCAGCATCCCTATCGTAATAGTAGAATTTCCGCGGCAGATGATCAACCCGCCAACGATGAAGGGTAACACCCTCACCACGAGGCCCAGTAATTCCAAGCCCTGGGCGGTTATATTCGTCACGGTTAAACTGCTGATATTTACATCGGTATATTCTTTCGATACCTTAAAAAATCGCCGCGCTCCGTGCGTTCCTTGCTGGAAAAACCGTATTTCCTTGATGCCGCCGAGAAGGTCAAGGAGGGTTTCGTTCTGCACGGCCAGTTTTTCCTTGGAAAGACGGAATTTTTCCGATATGGACCTGTAATTTTTCCTGGTGTACAGATACAGGAAGGGCAGGCTCAAAACAAAAGTCAATCCCAGGCTCCAGTTCCAGATAATCAATCCCACCACCAGAAGAAAAGCAAACAGGGTGATCGCAATTGAACGCAGGATGGTTTGATTGAAGAAACTGCTGATGAATTCAAGATCACTGGTAAGGCGGGTTAAAATATCGCCGGAGGGATATTTCTCGAAAAAATCCATTCGTTTGTTCATTATACTTTCAAAAAGCATTTGCCTGAATTGAAGGAAAATATTCTCCGAGGCCTTGATGGTATAGTAGACATGGGTTATCCAGCAAAGGTAGGCAACAACAAAGGTCAACACGAGGCCCCCGCTGTAATAAAGGAGAAGCGCTGAGTCTTTCCGGGGAAGGGCCTTATCGATCATCTCCTTGATGATAAACGGTCCCAGAAGGGAACCAAAGGTTGATATGACAACCAAGAACAGGGCAATTAACAGGGGTTTTTTCTGTGTTCGGATGGGGTGGTTCATGAGTCCCCAGACTATCCGTATGACCGATATTACCCCTTGTTTGTCCTGGTTTTTTTTCTCCATCACGTCAGCCTGGATGGTCCCCCGGAAAGTTTTTTAATGTGCCCTGAGAGGTGATTCGGTCTTCCAGCGAAAGGCCGGTCGAACGCAGAAAATCAGCCCGGAACCGATCAGGGTGAACAAACCGGCCCCATAGCAGGCATAGGAAAAGGAAGCGAAAGCATCTTTAATCATGCCGGTAAGCCAGGGGGCCAATAACCCACCGATAAAATGAATGGAATTGGTGATGCCGTAAACCGAACCCAGTATCTCCTTAGGGACTATTTCCGAAATCAACGAATAATAGGCGGCCCAGTGCCCCCAGACAAAGACCCCCAGGACAAATATGAGGATCCCCAAAAGGAGTCCATTCCAACGGGCCTGGATTCCCCAGCCAAAGATAAAGAGGAATACCCCCGAGAGAACGAATTCTGTGGCAATGAGCCCTTTCCGGCCCTTTCCTTTTCGGGCCAAACGGTCGCTGATCAAGCCGGTCAGGATGAGACCCGGCACAGCCGAAAGGCCTAAGAGGCTGGAATAGAGGGCCGCACTGGAAAGTTGCCGGACCCCTACCTCCTTGAGCATGGCCGGGGCCCAGGCCCCGATCATCCACAAGGCATAAACAGCCGGGATCCCTCCTAAATAAAGGAGCCAGAGGTCCCGATTTTTAAAGGCCTGGGATAGAGGTGTCCTGCCCCTGGAAAAGGAGTTTTGGGTGTCTTGGGGTGGTTCTTTAATGATCCAGCCGATCAAGGAGGCAGCCAAAAAGGCCGGTAGGGCGAAAAGAAAGAAAACCATGCGCCAGCCCCAGACCTCGGAGATCCAGCCGGCCAGTAAGATCCCCAGGAACATGCCCAGCCCCAGGCCGATAAAAGAGATTCCCTGCCCTGTGCCGGCCTTGTTCGCCGGGGTGTAATAGGCGATGATGGGCCGGTCATTACTGAAATAGGTCCCTTCGGCCAACCCGGTAAGAAAACGAAACAGGAACAACAGTCCCACAGTAGGGGCCAAAGCGGTTCCTATGGAAGTCAGCCCCCAACCTAAGGCACAACCTATCAAGATCCTCTTTTTTCCCAAACGGTCTCCCAGGAAACCGGCTGGAAACTGCATCAGGGCATAGGCGTAGAAAAAGGCGCTGGCCAGGAGGCCGGCCTGGGAATAGGTCAGGGAAAATTCCTGCATCAAGGGGATGAGAACCGGCGAAAGGGCGGCCCGGACCAGGTAATTGCTGATCCAGCCAAAGATCATGACCGCCCAGACGGTTTGATAATGGGGACGGGACATGGGGTTTCCGATCAGTTCCCTGCCTTAGGAGGCTTTAGGTATTGCATGGTTCCGTCTTGAACCACCGCCACCTTGGCTTTCCCGGGAAAATCTTTTTCCAGCAGGGCCAGGCATTCGGGCCAGGATTTTACAAAGACGGCGTCATCCACATGGCAAACGATATCCAGGCTGGTTCGGTCGGGATAAGGGGTCAGGACGACCAATTTTTTCATCAACCCCTGGGCAAAACCTCTTGGCCGGGGAGTATACTGGCGGCCGCCATAATCCATTCCCCAGGATCGAAAAACATAGTGGGGGACCTGCCCCTCAGGGGCATCGGAGATCAAGACCACAACCCCTTCGTTGGGTTTTGTGAGCATTAAAGCAAAGAGGAGGGCAATGGCCGATTCATTGGCTTTGGCATAGGCATTACTGATCACCAGATCATACCCGCAGGTATAGGGAACGCCGTAATGCTCCTTTCCCTCTTGGGCCCCGACGGCGTGGGTGGTCCGGAAGGGGCCGGCGTAGAGATCGGTAATCTCCCCCCGGCGATTGATCAGACAATCGACTTTGAAGTTCAGCCCTACCGCATCTCCGGCGGCATCACACTCGGCCCGCATGATGTTATTTTCAAAGTTGGCCAGCCCGGTTCGACCCTGATCCCGGTAAAGCTGGTTGTGGAACTGGTTGATGGTTTCAATCCCGGCCACTCCAGGAAGGATAAGCTTGGCCCCGCCGCCAAACCCCACGTGGATATGAGGGGTAATGCAGCCGATCCCAATCTTCAGATCACAGGCCAGGAACTCTCGATTGAACCAAAGCTCCACCCCGGTCGGGGTCCTTCCGATCTGCAGGGTATTCTGGAAAGGATCGTGGTTGAATACGGCATGGTTTTCTACGATGTCCTCTCCCAATTTCTTGCGGGCGTTGATCTGGTCGTAGGCCCCGTGGCCGCCCAGGGCCCAGATAAAGCGGATCTGTTCTTTTTTCAGGCCGGCCCGATGGAGGGAGGCTACGATCTGGGAGGCAATATCCTTTAGTGGTGTGGGCCGGGTCATGTCGTCAAAGACAATGACCGCCTGTTTTTTTCCTCTGGCCAACTCTTCCAATGAAGGGCCTTCGATGGGGTGATCGATCCTTTCCTTAATTTCTGGAGGGGTTAGCCCTGGTTTATTAAATCCGGGAGAGTCGAGATTATCAATCTCCCACTGATCCGGGAAAGTCAATTCCCGTTCCTGGTTTTCATACCAGAGTCGGGAGGGGACAGAAATTTTTTGCATGGCCGTTAACTCCGTTTCCAGTCAGGGCCGCCGGCCGGGGCCTTTACACTGGTTATTAATCCACAAGGGATCGTTAGAAGATAGTCAGAGTTTCGATGGTTCCCTGACCGAAACGAGCCATCGTTTCGGCTGCCAGGGTTAATCCTTCCTGCAAAAACTGGGTTTCGATGCCCGGGACGGCGTAGGCATAAAAAAGTACCCGGGAGGTGTTTTCACCTACCCGGGTCTTTTCATCGGCCCCCTGGGCCAGGACGCAAACAATATCTTTTTCATCCCGAAGGACGATTTCGTCGGCCTTGGTAACAAATTCTCTTTCGCCCATCCCCCGGGAGATTTCATCCGCTGAAGCGACGTCCAAGGTCAAAGCGCCTTCGATGCGATCATAATCGGTAACCGCCACCAATATGCCGGCGCACATTTCGGCCATGAAGTGGGTGTCCACCATCAGATTATAGCGGGGGAAACCGCTCTGGACGGTCCTTTTGAGATGTTTGGGTAAAGGGCACTCAAAGCCGAAGGAGGTGAAGAACCGGTCATAGCATTGGATCCTTTCCGTTATCCGGGCCAGGGTTTCCCGCTTGCGCATCTTCCTGAGGTGGCTGCGTTTATACTCGTCAAAGCCGGGAGGATTTTCGGGATTTTGGCAATGGGAAATCAGGGTCAGGCCAAACCCTAGTCCGGGATACCGCTCCTGGTATTTTTTTGAAATAGAAAAGGGGAGGTCCATGGATCAAACTCGCTTTCTCTCTTCAGGCTTTCAGGTCTTTTAAGCCCGTTTTTTCTGAAAGGAACCGGTCGAAACCTTCATCATCCAACCTGAGGCGAGGGTTTAAAATCTCTTCTACCAGTGGGCCGCCGGCATAGACCGGCTTGAGGGAATTAGAGAGGATGGCCTCGACGATGGTTTTGGCAATCAGTTCCGGTCCGGGGATGGTAAGGGTGGAAAACAATTTTCCCATCCCGGCCCCATAGGCCTGATAGACGGGTTTATACTCCGGATCGGTTCGGGACATCAGGTCGCCGGTCATTTGATTGGCCGCTTCATTGAATTCCGAAGCGATCGGGCCTGGGCGGATGGTGATGACCCGGATGCCGAAGGGACGGACTTCAAGGCGCAGGGAATCGCTGACGGCCTCCACCGCATGTTTGGCCGCGGCATAAACCCCGCTGAAGGGGAAGGCGAACTTGCCGACGATAGAACTGAGGTTGACAACGGTTCCTTTTCGAAGGCGGCGCATCCCCGGCAGGCAGGCCTGAGTGATCCGGATGAGGGCAAAGAGATTGACCTCGAAAAGGCGCCTGGCGGAGGCCAAAGAAACATCCTCCAGACCTCCCCGAAGGCTGTAGCCGGCGTTGTTAACAAGGATTGAAATCGGCTCGGCTCGATTGGCGAGCTCTTGGCAGAAGGTCTCCACTCCCTGGGGATCGGAAAGGTCCACCGGCCTGGGAAGTATAGAAGGAAGTTGTTGGGCCAATTCATTTAACCGCTCTGTTCGCCGGGCAGCGGCGATGACTTGAAATCCTGCCTCAGCCAGCATCCTGGCCGTCTCCCTGCCGATCCCGCTGCTGGCCCCGGTCACCAGGGCCGTCCCTCGATTAGGTGCCATAAGGTGCCCTCCCTTTTTTTGATAGAAACGAATTTCCAATATCCAAAGATGTGTTTATCTAAAGACAGGTCTTAATTGTTGCATAAAAAACAGGCCGGTTTCCCCTTATCACAGGATCTCACTTTAAGTGAATTCCAGATTTGGCATCAAGAATTCCTTAAGGCCTCATTATTATTGGTTTATATATCTTTCGGCCTGATTTTTATGTAACGGTTAAGATATTATTAGCATAGGTTATCCTGGCTGGCAAGATCCCCTTTCGTCAAGCGACCAGGAGGCCTGAATATTTTTGACAGGTCATTTGGATTTTTAAACCACACCAATCTGATCGTCTTCTTCCCAAACCAGGCCCTGGTTCTCGCCGTCGATTCGAAACAACCCATCACTGATTGGGACTATTTTAGGAGGCCCCATTGTCGGATGGTTTTTTCCTCTTTCGGGCCGTAATGAAAACATAATAGCCCATTAGAAGAGGAAGTACTCCCAAGCTCAAGTCAAAACGCCCCTGAAAGAGCTGATAGGTGCTGAACCCCACGAGAAAGAGGATAAAGAGGATTTGAACGATGGCCACCGCTTTTACCATAATCAAAGGCCTTCCTTCGTGCCGATGGCGGCATTATACCTTGAAGTTGAAAGAAATGGATTAAAAATTTTTAGGAGAACAGGCTAGAATTTTTCGGGAAGAACAACGAACCCTTCTTTGTGGGCCGCATTCCGCAGGTTGTGATCCAGGCAGACAACGGCTTGTCCCTTGGGGGACTCTTCGGCCCAGATCAATGCGGCTGAAAGCTGCAAGACGTCAGCCGTTCTTAAGGGATGAATCATTAAAAGCCGTTCTGCTCGTTGTCGAACGAGCTCGGTGGATTGAATCTCCGACCAATGGGAAGACAAAGCGGTGAGAATATCCCTGGCTTTAAGTTCTGCTTCCTTAGAAAGCACCCCTTCCCGCCGCCGCCTGGCTAAAGCAGATTGGCATTCAACCCGGGTCGCCCACCAGACCACCATATCTTCATCGGCCTTAAACAGGCGTTTCATTATTTCAGACGAGGATTCTTTAAAGCAGAGAGGGATGACGGCCGAAGAATCCCAGAATCTCACCGTCCTTCCTCCCGCTCTTCCAGAAGGGCCGAAAGGACAAGCCCTCGAGGATCCTCTGGTCTGGGCATGGTCCAAAAATTTTTAGGAAGCTTTCCTGAGCCAAGTTTTATTAAGCCCTGCTTTTCCATTTTAACCAGAGATTCCTTTACGTTTTTTGAGCGTGAAACAGGAACCATACGGGCCACCGGTTTTCCGTGATCGGTGATCAAAATCTCCGAACCCGCCTTTACCCGGCTCAAATATTCACTTAAATGAGATTTCAATTCAGATACGGCGGCAGTTTTCATCTTCCCCTCCGAGTCTGGCATTTTTTGACTAGTATAGTCATATTAATATGACCTGTCAAAACAATTTTTTATACTCCCCATAGCCCTCTTTTTCCAGATCCTCTTTGGGAATAAAGCGCAGGGCCGCTGAATTCAGACAATAACGTAGTCCGGTCGGTTTCGGGCCGTCGGAGAAGACATGACCCAAATGCGAATCGCCGTGTTTACTCCTGACCTCGGTGCGTCGCATAAAAAGGCCCCGGTCTTCCTTTTCAACTATATTATTGGACTCCAGGGGTTTGGTAAAACTCGGCCAACCGGTCCCGGAATCATATTTGTCAAGGGAGCTGAACAGGGGTTCCCCGGAAACGATGTCCACATAGATCCCTTCTTTTTTATTGTCCGAGTAGGCATTCTTAAAAGGAGGTTCGGTACCGTTATTCTGAGTCACCTCATACTGCAAGGGGGTCAGTTTTTTTATCAAGGTGGCCTGGTCCGGTTTCCGGTACCCCTGACTTTTTTCAGCCGGAGGGTTATTTATTGATTCCCCCCAAGTCTTTTTTAAAAATGGATCTCTTCCGGATCCATGTCGGTAATACTTATATCTCAAGGGATTTTTTTTGTAATAATCCTGATGATATTCTTCGGCCTCATAAAAGATGCTCGAGGGTTTTATTTCGGTAGCGATGGGTTTAGCAAATTTTCCGGAACGATTCAGTTCCTCTTTTGATTTTTCGGCCAGGATTCTTTGTTCTTCATCGTGATAAAAGATGACGCTGCGATAGTGCCGGCCCCGGTCCACAAATTGGCCATTGGGATCCGTTGGATCGATATGCCTCCAGAAGACGTCGAGCAGGGTTTTATAGGTTACCTGGGCTGGATCATAATAGACCTGGATGGCTTCTACATGACCGGTTGTCCCTGCCGAAACTTCTTTATAGGTGGGATTTTTTTTGTGCCCGCCGGTGTAGCCTGAAATGACCTTGGTTACCCCGGGAATTTTTTCAAAATCAGATTCGGTACACCAAAAACAGCCACCGGCAAAGGTGGCTTGACGAATCATTTTCTTTTCTTGTGTCATGGTATTTCCTGCCTTATGGTTAGAACTTTCGGATTTTTGACTGGCGACAATCATCAAAAGAAAACCTATGATGATCCAACCGATCACCCTTGCTCTGATTGGAAATAGAAACCCCTTCAGGTTCATAACACCCTCTCTTTTTCTATTATTAGTCTAATAGATATAGATAGAAAGGTAAGACTTTTATTTTGATGTGCAAGGGGGGTCAGGGTTGCAGGCCCTGACTCTGATGAAGGCGTTCAAGAAGTCACCGGCGGGCGTCATCCCCATGGTCTGATATTCATTCCCTCAAACCCGTTGGGTCAGGGCCAGCAGCCAGCGGTGAAGGGGGAGCATCTTTTTATAGTGTTCAAAGCATAGACCTATCAACTTGCCGGAGAACAATTCTGCCGGGACGGGCATTTCAACACCGACATAAAGCCCATCGTACAAGAGGTATTCGGAGTTTGGGTGCCGGGCATCATACCCCCGAGGGATCTTTTTGAAGTGTTGTTCACCCAAGAAATAGTCCGGATTTTTTTTGATCACGGCTATGGCCTTGGTCAGGGCGGGTCCATGCTGGGGGTGAACGACGGACTGGCGATAGGCCTCCAGAAGATCCTTAGGAAAGGCGTATAACCCCACTCCCAGCATCAATCTGGCGGATTCCAGATGAAAATAAAAACCCGAGCATTCCATCCGTGGCCGGAGGCCTTCCCAGAACCAGATGCCCAGATGGGTTTTATAGGGTGTTTTGTCGTGGCTGAAGCGGATATCCCGGTTGAGGCGGAAAAGGGATTTATTCACCCGCGGGTCGGCCTGCACCCCGGGAGCAATCTTTTTCAACCCGGCGCCTAAGGCCGTAATAAAATCCCGGGCAGGAACCAGGACCTGCTGCTCATAGACTTCCTTGTGTTGGTCGAACCAGGTTTTAGTGTTGTTTCGGGCCAGTTAGCCGAAAAAGGTGGGACACCGTTTAGGAAATCCCGAAAAATTGGCGGTAGAAGTCATCTGGATACTCCTTTCGCAGATCTAACTTAAAAATCACCCGGCATTCATTGCCTTTAAACTTAAGGCATCGAGTAAGACTGGGGGCAATGGAATAGCTTAATCCCATAGAATCCAACCATCCCTCGATCCTCTCAAAGATGCCGCACTGGTACTCTGAAATGAACCCTGTTTTTGTCATGCCTTTATAGGCAAAACAATCCAAGACATGGAAAACCTGCTGGTCCGGTTCCAAATAGGTGATTTCAAATTTCATGAAATCAGGCACAAATACCTCTTTCCCCAGTTCAAACAGATTCCGATACTCAGCCAGATTCTTGGGCGACGAGATCCCCACAAGTTGCATGAGGCGCTGAAATTCAATCCTCCCCAGCTTTCTGCAGACCCGGAGATTCATGGGGCCGGCCTCAGTCATTCCAAATTGTGAGGCCACCTCACCAACCCAGAGGGCATCGTGAGTCATCCAGTTTTTCAGGTACAAGGCCTTGAGGTCATTTTGATTTATTGGTTTGGGCGCCATGAATAAGGATCATCTTACCGAGTCGGTTGATTCAACCGGAAAAGGGTTGAGGCTTACATAATAGTGGCATGAGGTGCCCCCGTGGCTTGGATCAAGGCATCGGTTAGAAACCATCCCAAGACGGCCAGACATTCCATGTCCAGATATTGTGCGGCTTTTTTCTGGAAAAGTAAAGAACCTTGGGCCGGAAATTCCTCATCTTCATCATTAAACAAGAGCAGGATCGAAATTTTGGGTAGGGCCTCAAATCGGAGGACCAATTGATAAGAGACTTCCAGGTCGGTTGGGCGGCCTCCCAGTCTTAGGCAGGCTTCTTTGAGCTGATCAAGGCGACCGGAAAAATGTCTCACCAAGGCCTTCTCGGTATTGGTGACAAATCCACCAACAAAAGGGGCGGCATCCTTAAAGTCTTTATAAGAAACCCAATTTTTCTCAAGGGGTTCGGAATGGGGACACAAAAGCAGATATTTGCATAGGACCACACTGACGGCGTGGATGGGCTCTATCCCGGCCGGATCAAAAACCCCTTCGGTCGAGACCCGGTAGGTCTTTCCAAATAAAGGGATGAGGGCCGCACTATGGTCTATGTTGATTCCTAAGGATTTTTTCCGGGAACCAAAATCGATTTCCTTCAACTGGGCCAGATAATTTTTGTAGGTTTCCTCAAAAATAGGAGATTTGACGGTCATCTTTTTCGTTTAGGCCCTCTCAAACAGGATTGCCGATCCTTTTCCTCCGGTTCGCTCCCGGAAAACAACCCAACTCCCCGCCCACTCACTCTGGTCATCCCAGGATAAATTTTTCAAAAAATTGATTTTATTAATTTTTTTGGCCATGAAGGGTTAATCTTTCTGAATCTATTATTCTATGAGTTTGACGGTAATAAGGATTATCCCGAACATAGCCTCCAAGGAATATCAAGTCAATGGTATTTTATAAAGGTCCGATTGAACATGGATAGCGAGCGCCTTCCCCATAGCTTGCTGCGGGGTTAGCGAGCGAACACCAATAATAGACATTTTCCTTGCATGGAAGATTCCCCGCACCACGGCGTGGGAGCAATCCCGCGCATTTTGTGCGGGGGGCTTCAAAATATGTCCAGCTCTACGGCGGCCAAATCGAGGTTAGGACCGAAAAGGTCAGGGGATTTGCTCTATGGTAACCGTTGCCAACAAGGGCAGAGATAAGAAAATCCACCGGGGCAACTGCTGATAAGGATATCCCGGTACTTGTTTTCGTTTGCTTCGATCATCATCGTCTCTTATGGAGGTGATCCAATAATTTTTACTTGACAATTATATAAAAACTTATATAATTAATACAAAATATGAAGGCCCTGAATTTCATTGGCACCAGTCTGGAAGATCTGCGTAATTTTCCGGACGAAGCTCGCAGAGCAGCCGGCTTTGAACTATATGCTGTTCAATGCGGACTTGAGCCGAGTGATTGGAGACCTATGCCCGCCATAGGTCTGGGGGTCAAGGAAATTCGCCTGCATGTCTTGGGAGAATGGCGAATAATCTTCGTGGCGAAGTTTAAGGATGCCGTTTATGTGCTCCATTCATTTCAAAAGAAAGGTCGAAAAACGAGCCAAAAAGATGTGGACCTGGCGCGCAAGCGGGTTAAAAAAATCTGAGGGTAGACTATGAAAGAGCCAATTATTAAATCTTCCGGCAATATATTTCTGGATTTAAAATTTCCTCCCGAGGAA
>JAZDOU010000192.1:0-2950 GCA_043798385.1 Pseudomonadota bacterium
ATTTAATGTAACGATATCTCCTTCAGGATCAAGGGAGAGGAGGCCGTCGGGCATATTCTCGACCACCTGGGTGGCATATATGGTTAAAGAATCCAGTGCCCGTTGGGCGATATAGTAATTTTGAACTAAAAAAATAAAATAAAAACCGGCCGTCCCCAGGATCAACAAGATTACACCCATCATAATAGCATGGGACAGATCACTCTTGCGGGCCTCCTCAAAGGTCTTGGTTCCCAGGCCCACGACTGCATAGATCTTACCGGATTGAACCTGATCAAGGAGTGTGCCTCCCGGGGTCATCATGGAACGCATTCTGGACCACATACCACCCTCTCCCATCCCCGGTGAGGGGAAGAGTTCCATCTTCTTGACGACAATAAATTCCCCCTTATCCCCAAACCAACTTTTTAGCACTTCCTGGTTGGTCACCCGACGAAGTTTTTCTTTCTGAGGGAAAGGGGTTCCCACTAAGCGTTCCTCATTATGGGCAAGAATCGACCCTTGCTGATCCAGCAGGGCAACAAAACGAATGTCTGCCAGGGTGGCGACGGAAGTCATAATCTCCTGAAGGTTGTCAGTCCGGCTCATCATTCCCATCATACCGGTATGAAAGGAGACCTCCAGGCTTTTAAGAATGATTTGCCCGTCCCTGAAGAGCGATTCCTCCATTCTCAACTGCCCTCGGTGTAAATGTCTATAAGTCGAGATACTGAGAAGAACGAAAAGGGTCAGGACAATTGCAATGATGGAGATAAGAGGAAAGAAAAGCCTTCTACCCCCTATGGACATAGCCTTTGGTGTAAAAATTTTCATTTGCATCCATTGATTAAGAAGTTAAAAGAAAATTTTAATGCATAGCTCATACCAACTATTAAATCCCTGACTTTGCCGACCTGTTGAATTCCCGGTCCGGCACCCTCCCTTTTCCTCCGAATCAATCATGACGGCTTCGTAAAAAGGCCTCACCAAGCCTGCCCCGGAATGTCTTAATCCGGAAGTGAAAACCAGGGTCCAGACGTCGTCCCGGCCTCCGGCCTCAACAGGAGTATCTTACCAAAAGATGTGACGAGGTGTATAAAAATTATTCAAAAACATAATAATAAGTGAGGAATAATTATGCGGCTGCTTTTTTCTTAGAAGAGATGAGGAGAGGACCTTAAGCTATTAAGGCAATGGTATCAATGCCTTAATTTAGTAATTGTTCTCTGGCACACCTGTTGCAATGAATAGGGTCAAAACAAAACTTTAAAGGAGGTTTGGTTATGAAAAAATTATTGATGGTAATAGTTCTGGTTTTAGGATTAGGTGTAGCGGGTGTTGCTTCGGCCGGTTATTGGGGAAACATGATGGGTTGGGGCAACGGGGGATACATGATGGGCCCGGGTTATAGCAATGGCGGACCTGGATATGGAATGCCTTGTTGGGACAATAATTACGGTCCCTCTCAAGGCCAGAGAACCCTGACTGAAAAGGATGCCGAGTCCATCGTTGGAAGCTACATCGGCGCCAACCCCAATCTGAAGGCCGGTAAGATCGAAGACAAAAAGACTTACTTTGAGACCGAGATCCGCACCAAGGATAATTCCCTGGTCTCCAAATTGGCCATCGATAAAAACACCGGTTATGTTCGTCAACTTTACTAAAAACCTTTTACCTTGAGGCCATCTGATAGGGGCCTTCCCATCTTACAGGTGCTAAACCCTGTATGTCTTTCACCGAAATCTCCTTCCCAACCCACCCCTGCCTCGGGGCCATCGGGAAGGAGATTTTTTTACGCCTGAGCGGCAATACCTACTTTCCCTGATCCGTGTATCAGGCTTTCCCTGACCCGTGCCTAACGGATACCGGCCTGCCTTTTGATGGCCTGGGCATAGGCCAAAACAGCCCTGACATAGTTGTCACAATGGTTGTAGGCAAACAGGGCTTCCTTTTTTTCCCAGGAATTCTGTGGGGACCAACCGAACGATTTCAAGTAATTGGCAATACTGGCGAAAGCGTCGGCCAGGTTATCGAGATCGATGATCCCGTCGCCGTTTCCATCCACCCCGTATTTCAGATATGAGGAAGGGACAAACTGCGGAATGCCGAAGGCCCCGGCCCAAGAACCCTTTATGGAAAATGGGTCCTTTTTTTCCCCCCGGCACATCAGAAGTAGACAACCGAGTTCCTCCTCGGCCCAGCCTGAACGACGGTTCTCGATGAGGGCCATCGTCAGGAGGCTGTTGAATATCGGATAATGCCCCTTGACCCGGCCAAAGTTGGTCTCGATCCGGAGGACGGCGACCAGGATCTCCCTCCCCACCCCGTAGGTGGTTTCTATTTTATGGAGGATACCTCGATTGGCCCGGAGCAGACTCTTCCCCTCCCGGACCGATTTTTTCGTGAGCAACCCGAAACGGCGTCCTCTGTAATTCAGGCCCTTTCCTTTTCGCTCGACAATCTCCGGGATGAGCTCCACCCGGCCATCTGAAAAAACCCGGGAAAGATCTTTCTCCGGGAGGCCGCGGGTCATCAACCTTTGTTGCAGTTCCCCCAATTTTTCGTTATACGACGATTCGACGGCCGCCAAAGCGGAAAAACCGTCGGTGAGAAGAAAGAAACCACTTAGAAACAGTGCCATCAACAGAGATAACGGCCGCCTCTCAGGTCCCTTCATTTCATCCCCCTCTTTGATCAGGCCGGAATCCTGCAAAACGGTGCTCTATCTTCTTCCCTCAGGATGATTTTTTTATCTGACCTTCGGGCATTGGCCTGGATTCAATTTCGTCTCTTACGTTCTCCTTTTTTCAATAAAGGCAATTGAGTAGCCGGGCATTGGGCCTGGCAGGCGAAACAGTAATAATAGTTGCCGGTCATGAAGGTCTGCCAGAGTTCCCGTTGATCGAAGTCGTTACAAATGGGGGGACACCATACTTATTAATTCTCTATTGTCACACAATTAAGTATGGTG
>JAZDOU010000218.1:0-4935 GCA_043798385.1 Pseudomonadota bacterium
TATCCGAGGTGCTTTTGGGCCGTAGTGTCTTTAAAGGAAATCCCGCCGCCGGCCTGATGCATTTTTTCATATTCTGGGGATTTGTCCTTTTAACCATCGGGACTTCCTTGCTGGCGATTCATGAATATGTGCACCCCTACCTGATCGGTAAGGCCCATCTTCTTTTTGAAGGGGCCATGGAAATCGGGGGGCTTATCCTTTTGTCCGGGATTGTCTGGGCCCTGGTTCGTCGGTACATTCAACGGGTGCCCAGGCTTGAACAGCGCATGGAAGACGGTTTAGTGCCTCTCTGGTTGCTGCTGGTGGTCCTCTCGGGTTTTCTGTTGGAAGGACTAAGATTGGCCTCCCAAAAGCCGCCCTGGGGCCATTGGTCCTTTGTCGGGTCAGAGATAGCCGGCTGGGTCTCCGCCGGGGCGGCTGATTCGGCCTATCCCTATCTTTGGTGGGGTCACGCCCTGTTAAGCCTGGGATTTATTGCCCTGATCCCCTTTACGAAATTGTTTCATATCGTGGGAGGGCCGGCGGCCTTTTATCTTCATCATTCAGCCCAAGCATCAACAGAGTCTGCTCCGGCAGCTCCTCAGGAAGAAGACGAAGCTCCTTTGAATGACCAGGCTGGGCTGAAAATCGAAGAGGCCGTCTTTTATGATGCCTGTATGCGCTGCGGGCGTTGCGTCCAAGTCTGTCCCTCAACCGGTGCCGGTGAGCCTTTCGCTCCCCGCGACTTTGTTCAAAATGCCCGTAATGCCCTCTGGCTGGAACAGTCACCGGTAGGCGATATCCGGTTTCTAAGTAAGGGTCAGCCGATCGAAAATATAACGGCCTGGTACTGTACTACCTGCGCGGCTTGTTTGGAAGTTTGCCCTGTTTACGGGGCGGCCTTCAGGAGCGTTTCAAAAAAACGGGCCCAACTGGTCGAAGAGGGTAAGGGAGTGCCTGATCTTATGAACCAGACCCTGGAACGGCTTTTTAATTATGAGAATCCCTGGGTGGCTTCCAAGCGGGAAAGGGCTGCCCTGGCCAAGAGTTTGGATATCCCGGTCCTGAAAAAAGGTGGACAAGCGGTGCCTCTTTGTTACTTCCTGGGCTGCACCACTTCCTATGATGTTAGGGCCCAGGAAATAGCCGGAGCCTTCTCCGGCATCCTGAAACAGGCCGGAGTGCCTTTTGGGATCCTGGCCGAAAAAGAACCCTGTTGCGGAGACATTCCCAGAGTAGTGGGAGAGGGCGGGCTATTCCAGGAGAAAATGGAGAACTGCCTGGACCTTTTTGAGCAGTACGGCATAGAGGAGGTGGTCACATCCTCTCCGCACTGCTTTCATACCTTCAGGAATGAATATTCAGGAAGGGGTTTTGGGGTCCGTCATTATTCCCTGGTGCTATGGGAACTTATCGCCGACAAGAGACTCCGCTTACAAAAGTCCCTAAATTGTACCCTGACCTATCATGATCCCTGTTATCTCGGGCGTCACAACCGCATCTTCCAGGAACCAAGGGAAATCATCCGGGCTGTCCCCGGGACGACCCTGATAGAAATGCCCCATCATGGTGCCGACAGCCTCTGCTGCGGCGGGGGCGGTGGAAGGATGTGGCAAGGGCAGGAACTGCGTGGGGAGTCCAGAATGAGCGAGATCAGGGTCAGAGAAGCCCAGGCCACCGGGGCCGAGATTCTGATAACGGCCTGTCCTCTATGTCTGATTATGCTGGAAGATGCCGTCAAGACTTTAGGGTTAGAAGGCCGACTGAGGGTTTGGGATTTAAATGAGCTGGTCTGGCAGTCATTGGGGCAGGAAAAGGTTGCCAAGGATATTGGGGCATAGGGGGTCTTATTTTAAAAGTTGTCCAAAGGATAACTACGAGCCATTAATCCGGCCCAAAAGCTAAGTTGGCTTTTAGGGCTGGCTTTGACCTGAGAACGTTTCCAGCATTTATGAAGGCCTGCTTTGGACGACGAATTAGGGCCTTTATCAGAATAATGAAGTCTTGGTTTTGGGGTGGACAACTTTAAAAATAAGACCCCCCATGCCCCTTGGGTGGAAAGTTAGAGATAAATTTTTGGAGGATGATGTCTAAAAATTTTCAAAAATTAAAAGCACCATCAAAAACAGACCATAGATTCTGATAGGAAGAAACAACCAGGAACAGGAAAGGGTAGTAACCATGGATGAGATTTTAGTGTTGGCGGAAACCAAAGAAGGATTATTGGATAAGAAGACCCTTGAACTCATTCGAGGGGGAAGCAATCTGGCCAAGGATTCAGGCCTGGGACTATCGGCAGTAGTCGTGGGATCTGAGATCTCCTCGGAGGCGGAATCGCTGGCCTCTTATGGATTAAGGAAGATTTATAAGCTGGAACATCCTTTATTGAAAGACTTCCAGCCGGATGCCTGGGTAGGGGCCTTGGAGTGGTTATGTAAACAAATCACCCCGCGGATATTTCTCATCAGCCATTCTTTTTCCGGAAAGGAAATCGCCCCCAGGCTGGCCTACCGGTTGAATACGGAGCTGACCACGGACTGTTTAGATCTGAAGATCGATCCGAAGGACGGTCTTCTGATTCGGTCCAAGCCCATTTACGGCGGAAACGCCATCGCTACCTTGAAATGTGAAGGCCTGCCGCAGATGGTCACGGTCAGGAAAAATGCCTTTGAGCCGATCGAACCGGGGGGGGCGCCAAGTGAAGTGGTGCCCCTGTCTCCTCCATTGGATGAATCTCTTATCCAGGTTAAATCCCTGAAAACGGTCAGGGAAGAAGTGGTCGAGTTGGACAAGGCCAATGTGGTCATATCGGGTGGCCGAGGGATTGCCGAACAGGAGGATTTTGAGCTCCTGGTCGCCCTGGCCCGGACCTTAAGCCAATCTCATGGAAATGTGATGGTCGGATGCAGCCGCCCGGTGGTTGATAAATGCTGGATGTCCTCCGACCGCCAGGTCGGCTTGACCGGTTCGATCATTGCTCCGGATACGTATCTGGCCGTCGGGATCTCCGGGGCTATTCAACATCTGGTGGGGATGATCCGCTCCAAGAAGATCATCGCCATCAATACCGATCCCGGTTGCAATATGTTTAAAGTGGCTGACTACGGCGTGGTGGAGGATTATAAGGAATTTCTGCCGGTCCTGGTCAAGAAATTGGAGGAGCGGGTATGAAAGAACCGAACATAATTGTCTGTGCCAAACAGATACCGGATCCGGAAGTGCCTTTTTCCAACGTCAGCGTCGATGTGGATAAGAAGGAGGTCCTGGTCGATGCCCCCAACGTCATCAGCCCTTACGATGAAAATGCCCTGGAGGCAGCCATCCGGATCAAGGAGGAGCTGGGGGGGAAAATAACCGTTTTGAGTTTGGGCCGGAAGGTGGCCGATACGGTCCTTCGTAAGACGCTGGCTGCCGGGGCCGATGCCCTGATTCTTCTGGAAGACCCGGCGTTTGAGCGCCTGAACAGCCTTTCGGTGGCTTATGTTCTTTCCCGGGCAATCCAAAAGATAGGCGTTTATGACTTGGTTTTGACCGGCAGACAGGCCGGAGACTGGGACTCCGGCCAGGTTGGTTTGATCCTGGCTGAAATGTTGGGCCTTCCGGCCGTCAGTCTGGCCCGTTCGGTAAAAATAATGGACGGCAAAGTGCTGGTGGAGAAGACTGTTCCCGTGGGCTATGAGGTGGTAGAGGCCGCACTGCCGGCCCTGGTAACGGTGAGCAACGAGGTGGGAGAGTTGCGCTATGTCTCCCGGACCAAGATGATGGCCTTACTCAAGCGCCCGATCTCGATCCCCAAGTGGGGGGCGAAGGACCTGGTTGATGACCTTGAGAGGCTTCAAAAAATCGATTTGGTTGAATTGGCGCCTCCGCCGAACATGGGGCGGGAGTGTCTGATCATCGAAGGAGCATCTCCGGCGGAAAAGGCGGAGAGACTGGCGGCTGTTTTTATGGAGATCAGATAAAACCCGAGATAAATAACGGAATCGGAGTTGATCCCAAGTAAATACCAGTCAACTCTATTTGAAGTTTTCCTGTTACGGGTTAGGAGTTGCGAGTTTTATGAAAAAGGTTCGATTTCTTAACCCGTAACTCGCAAATCGTATCAACAATGCTTGAGATAAATTTTCAGAGTTAGAGCTTAAGAATCTAAATAATTTAGGGAGGAAACGAGATGTCTGACAAAGTGTACGATGCAGTCATTATTGGAGGCGGCCATCATGGAACAACGATAGCGCCTTATCTGGCCAAAGCCGGTTTGAAGGTCGGGGTCTTTGAGCGTCTGGATCATTTGGGCGGCGGTGCGATAACGGAAGATCTCCCGGCTCCGGGATTCCGGGGAAATTTTTGCGCCCATTTTACCCGTTACTATAGTCATCCGGCCTATAAGGAATTCAATCTCCGTGAAGAAGGCCTGGAATATACCTTTCCGGATACCAACGAGGCCATCATCTTCGACGACGAGACCAGTTATGTCGCTTATGCGGCCTTTACCGTGGTCGATCCCCAAACCGGCGAGACCCGCTTCAACGAGGCCAACGTCAAAAAGACCTATGACCAGATTGCCCGCTTTTCCAAAAAGGATGCCGAGACCTATCTGGATCTGACCGAAAAATATAAAGACAAGTGGCGGGCCGCCTTTCATAAGTACCGGTATTCGCCGCCGACTCCCTATGGGGTGTCGGATGCCCTGGAAGAGTTGTGCAACGACCCCGGCAGCGGCCTGGATGTGCCCATGCAATTTATGACCTGCAAACAGATCGCCCGCTACTTCTTCGAAAGTGATGAGCTCCGGATATTGACCCTCCGGGGCTATCTGACCTCCTGGGGCTGTTTTCCGGACGATGTACCCGGTCTGATGGTCACCATCGCCACGATTCACCTCACCCTGGGCTGGGAACCGGCCGCCATTGCCAAAGGGGGAACCGGGGCCATCACCAGTGCCCTGGTTTCGGTGGG
>JAZDOU010000278.1:0-17002 GCA_043798385.1 Pseudomonadota bacterium
TTTTTTTTAACTGACATCAGGAACGGGTTTTTATACTCATGGGCCTTCTTCTGATTAAGGACTTGAATCTAAGCTTCGGGGGCATTCAGGCCTTGGACGGCGTAAATCTCGACCTGGAGGAAGGCGAAATCATAACCGTCATAGGGCCTAACGGGTCCGGCAAGACGACCCTGTTCAATTGCATTTCCGGGGTCTATAAGCCCACCGGCGGATCGATTACCTTTCAGGGGGAGAGTCTGCTGGGACTCTCTCCCGATCAGGTAGCCGCTCGAGGTATTGCCCGGACCTTTCAGAACCTTAGGCTCTTCATGCACATGACCGTTCTAGACAACCTGATGCTGGGCCGTCATATCAAGTTTTATAAGAATCCACTCCATGCCTTTCTGCGTTTGAGAAAGGAAGAAATCAGGCACCGGGAAGTGGTGGAAGACCTCATCGATTTTCTGCAGCTTCAACCTTGGCGTACCGCAATCATCGCCGACTGCCCTTACGGGATTCAGAAACGGGCCGAGATGGGCCGGGCCTTGGCCCTCGACCCCCGACTCCTGATGCTGGACGAGCCCATTAGTGGGCTGACGGCCGAAGAAAAACAGGCCACGGCCTATCTGATTAACGAAATCAAGGGGCGGTTTCAGTTATCTATCCTACTGGTAGAGCACGATCTAAGAATTGCTTCGGCTTTGGCCGACCGCATGGTGGCCCTAGAAAACGGGGTGAAGATCGCCGAGGGTACCTCGGCCGAGGTCCAGCGACACCCGGACGTGGTTCGCGCTTACATGGGAACCAAAGGGGAGGCAGACGGACTGACCCGAAGGGACACCCGCCTGATCCGGTCTGAGACGGGAGTGGAAGACTGCATCCCAACCGGCTTAAAAACCGTGCCTGCACTAGGCGCTGAGACGCCTATTTTACGAATTGCTAATATCGAGACTCTGTACTTCGATCGGGTCTGTGCCTTGAATGGGGTTACCTTCACTATCGGGAAAAATCAAATCGTCGCCGTGCTGGGTCCCAACGGGGCCGGCAAAACGACTCTCCTCAAGACAGTAGCTGGCCTGCTTAAAGACCAACCGAAAAAAGGGACCATTGAGTTCGAAGGTCATCGTCTGCACCGTTTGGAACCCGAGCAGATCAGCTCCCGGGGCATCGTCTACGTACCGGAGGATCGCGGACTATTCCGGGAACTGACCGTAAAGGAAAACCTGGAAATCGGTGGTTCGGGACGGAATCGGGAAGAACTCAAACAAGACATGGAATGGGTTTATGAACTCTTCCCTATTCTGGCCGAACGGGGAAGCCAGCAGGCCGAACTGCTGTCCGGAGGCCAGCAGCAGATGCTGGCCGTGGCCCGGGCCATGCTTCGTCGACCCCGGCTGTTGATGCTCGATGAACCGTCCCTGGGACTCGCCCCACTGGTGGCCCGGATGGTCTACGAGGTCCTTCTGAAAATCGCCCAAATCGGCACCACCATTCTACTGGTGGAGCAAAACGCCGGTCTGGCCTTATCTATTGCTGATTTCGGGTATATCCTGGAAGGTGGCCGCATCGTGCTGGAAGGGACCGCGGCTCAGTTATTGGCACACGAGGATGTCCAAAAACTATATCTGGGTCTATCGGATGAAGGAGGCTCTTCCAAAGGTTGGCGGCTCTATAAGAAGAGGAGAACATGGTAACCGGAACCGACTTTTCTCATTTGCCGGCCTTATTTTTCAGCCAGGTGGAAAGTCAGGGGAAAAGGCTGGCCCTGAGCCATAAGGACCGGGGAATCTGGAAGCGGATCTCCTGGGAGGAATACGGAAAACGGGTCAGAACTGCGGCTGCCGGCCTGATAGCCCTGGGCCTGGAATTCGGTGATCGAGTGGCCATTTTAGGTTTCAACCGGCCGGAATGGGTGATCTGCCATCTGGGGGTCATGACAGCCGGCGGGGTCACCTGCGGCATTTATCCCACTTCCTCATCGGAAGAGATTGCCTACCTGGTGGGGCATTCCGGTTCAAAGATTATCTTTGTGGAAAATGAAGAGCATGTGGAAAAGCTACTGGAAGTTATCGAGGACCTGGAAGTGGACCGGGTCGTCATCTGGGATCCAGAGGGTCTCTGGGGTTTCTCACACCCCCGTATGATTTTTTTAGAGGAATTTCTGGCCCTGGGCCGTCAGTCCCAGGATCGGCCGGTTGACAGCTTGGCCGCTCGGCTGGACCGGCTGGCGCCCGAGGACACGGCCATGATCGTTTACACCTCCGGCACCACTGGTCGGCCGAAGGGAGCCATGATCAGTCACCGAAACATCCTGTCAGTCACCGAAAGCTACTATTCATTCTATGGTTTTGATGAAACCTATGAAGTTGTTTCCTATCTACCATATGCTCACATCTTTGAAAATATCTTTTCTCTTTTTCAGGCTGTCAGGGCCGGTGGATTAGTCAACTTTGTGGAAAGCCTGGAGACCCTTCCCCAAAACCTGAAAGAAATATCCCCGACGGTCTTCGCCGGGGTCCCCCGGATCTGGGAAAAAATAGCCTCCCGGCACGAGATCCGCATGTCCGATGCCCCCTATTTCAACCGGATGGCCTATCGGATGGCCATATCGGTTGCCTTGGCTTGGGTGCGTTTGCCCAAGAATTCCCCTAAGCGTTTCTGGCTTCGTCCGGCCTACAGTCTGGCCTACTGGACTGTTCTGCATCACATCAAAAGACAAATGGGGTTTGACCGCCTTCGACTGGGAGCCTGTGGGGCGGCACCGGCCTCGCGCGAACTCTTTGAATTTTATAAGGCCATTGGTGTCCCGCTAAAGGAAGGGTACGGGCAGACCGAGTCTACCGGCGTCATTGCCGCCCAGTCTATGACTGACAACCGCTTGGAATATGTCGGCACGCCCCTGCCTGGACTAGAGGTCAAAATTGCCGAAGACGGGGAGATTCTGGCCAAAGGGCCAGGGGTTTTTAAAGGCTATTTCCGGGACCCGGAGTTGACGGCAGAAACCATTAAGGATGGTTGGCTTTTTATCGGCGACGTGGGAATGCTGGATAACGGGCAACTAAAAATTCTGGATCGCAAAAAAGATATCATCATCACCGCTGGTGGGAAAAACATCACTCCGGCGTTCATTGAGAATAAACTTAAATTCAGCACCTACATTCAAGACGCCGTGATCATCGGAGACCGCCGGAAATATCTGACCGCCCTTGTTCTGATCGATGAGGACAATGTCATGAAATATGCTCAGGACAATCGCCTTCCTTTCACTACCTTTGAGGACCTGACTCGGAACCCCGATGTTATTCAACTCATCTCCCGGGAAGTGGATCTGGTGAACAAAACCTTGGCCAAGGTAGAAACCGTTAAGAAGTTCGCCCTCCTGCCGCGTCGCCTGTATGTTGAGGACGGTGACGTGACTCCGACCGGAAAAATAAAAAGACGATATCTGGAAAAAAGATACATTGAGACTATCGAAGCCTTGTATCAGGAGGAAGGGACGGGTCATGGACGTCATTGAGAGTTATGCTCAATCTCTGAAGCTAATCCGCAAAACTTCCTCCAAGGTTTGGATCTACAGCCTGCTGGGGGCTGTGATCCTGCTCCCAGTGTACGGACCGCAACGTTTCGTCTATCTGGCCACACTCATCTTTATTTGGACGATCGGTGTGCTGGGGCAAAATCTTCTCATCGGCTATACCGGTCAGATTTCACTGGGCCAGGCCGGGTTTTTAGCTATTGGGGCTTATGCCTTGGGTCATCTGGCTAAAATGGCCGTTCCCTGGCCCCTGGCCCTGATCGGGGCGGGGATCATCTCTGCTGCGGCAGGTCTACTAGTGGGATTTCCTTCCTTGCGTCTTAAGGGACCCTACCTGGCGGTGGCCACCCTGGGTTTCGGGATTGCCGTCTATCAGGTTCTGACCAACTCACTTGTCTTATCGGGCGGGGGCATGGGGCTAACTATCCAAAAATTAACACCCCCCTTCGGGATCGCCGCCGAAAAAGTCTATTTTTATCTTTACCTGGGAATTGCCCTCCTCTTCCTGCTGGGTTCCTTTCACCTGATATCCTCCTACCTGGGTCGGGCCTTCATCGCCATCCGTGATAACGATATCGCCGCTGAAGTACTTGGAGTAAATTTAACCCGCTACAAATTAATGGCCTTTGTCATCAGCTCTTTTTATATGGGGATTCAGGGTGGTCTCTATGCCCTGTTCCTGGGGTTTGTGGAACCGAATATGTTCACTTTTGAGAAAACAGTCGCCTATCTGGTGGCGATAATTGTGGGGGGGCTGGCCAGCGTGGAAGGGGCTCTGCTGGGGGCCGCCTTTATCACTCTGGTACCTCAGGCCTTCAGTGATTATAAGGAGATGGTCCCCCTCATCTACGGGTTGGCCATCATAATTATTCTGATTTTCGAACCCAGGGGACTGGCGGGCAGGTTAACCAAGATTAGGTTGTTCTTCAGTAACTGGCCCTATCGTTAAAACCAATAAAATCTAGCAGGTAATTATGGAAAAAACGCTTCAGCCTCTAGTTGACGGCCTCTCCCATGGAAGTCTTTATGCCCTGGTGGCCCTGGGGTTGGTCTTTGTTTACCGTTCCAGCCGAGTGCTGAATTTCGGGCACGGAGCCGTATCTACGGCCGGGACTTATCTGGCATTTTTCCTATTGAGCCGGAATGTCTCTTTCTGGCTGGCCTTTTCACTGGCCCTCCTCTTCGGGGGGGGCATCTCTATGATGTTTTACATCCTGGTGCTCAAACCGGCCCAGCGTCGGGATGCCACCACCCTGGGACAGATTATCCTGACTCTGGGGATGGGACTGGTTCTGGAAGCCCTGATTATTCATTTCGGCGGTTCGGAGACCCAGACTTTCCCCTTTCCTTTATCGGACACCAAGACCTACCAATTCGGGGGAGTGGTGATCACCCAGTTAAACCTCGGGACTTTGATCACCGGTTTGCTGGCTTGTGGAATCTTTTATTTCCTGATCCAGAAAACTCCTATTGGCCTAGCTATCCGGGCCACTTCCGAAAACCTCACTGCGGCCCAGACCCTCGGGATCCGAACACACCGCATGTTGGCCCTTGCCTGGAACTTGGCAGCCGTCTTGGGAGTGCTGTCGGGATTATTCTTGGCGCCCACCTTTCTGTTGGACCCGGTGTTCATGTTGGAACCGTTTCTCAAAGGGATCGCGGCGGCGACACTAGGGGGGCTTAATAGCCTGCCGGGTGCCATAGTCGGAGGACTTATTTTGGGTGTCGCCGAAGGATTGGTCGGGGGATACATCTCGGTAGCCTTTAAAAACTCTTTGGCTTTTCTCATAATCCTTGTGGTTCTTCTGCTAAAACCGGAAGGATTGCTCGGAAAAGTTTTTGTTGAGCGGGTTTAATGAGTCAAATATCAAAACGAAAGGATTCATGATGGGTGATGCTGCTTTAGAACTTTTGTTTGAACCCCTCAGGATGTCGAACTTGATCCTTAAAAATCGATTTTTCATGGCCCCTATCGGCACCCATTTCTCAATGGATCAAATGAAAAATTTCCTGACGGCCCGGGCTCAGGGAGGCGTGGCCCTCATCACCACCGGTGAGATTTGTGTTCATGACAGCGGAAAGGCCTCTATCGGACCAGAATTATCACTAAAACACGATGACGACATTCCTGTCTTTATCCCTGTGGTCAAAGCCGTTCAAGAGGCGGGAGCCAGGATTGTAGCCCAGCTCAACCATGCCGGCCGCTATTCTTTTGGAAAGTTACTCGGTCGACCTTCAGTGGCTCCTTCCCCTGTCGCCTCCCGGTATACCGGGGAAACACCTCGGGAACTATCTACCCAGGAAGCCGATGATCTGGTCATCGCCTTTGCTGAAGCCGCGGTCCGGGCTCGAAAGGCCGGGTTCGATGGCATCGAATTATTGGGTAGTTCCGGCTATCTGATCAGTCAGTTCCTCTCTCCCTTGACCAATAAAAGAACCGATCGATATGGCGGGGATACCATTGGGAGGGCTGCCTTTCTCCTTTCCATTCTTCAGGAGATAAGAAAACGGGTAGGAAACGATTTCAATATCTGCGTCAAGCTTGACGGGGAAGACAGTATGCCAGGGGGGAAAACCCTTCAGGAGGCCCTTACGTTGGCTCCTCTGATAGTTTCCGGCGGGGCGGACCGCTTGCATATTTGGGCTGGCTGGCATGAGGCCACTCGGCCCATGCTGCCCATGTCCGTACCCCGTGGGGCTTTTTCTTACCTGGCGGCAGCCATTAAAGCGATAGTGGATGTTCCTGTCTCGACCGTGGGACGAATTAATGATCCCTATGTGGCAGTTGACATCCTGCAAAAAGGTCAGGCCGATCTGATCGGCCTAGGCCGGGCATTGATGTGTGATCCGGATTTCGTCAACAAAACCCAGGAAGGACGGTCACGAGAGATACGGCGCTGCATCGCCTGTTGTTACTGTTTCGATACCTTGCGTTCCAACATTCGTGGGGATGGAGAACCCGGACCGAGATGTGCATTGAACCCCGAACTGGGACATGAAGGGGAAGGATTGATTAAACCTGCCCCGAAAAAGAAACGGGTGCTCATTGCCGGAGGCGGTCCGGCCGGCCTGGAGGTAGCCCGCCTGGCCGCCCTTCGTGGCCATGAGGTGATTCTCATGGAGGCAAGCCGTCACTTGGGAGGTATGATCCATTTGGCAGCCACCCCCCCGTACAAAAAGGAATTAGAAAATGTAATCGAATATTATACCGCCATGATGAATATATTGCCGATTAACGTTCAATACAATAAAGCGGTTACCTCTGAAACGATAAAAAAACTATCCCCTGATGTTGTCATTCTAGCCACGGGAGCGGAAGCGCTTATCCCTTCTATTCCTGGAGTTGATAAGAAACATGTTTATACCGCATTGCAAATCCTCAATGGGGAAGGTTCTTTCGGCCATCGGATTGTCGTCATAGGCGGCGGATTAATAGGACTGGAAACGGCGGAGTTCCTTTCCGATCAGGGTAAAGAGGTAACCGTGGTGGAAATGCTTAAACAGGTTGCCACCGATGTAGGTCCTTCCACCCGATGGGGGTTTTTAGCCAGAATAAGCGAAAAAATGACCCTACTGACCTCGATGCAGGTCCTTGAGATCAAAGAGAAAAGCGTGGTTGTGAGGGATCTGCACCAAAGCGAAAGGGAAGTTCCTGCCGATACCGTAGTCATCGCTGTCGGCCTAATCAGCAGCAATGGTTTAAGGAAAGACCTGGAACAATCGGACATTAAGTCATATATCGTGGGATCAGGCAAAATACCCGGCCAGTTGGCTCAGGTCCTAGCCGATGCTTTTGACATCGGTTGTCAAATATAGCCCGTCCTAAGGTGGATTGATGGTTCGTCTGCTTTAAAATCCCCAAACGGTACAGGAGGACAAATGAATGAAAAGTTTAAATGATGTGGTTATCGTAAGTGCCGTCCGCTCCCCCTTCAGTCGTTTCGGAGGACTCCTCCGAAATGTGCACAGTATGGATATTGCGGCTCAAATCATGCGTTCGGTTTTAGACCGGGTCAGCTTGGACATGGGGCTGGTGGACATCGTCTTTTACGGAATGTGTGTCCAATCCGAAGCGGGACTGGAATCAAATATCATCGGTCGCCAGGCACAGATGCGGGCAGGTTTTCCCCCGGAAGTTCTTTCTTTAACGATTGATCGGGCATGTTGTTCCTCGCTGGCCGCCGTGCAGCTCGGCTGCAAGGATATCTTGTTGAAGGAAGTCCAGGTGGCTTTGGCGGTGGGAGCAGAAAATATGAGCAATACACCTTTTTTGATCCAGAACTGCCGGTGGTCCACCGGACTGGAACAGCCCCGGATCAAGGACCAGATGTTCCCGATAGGGTATAACGGGTTTGATCCCGTGGCGGTGGATGCCGGTGAGGTGGCTCTGGAGCATGGGGTGAGTCGGGAAGAACAAGACGAGTGGGCTTACCAGAGCCAAAAACGTTATCAGCAGGCCAAAGCGGAAGGAAAATTCAACGAAGAAATCATCCCGGTTACTATTACCACCGCCAAGGGAGAAAAAATAACCCTTGATGCAGATGAATTTCCGAAACCGCAGACGACCCTGGAGAAATTAGCCAGTCTCAAGCCGGTGTATGGGAGCCCTACCGTGACGCCGGGCAACGCCCCGGGGCTGGATGCCGGAGCATCGGCTGTTCTTCTCCTGAGGAGGGAAAAAGCTGAGCAACTGGGTCTTAAGCCCCTGGCCCGCGTCGTGGCCTTTTCCAATATTGCCCTGCCACCGCGGCTAATCGCCTCGGCCCCGGCCCCGGCCATACAAAAAGCCCTTGACAAAGCCGGCCTGATTATCGAGGACATGGACCTTCTCGAGATCAACGAGGCCTTTGCGGCCATGCCGCTGGTGTCTACTAAACTGCTCGGGAATGGTGATCCTGAGAAGGTGTCGACCCTTCGCAACAAAACGAATGTGAATGGCGGTGCGATCGCCGTCGGACATCCGGTGGGAGCCAGCGGGGCACGAATTTTGATGACCTTAATGTATGAATTGAGACGGAGAAAGGCCCGATATGGCGTTTGTGCCATCTGCGGTGGATTGGCCCAGGGTGACGCAATGATCATCGAAGCGGAATAATGCTTATTACTATTCAGAATGGAGGGAATTAAGATGGAAATTAAAGATTGTGGGGCTGTCGTAACCGGTGGCGCTTCTGGATTGGGAGAGGCGACCGTACGGGATTTAGTTGAGCAAGGAGCCAGGGTTGCCATTTTTGACATCAATGAGGATCGGAGTGATAAAATTATCTCGGAAATGGGGGACAAGGTCATTTTCTGCAAGACCGACATCACTGATAGTGCTTCGGTTCAAGCTGCCATAGGAAAAGCCATCAATACATTCGGTGCCGTTCATATAGCGGTTAATTGTGCGGGTGCGGGTCCTCCTGAAAAGGTTCTAAGCAAAAAGGGCGTGATGCCCATTGAAAACTTCAACAGGGTCATCCAGCTCAATCTGATCGGTACCATGAACCTCATCCGTTTGGCAGCAGAACAGATGGTTAAAAATAATCCGAAAGAAGATGGAGAGAAGGGTGTAATAATCAATACGGCCTCCATTGCCGCCTTTGAAGGTCAGATCGGGCAGGCAGCTTACAGTGCCTCCAAGGCTGGTGTGGTGGGCATGACACTTCCTATAGCCCGTGAATGTGCAGATTATGGAATAAGGGTTTTAACTATTGCACCCGGGCTTTTTCTGACTCCTCTGGTCGAAACCTTGCCCCAGAATATAAAGGATTCCTTGGTAAGTCAATTTCCCTTTCCCAAACGTTTTGGAAAACCATCTGAATTTGCCCTGCTGGTAAGGCAAATCATTGAAAACCCAATGCTTAACGGAGAGACAATTAGATTGGATGCCGCACTCAGGATGGGTGCCAGATAACTAAAATGGAGGAGTTATTCTATGGAACTAAATACCATACTTTATGAAAAAGATGAGGGTATTGGGATTATTACCTTTAACAGGTCAAAGAGTTTAAATGCTATCAGCGATCAGTTTACAACGGAACTCGGGCAGGTAATTGATCTTATTGAAAATGATGATGAAATCCGGGTGGTGATCGTAACCGGCGGTGAAAAGGTATTTGCGGCTGGGGCCGACATCAAAGAGGTGAGCAACCTGAAAACGCCTGCTGATGCCTATCGTTTCTCAAAAAAAGGACATCACGTTTTTCAAAAGCTTGTAAATCTCCCAGTACCTGTCATTGCCGCGGTTTGTGGTTTGGCCTTTGGTGGTGGATGTGAAATCGCTTTACAATGCGATATTCGGATTGCAGCCGATAATGCGAAATTCGGCCAACCGGAAATTAAGTTGGGCCTGCTTCCAGGGGCGGGGGGGACCCAGCGACTGCCGCGACTCATTGGTGCGGGCAGAGCCAAAGAGTTATTATTTTCTGGTGATCCAATTAATGCTCAAGAGGCTTATCGCATCGGGTTGGTCAACAAAGTCGTCCCGGCCGAGTCGGTAATGGATGAAGCCAGGAAAATGGCCAGAACATTCCTAGATAGACCCAAGTATGCCCTTATGATGATAAAGCGCTTGGTGAACACCGGGATGGATTTAGATTTGAATTCGGCCTTAGAATACGAATCACGTTGTTTTGAGATTCTTTTCTCCACAGAAGACCAAAAGGAAGGGTTGAAAGCCTTTGTGGAAAAAAGGAAACCTGAGTTTAAAAATTAATAAATCATCTGGTGGGAGAATATCATTGGGACCGCTTAAAGGGGTTAAAATTGTAGAGGTCGGTGGTATTGGACCAGGGCCGTTCTGCGCTATGATGCTTGCGGATATGGGGGCCGATATCCTGCGGGTGGAGCGAAAGGGTCATTTGGCGGGTCCGGTGGAACCAAGATACAACGTCTGGCATCGAAACCGCCGCTCGGTCTCAATCGATCTCAAGAAACCCGAAGGCAGAGAAGTTCTCCTGAAACTAATTGAGAAGTCGGATGCCCTGATTGAAGGCTTCCGGCCGGGCGTAATGGAAGGGTTAAGTCTTGGCCCTGATGTTTCCCTGGAACGGAACCCCAAACTTGTGTTTGGCCGCATGACCGGATGGGGTCAAGATGGCCCCTTGGCACAAGCAGCCGGGCACGATATAAACTACATCGCTCTGTCGGGTGCGCTTTATGCCATTGGACGGCCGGATGAAAAACCGGTACCTCCCTTGAACCTCATCGGCGACCTGGGCGGAGGTGGTATGCTGCTGGCCTTTGGTATCGTCTGTGGACTCCATGAAACCCAGAGGTCTGGCCGGGGCCAAATAGTGGATGCGGCTATGGTTGATGGAGCCGCGCTGCTTATGGGTATTTTCTATGCTATGCGAGCTGCCGGGACATGGACCGATAAGCGCGGGGCGAACATCTTGGATGGAGGAGCTCATTTCTACGATACCTATGAGACCCTTGATGGCAAGTGGGTTTCCATTGGATCCATCGAACCAAAATTTTACGCACTTTTGCTTGAGCACACCGGAATTAAGGATCCCGATTTTCAGGTTCAGATGGATCGGACGAAATGGTTGGATCTCAAGAGGAAGCTGGCCGAGGTTTTCAAAACCAAGACTCGCGATGAGTGGTGCCGGATCATGGAGGGTACCGATGTATGTTTTGCACCGGTTTTATCTCTCGAAGAGGCCCCGAATCACCCTCACAACGTTCTACGCAAGACGTTTATCGAGTTTGAAGGTCTGTTGCAGCCAGCGCCCGCACCGCGTTTTAGTCGTACCCAACCAGAAATTCATGCCTCGCCGCCAATGCCGGGCGAGCATACTGAATCAGCCCTTTTGGATTGGGGTTTTAAAGCTGATGAAATCGAAGCCCTCAAAGGGAGAGCGGCGATCGGATCCAATTGAGATGGTGGAAGATAGGTTTGTATATCTCTAGGTTTTAAGGACAATAATTAGACAAAAGCGCCCGAGGATATTTTTAAATGGAGGGTTTTGATGGATCAACAATTGATAGCATTAATGGCGGATTTGAAAGAGAAGGAAACCGCAGCCAGGGTCAGGGAATTGATAGAGACGAAAACGGATCCCCTGGAGATTCTGGCTGCCGCCCGGGCGGCCATGGAAATCGTGGGGGAACGTTTTGAAACCAATGAGTACTTCATCCCGGATCTGGTCATGGCCGGTGAGATCCTTTCGGCCATTTCGGAGATCGTCAAGCCGCTGCTGACCAAGGAGGTTGAGGGTCCCAAGAAAGGGCGGGTTGTAATGGCCACGGTGGAAGGGGATATCCACGATATCGGAAAAAACATCGTCACTTTCATGCTGGAAGTGAACGGGTATGAAGTGCTCGATCTCGGCATCGATGTGCCAATTCAAACGGTGGTCGAGAAAACCAGAGAGTTTCAGCCGCACGTGGTGGGCCTGAGTGCCTTCCTCACCTTGACCTACGAATCCATGAAGCAGACCATAGAGGCCCTGGAGGCGGCGGGTTTAAGGAAAAATTTCAAGATCATGATCGGGGGTGGCCAGATCGATGAGGAGATCCGGCAATATGTTAAGGCCGATGCCTATGGTCGAGACGCCATTGTCGCTGTCAACCTGTGCAAACAGTGGATAGGAGAATGAGGATGAAAGATGACGCGGCCAAACTATATCAACAACGAGAAAAGCGGGTCCAGGAGGCCATCGCTCTTCGAGTTCCGGACCGGGTGCCCATCTTGGTCTTTTTTGCTTTTTTCCCGGCTAAGTACTGTGGAATGACCTTCCAGGAGCTGATGTACGACCCGGAAAAACTTTATCAGGCTGAGTGGAAGACCATGATCGATTTTGAGCCGGATATGGAAAATAGTCCTTTCGGGATCAGATTACTTGGTCTTCTCCTGGAAACCTTGGATTTCAAACCCCTCAAATGGCCCGGCCATGGGGTATCCCCCAACCACACCTACCAGTATATTGAGAAAGAGTACATGAAGGCCGAAGAGTATGATCATTTCCTCCTCGACCCAACCGACTTCATGATCCGTAGATTCTGGCCTCGCATCATGGGCAATCTGAGCGGGTTGCAGCAGTTGCCCCCCCTCCATAACATTATCAGTTATTACCTGGGGATGCCAATGGGCTTCAGGGCTTTTGCCCAGCCGGAGGTGAAGAAGGCCCTTGAAACTCTGATGAAAGCTGGGGAGAAATCAGCCCAGATAGCCTATTATGCCCTGAAGTTTTCCAAGAAAGCCAAAGAAGCCGGTTTCCCCATGCAGTATGGGGCACTGAGCCAAGCCCCATTTGATACCTTGAGCGATTTCTTCCGGGGTATGAAAAGCACCATGCTGGACATGTACCGGAGGCCGGAAAAAGTTATCCAGGCCTGCGAGAAACTGTTGCCTTTTATGGTTGAGATGGCTGTGAACGGCACCCGGGCCACCGGAAACCCACGGGTGTTTATCCCCATCCACTGGGGATTGGACAACTTTATGTCTCGAGAACAGTTCAACCGGTTCTTCTGGCCCACCCTCCGGGACTTGATGGTAACCCTGATCAATGAAGGATTGAACCCTTGTCCCTTGTGGGAAGGAAACTGTACTACCCGGCTGGAGATTATCAAGGACATTCCAGCCGGCAAAGCCTGTTATGCCTTTGAAGCCACGAATATGGTGAAGGCCAAGGAAATCCTGGGTGACACGGTTTGTATCCGGGGGAATGTTCCGCTGTCCATCATGGCCACCGGCACTCCGGACAAGGTCCGGGATTATTGTAAAATGCTGATTGATACGGTGGCCAAAGGCGGCGGGTTCATCATGGACACCTCCACTGGGTTGGATGACGCCAAGCCGGAAAACGTCAAAGCTTTGTTCGATTTTACCAGGGAATACGGGGTGTATTAAAACTCGAAACTCGAAACTCGAAATTCGGATTTCGGATTTTAGGTTAAGAGGATTCAAAGGAAATGGATACAATCGTCAGAAGCCCACAGGGCATTGAAGTTGTTATCGGAGATGGCCGGCCGACCGTCTTGATCGGAGAGCGGATCAACCCTTTCGGCAAGGGACCACTGAAGGAAGGAATAAAAACGGGTGATATGGGACCGATTCGTCGAGAGGCTTTAAAGCAGGTTGAACTGGGGGCCGATATTTTGATTATTAGCGTCGCTACCTTTGGGATTGATGAGACTGTGACATTGCCCCGGGTAGTTCAGTCCGTCATGGAAACGGTGGATATCCCCCTCTGCCTGGAAAGCAGGAATGCACAAGCCCTGGAAAATGCCTTAACCTTGGGGCTCGGAAAACCGATCATCAGTTCGGTCACTGGAGAGGACTCGGTGTTGGATAAGATCCTACCCCTTGCGCACCAATACGGTGCCGTTTTGGTGGCCATGGCCTCCAGCGGCGTCGGCGTCCCCAAGGACCCGCAAAAAAGGTTGGAGATCGTCCGCCATATCCTCGAACGGACCACCGGAATGGGGATCTCTTTAGAGGACTTGCTGCTCGATTGCTTGGCCGAATCGAGCGCCGTAAACGACAAAGCCGTTCTGACGACCCTGGAAACCCTGGAAACCGTTAAACGGGAAACCGGGGTCAATCTAGTCCTGGGGGCCAGTAACGCCTCATTCGGCCTACCGAATCGTCTCGCCGTCAATGCGGCCTTCCTATCCCTGGCCATTCGGGCCGGCCTGAACTGCGCCATCGTCGACGTTGCCCGCATGAAACCATTCATCCTGGCTGTGGATTTGATGCTAGGCAGGGACCGCATGGCCCGGCGCTATACAAACTACAATCGAAAGATGAAAAAAGATCAGCCTAAAATTGGCTATTAGGAAAACACCTATGCCTCTCTTTGAAGACAATGCCGATCAGCGGTTGTTCCGGCAGGAATTTAGGAAATTTTGTGCCCAAGAGATCACCCCCCATGTCGAAGTCTGGGAGCGGGACCGGGCCGTTCCTAGGGAGCTATGGAAAAAAATGGGGGAGCAGGGTTACCTCTGCCCCTGGCTGCCGGAGGAATACGGCGGCCTGGGTCTGGATTTCAGCTATTCGGTCATCATAAGCGAAGAGCTGATTCGAGCCGACGGCTTCGGCGTGGGCGTGCCCCTACACAGTGATGTGGTCGTCCCCTATATTTTTTCCTATGGGTCTAAGGAACTCAGGAAGAAGATTCTTCCGGGCAGCACTACCGGGAAAATCATCACCTGCATTGGCCTTACCGAACCCAATACTGGATCGGACCTGGCTGCCATCCGAACCAAGGCGGTAAAACAGGGGGACCATTATCTGATTAACGGCCAGAAGACCTTCATCACCAACGGCATCTTTGCCGATGTGGTGGTGCTGGCTGTCCGGGTAGAATCTTTCGACTCGCCCGGCGGGATCAGTCTGATCGTGGTGGAAAATGATACGCCAGGGTTCTCCCGGGGCCGGAAACTGGAAAAAATGGGCTACCACATGCAAGATACGGCTGAACTCTTTTTCGAAGATTGTCGGGTTCCGGCAGAAAACCTATTAGGTGAGGAAAGCCAAGGTTTCAAATATATGATGGAGAAGCTTGTCCGGGAACGGCTGGGGGTCTGCGTAATATGCCAAGCTATGGCCGAGGAATGTCTAAAAGAGGCCTTAAGCTATGCCAAGGTTCGAGAGGCCTTCGGCCGAACCATCGGTAGCTTCCAACACAATGCCTTCAAGCTAGCCGAGATGGCCACCGAGGTAGACATCGGCCGCACCTACCTGAACACCCTGGTAACCGAGTACATCCGGGGCGATGACATCGTTACTAGGGTCTCCATGGCCAAGGCCTGGTTGGGGGAGATGGTCAACCGGGTGGCCTACCAGGCGGTGCAGCTCCACGGCGGCTATGGCTATATGGAAGAATACCGCATCAGCCGTCTCTTCCGGGATGCCCGCTGCCTGTCCATCTTCGCCGGCACTACCGAGATCATGAATCTGATCATCTCTCGGCGATTGGGTTTGGGACCGGTGTAGTAAGAGAAATGCGGGGGTAGGTGGTCGTTGCTGCTGAGGCCAGGGAATTATGGGGAGATTAGGAACTTCCTAAAAAGATGCGAGAGTGTCTTATGAAAAAGGAGCAGGTGAACCAGACTCAGTTCCGCTGTAAAGGTTTCTAATGCCAAAAATAAAAGCCAACGGAATCAATATCTACTATGAACTCCACGGGCAGGGCGATCCGCTGGTCCTGATTATGGGATTCCGGAGGGATGCCGAGTGGTGGTACTGTCAGATCCACACCCTATCAAAACATTTTCAGGTTGTGGTGTTTGACAACCGGGGAGTCGGCCGGTCCGACAAGCCGGCCAGTGAGTATACAATTCCCCTATTAGCTGACGACTCGGCTGCCTTGATGAGAAGTTTGGGCCTGTCCTCGGCTCATGTTTTGGGTATTTCCATGGGAGGGTATATCGCACAGGAACTAGCTATTAACTACCCGGAAATGGTCCGAGGCCTGATCCTCGGCTGCACCGGTCCTGGAGGCCGCCGGGCTGTCTTGATGAACCCGGAACAGTTAGAAAAATTTACCGCCAATCAAGGTCTTACTCCTTCGGGAATCCTTTATAAGGATATGGATATTTATTTTTCAGAAAGGTTCATCCAAGAAAGACCCGAAAAAATCGAGGAGTTCGTTGAGATCTCTATGCGTACCAACCAACCCCCTAAGGCCTTTCTGCGGCAGTTTACTGCCTGCCAGAATCACGATACCTTCGAACGTCTCCACCGGATATCCCATCCCACCCTGATCATGAGCGGCGGTGACGATCCTCTGGTCCCTCCAGAAAACTCCCGTATCCTGAAAGAAATGATTCCCCAGTCCCGACTAGAATTCTTCCCCGCTGGTCGCCATTGTTTCTTTATGGAATTTGCCTCCTTATTCAATCATCAGGTAATCGATTTCCTAAAAAACGGAAACAAATAATGGTTTATCGGGTCCTTATCATTTTAATTAAAGCTGACCTTTTTTTAGAGGAGACGCCTACGTGATGACTTCCGGACTCCACCACGCAAGACGGGAGAGTGTCCTAAAGTATACCAACGTGCAGGCGCAAACAAAGTGAAGACTGATGATTGGAAAGGTCATCACCATCCCCAAATTATCCCCTGATGTTACATCAAGGGAATAAACATCAGTTGAGGAAGTGAGAAGGTATTGGAACCGACTATCGTTGGGATCGTTTAGAAAAAGGAGGTGAGGGGGAAGCATAAAAAAAGGGCCTAATCGCTTTTGACTAAGCCCTTATATTTATTTAAAAACGTGGTGCCGAGACCCAGATTCGAACTGGGGACAGGCGGATTTTCAGTCGGATCAAGATCTTAGGCGATTCTTCATAAAAAATAAGTAGTTATATGTCAGCCTGTTACAGGGACCATTTTGGATTACATTGGATTATTTGGGGTTATTTTCGGTTAAGACAGGTACGTTTTAGCACCATTTTAATTGCCCAACGTTATTTAAGCATAAGCACTTCAAATTCCTCTGCCTTGGCAGCCTTATTCAGTTTTTCATCAAAAGATGAAAAGAAAAGGGCCACAGA
>JAZDOU010000238.1:0-2586 GCA_043798385.1 Pseudomonadota bacterium
GCCGAGAGAGCCGCGATGGTCCCATCGCTCATGGCCGTTGTCAGTTGGCGGTAGACTTTATGTCTCACGTCCCCCGCCACAAAGACACCTTCCATATTTGTTTTCATGGTTTCGTCGCCCAGGATATAACCCTGGCCGTCCATCTCCAAGAAACCTTTGAACAGTTCGGTTTGGGGTGCCTGTCCGATATAGACAAATATGCCCCCCACCTCGATGATCTGCGTTTCACCGCTGTGAGTGTTCTTCAATGTGACTAGGTGTTTTTTCTCGCGAACTTCGATCCCCAAAATTTCGGTGCTGGTCAGAATCATTACTTCCGGAATGGCGGATAAAACCTTCTGGCTGGCCTGGCTGGCATACAATCGGTCCATCTGTTCGATGAGTGTGATCTTGCTCACACCCTGTTTCAGCAGATACAGGGCATCTCCTACCCCGCTGTTCCCGCCACCGACTACTAAAACCTCCCGCCCCCGGTAGGCTGATCCATCACAAATCGCACAATAGTGAATGTGGTCGCTGTCCACATCCAAGGGCAGACGAATCGGCTCCCGACCAGTGGCGACAATGACGGCTTTGGCTTGAAAGGTCCCTTCATCGGTAGCTATCTTCTTAGGATGGCCATTGAACTGGATGGCCGAAATCTCGACGATCTCTTTGATTTCGGCCCCCCATTTTTCCGCTTGGGACTTAACTCGCTCCATTAAGGTGATACCGCTGACCTTCTCGTGAGAGGGGAAATTCTCAATCTCGATAGCCCAGTTGGCCAACCCCCCACAGGTTTGTCGTTCCAGAATCAGGGTCTTAAGGCCGGCCCTGGTCCCGTAGATGGCGGCGGTCAAACCGGCTATTCCTCCACCGATTATGATAAGGTCGTAATCAGATCTCATTGGCCAATTTCTATTGTGCGCTCCCGTTTAATCGGGCATGAAGGTTCAATAACCAAGCATTTCCAGCAAGGCCTTTAGTCCTTGCGGATTGGTCAGCCCCTTCTGTCGGGCCGAAGTGGGTTGACCGTCTTTATAAAAAAGGAGAAAAGGAAAACCCTCGATGCCGAGTTCCCCGGCCGATTTCGGATTTTCCAATCCATTAATTTGCCTCAGTTTCACCCGGGGGTTCTTGGTCCCAAACTTCTCGACAACCCCCTTCATAGTCTTACAATAAGGGCAGGAATCTTTATAAAAAAGGACCAGGCAGAGACCTTGGGCCGTCTGCCGAGATAGGGTCTCATCTGTGATTTCCTCGATCATGTTCATTTTCCTTGTACCGCGCTTTTATCGGCGCGGATTAGATGTTCAAGCCCCGGTCTCGGCCTTTCCAATCCTCCGGGGCCGCCGGGCCGGATCGGTTGTAGTCATAATCCTGTTTTTTTATATTTTCAGTGATTTCCTTTTCATGTTTTGTTCAGGCTATTCTTCCATCTCTATTTTTATCTTTTCTACCTTAGCCAGGTCCCGGGTATAAAATCCGGCCCCAACCAGGTAGAGTATCATAGATAGAGCAGGAACAAAGGAGCAGGCGATCATAGCCGTCCCGATGCCAAATCGGTCCGATAAGACACCTGTGAAGATAGGTCCCAGAGCGAAACCCAACACATTCTGAATTAAGGTCATGACCGAGATAGCCGTAGACCTTAATCCGGCATGGACTAATTCAACGATGGAGGCGTATACCGGTCCGGTAAAGGCGCTATAAAAAAATCCTGCCAATATCAGGACCAGAAATTGAACTTTTCCCTGAAACAGACCGAAGGCTGTCAGGAACAACAGGAAACTGCAAAACTGCAGGAGTCCAGCCGTTAAGAGTCTGCCGTTGGTAACTCCCCGGCTGATGAATTTGTCGGCAATGAATCCACCCACATAATTACCGAAGATACAGACAATCAGAACAAGTCCGGTCCGCATAGAAGCCTCGACAATGGTCAGTCCATGGACCCGGACAAAAAAGGTGGGCAGCCAGTTGCCCATGGCCCCCATAAAGAAAACGGCCATCACGGTCCCGAAATAAATGAACACCAGACTCGGTTTCCCCAAGAGGTCTTTCATGATTTCCCTGCGGGTCATTTTTCGTCTGGCCGACAGGTCCTGGCTCTCCTGGGCTGAAATGGTTAATCCAACGGTCCTGTAATCCCGGATAAAGAAGAAAAGAATGGCAAAAATAAGGCCAGGAATGGCTACAATCCCAAAGGCGTGTCTCCATCCGTAATGAAAGGCAATCCACCCCCCCAACATCACCCCAAAGGCGGCGCCCACAGCCCCTGCCCCGAAGAAGATTCCGATGAGGGTGCTCCGCAATCGCTGGGGGAATAAGGCCGATATCAAAGAACTACCTACCGGGATATAACCCGCTTCGCCCATTCCGACCAGGAACCTTGTGAATAGGAGTTGACTGAAATTAGCCGTAAAGGCACTGGCTAAGGCAGCCAGGCCCCAGATAGTCGACATGAGGCCTACGGTTTTTTTTCGACTCCAACGGTCGGCTAAAAAGGCCACGGGGATGGCAAAGACGGTGATGGACCAGTTGACCGTCGCCAAGAGCAGGCCGCATTGAGTATCACTAACCCCCCATTCCTTTTTGAAAAAAGGGAAG
>JAZDOU010000252.1:0-9406 GCA_043798385.1 Pseudomonadota bacterium
GGGAGTGCTTGGACCAAACGATTTAATAATTTTCGTTGAACCGTATACCTTAAGTCTTAACTAGATTCCATCCGGAAATTCGAATTTCCGGATGGAAACACCTCGATTTCGGCCGGTCGATTTTATCGACCTATGCTAAGGTCCCCATTCGGGGACCGGCATGAAGCTCTTGCCGGAAATCCTTTTTAAAGGATTTCTGGCCAAAGAGGATAGCCGGCAGCTGTATGTTCTCATCCGGAAAGATCGTTTCCGGATGAGAACTAACTACTCTTCAGCGACGGTTGTCCCGTTGACTCCAAAACACTCATCCACATATTCCCCTCCAGATCCAGTTGCTTTCTCTTGACCACTGAGGCCCGGATAGGGACATGGACATACTCGTTATTCCAAAGGCTGACCAGCATATTGGTTTTGCCGGCCATCCCGGCGTGAACAGCATGCTGACCCAGGAAGCCGCAGAATATCCGATCGTTGGAATTGGACGGCTGGCTGCGGATAATATAACTGGGATCGATATATTTAAGGTTGATCTCCATCGGGAGGCTGGAAAAATGCTGCCGGATCCGATCCGCCAAATAAACCCCAATATCCCCCAATTTGAGGTTCCCGGAGGGATCTTTCGTTCTGGGCAAATCGGCCAGGTATCGTTGCCCGGCCCCCTCGGCAACCACAATGACCGCATGCCCCCTCTCTTTCAACCGTTTTTCCAGGGAAACCAACAATCCTTGCGGACCTTCCAAATCAAAATCCGATTCCGGGATCAGCACAAAATTCGCTTCCCTCGAGGCCAGGGCGGCATAAGAGGCAATAAAACCGGAATAGCGCCCCATCAGCTTGACCATGCCGATCCCGTTGGGGGCCCCCACCGATTCGACATGGGCGCTTCGAATCACCTTAGAGGCATTTTCGACGGCTGTTTCGAAACCAAAGGATTTTTCCACCCAAGAAATATCGTTGTCAATGGTCTTGGGTATACCGATGACCGAGGTGAACAGCCCCCGTTTTTTGATCTCCCGGGAAATCAGTTCCGCTCCCCGCAAGGTACCGTCCCCTCCGATGGTAAAGAGGATATTGATATTGAGTTGTTGAAGGGAATCCACGATTTCCTCGATCTTGTATTGGCCTCGCGAGGAAGAGAGGATCGTTCCTCCCAATTCATGGATATAGGAAACCCGCTCCGGGGTCAGATCAATGACTGAATGTCCGTATTGTGGGATAAATCCCTGGTACCCGTAAGGGATGCCGATAATATTTCGAACCCCGTAAATAAAGCATAGTTCCAGGACGATGGAACGGATGACGTCGTTCTCCCCCGGGCATAACCCGCCGGCAGTAACGATGGCACATTTCACCTTTTTGGGAGAGAAAAAGATCTTCTTTCGCGGGCCGGCCTTTTCAAAGGAAAGGGGGGGATCTCCTTTTTTGAAACAATCCAGAAAATAGTGTTCGGAGATATTGACCACCACCCGATCGTCTTCGGTGACATAATTTTTGCAACGGCCTCGGCCGGGGTCCTGACCGGGAAGGACAAAACATCGGACCGGAGAATCGATCTTCGGAACACCCAGATTCTCGATGACGATATCTTCCTCGGTTAAAGCATTGAAATGGTCCATCCATTACTCCCTGACATTAAATTTAAACTCCCCTTTCCCTAACAGGTCGTGAAGATGGACGATACCCAGGACCCGCCGCTCAGGGTCGATTATCGGCAGTATGGTTATCAGATACTGTTCCATCACCTCCAGGGCCTCGGAGGCCTGGGCCTCGGGCGACAACCATTTCGGATCGGGGGTCATGACCTGTCCGGCCAGGGTTTCTTCAAAGGGGGTTTTTCGTTTAATAATCCTTCTTAAGTCCCCATCGGTTATGATGCCCGACAAGACATGATCTTTTCCCTCCACCACCAGGGTAGCCCCCAGATCCTTGACATCCATCTCCTGAAGGGCTTCTAACAAGGTCTGCGAAGGAGACACCATGGGTATCTGACTTCCCTTCAGCATCACCTCTGAGACCTTAACGGCCAACCGTTCCCCCAGGCTTCCGCCGGGATGGAAGCGCTTAAAGTCCTGATGATTAAACTGGCGCCGTTTGATCAGGGCCACAGCCAGGGCATCTCCCATGGCCAAGGCGGCGGTCGTACTGGTGGTCGGGGCCATTCCCAGGGGACAGGCTTCCTTCTCCACCCCGACATCGATTACCAGGTCACTTTGTTTTCCCAGGGTCGAATCCCGGTTTCCGATCATGGAAATCAGCTTGGCCCCGATGCGCTTGAGGCTGGGCAGGAGTATGACCAGTTCACCGGTCTCTCCGCTGTTTGAAAGGGCCAAAACGGTATCTTTGGAGGTCACCATTCCAAGATCCCCATGCATGGCCTCTACGGGATGCAAAAAAAGGGAAGGGGTGCCGGTACTATTCAAGGTGGCCACAATCTTCCGGGCCACAATGCCCGACTTGCCGATACCCGTCAGGATGACCCGTCCCTTGAGCTGATAAATAGCCTCTACGGCCTTTTCAAAATCAGGCCCTAATTTTGGGATCAGATCTAATATCCCCTGGGCTTCGATTTCTAACACTTTTTGGGCTTCCTTAAGAAGCATTGTAGGCATACTGAAAACCTCAGCAAACAATCACTTCATAGCGTTGGTTGCGTACCGGTAAATTTTTTAGGTCCTCCACTTCCGGGTAACCCTTCAACTCACCGTTTCCAAACAAAATTTGGTAAAGGTCGAATCGGGTTGTACCGGATACTTCCCGTTAAAACAAGCCAGACAAAAATGGGACTCCGGCAGACCGGTTGCTTCCACCATCCCTTCCAGGCTCAAATATCCCAGACTGTCCAGGCCCACAAATTTCTGAATTTCCTCAACTGAATGGTTACAGGCGATCAACTCCCCTTTAGTGGAAAAATCAATCCCGTAAAAGCAGGGATACTGGTGCGGAGGACAACTGACCAGCATATGGACTTCGCTGGCCCCGGCCGAACGGACGGCCTGGACTCGGGTACGGCTGGTGGTCCCCCGGATAATGGAATCTTCGATGATAACCACCCGCTTTCCTTTCAGGACGGAGCGGACCGGATTCAATTTGACCCGGACCCCGAAATCCCGCATGCTTTGGGAGGGCTGGATAAAGGTCCGCCCGACATAATGATTGCGGATAACCCCCATCTCAAAGGGGATCTTGGAGGCCTCGGCATAGCCAATGGCGGCATAATTCCCGGAGTCCGGGAAGGGCATGGTCAAATCCCCCTGGGGTTGATATTCCCTGGCCAGCATCTGTCCCAGACGTTTTCGGATCTGATAGACATTTTGTCCAAAGATCGTACTGTCCGGCCGGGCAAAATAGATAAACTCAAAGATACAAAAAGCACTTTGGGTTTGGGAAGATGGTTTAATCGATCGCAGGCCGCTCTGGCTGATAATAATAATTTCTCCCGGTTCAATATCCCGTACATATTGGGCCTCGATCAAATCAAGGGCGCAGGTCTCGGAAGCCAGCACATAGGCCCCATTTAATTTCCCCAAGCACAGCGGACGAAACCCGTGGGGATCCCGGGCCCCGATCAATAGATCCTGCGTTAAAAGGAGCATGGAATAGGCCCCCTGAACCTCGGATAAGGCCTGGATGAGGGCCGGTTCAAACCCCTGTTTCAGATTATGGGCAATGAGATGGATAAAAATTTCACTGTCCATAGTGGATTGAAAGATGGCCCCCTTCTTTTCCAGACTCTGACGGAGCGCCTGGGCATTAGTCAGATTCCCGTTGTGGGCAATCGCCAGGGACATTCCTCCATGAGAGACCAGGAAGGGCTGGGCATTTTTCAACATGGAAGATCCTGTGGTGGAATATCGGACATGTCCGATGGCCAGGTTTCCCTGAAGGGTCGAGAGACACTTTTCATCAAAGACATCGGCCACCAGGCCCATTCCCTTTTCTTCCCGGACCTGGACACCATCGGAAATGACAATCCCGGCACTCTCCTCCCCACGGTGCTGTAAGGCATATAAGCCGAAATAGGTCAGTTTAGAGGCATCGGGATGCCCAATGATCCCGAAAACCCCGCATTCTTCTTTTAATGCCCGTTCTTCATAAAATTCATTCATGATGGTTTGGGTCCTATAAAATAAAAAGGTTCACGGTTCACGGTTCACGGTTCACGGTTTCAAGTTTCAGGGGTCAGGGGTCAGGGAAAAATCGTCTGCCAGGCACCTTATGCCGGTAGTTGTCCGAACCCTTTCTATTTCATATCCTGATGATACTCCTGAATAGTCCGCACGGAAAGTTTCTTTTGCTGTCTGGCCTCAATGGCTTCTGCTGTGGCCCTGGCCCCGGCAACCGTGGTGGTATAGGCAATCCGATGGACCAGGGCGGTTTGCCGGATGGAATACGATTCAGAGACACTCTTGGAACCGATAGTGGTATTGATTACCAACTGGATTTCCCCGTTCTTCATCCGATCCACTACATGGGGCCGTCCTTCCCGGACCTTGTTGACCAACTGATTGGGCAACCCGGCTTCTCGGAGAAATCGAGAAGTCCCGGAGGTGGCCATGATTTTGAAGCCCAAATTATACAATTTTTGGGCCGGGGATAAAATCATTTTTTTATCCCGGTCTTTGACGCTGATAAATACTGTACCCGAGAGGGGCAGATCACTTCCGGCGGCCAATTGAGATTTTGCAAAGGCCAGACCGAAGTCCCGATCAATACCCATGACCTCGCCGGTGGATTTCATCTCCGGCCCCAGGAGGGTATCCACCCCGGGAAAACGTAAAAAGGGAAAAACCGATTCTTTTACTGATACATGGGGGGGAACGATTTCCCGGGTCAATCCTTGAGATTCCAGACTCCGGCCCAACATAACGCGTGTAGCCACCTTGGCCCAGGCAATCCCGGTGGCTTTACTGACAAAAGGGATTGTCCGGGAGGCCCGGGGGTTGACTTCCAGGACATAGAGGGTATTGTCTTTGATGGCATATTGGATATTCATCAGGCCTCGCACCCCCAGCTCCCGGGCCAAGGCATAGGTGTTGAGCCTGATCCGTTCGATCTGTTCCGGTTTGAGGGTATAGGGAGGCAGGACACAGGCGCTGTCACCGGAATGGATCCCGGCCTCTTCAATGTGCTCCATGATCCCGCAGATTAAGGTCTTTTGCCCATCGGAAACAGCGTCGACATCGATTTCAATGGCCTCTTCCAGGAATTTATCGATCAGGATCGGATGCCCCGGTGAGACCAAAACCGCTTTGGCCATAAACAGTTCCAAAGCCGCCGGTTCAAAAACGATCTCCATGGCCCGTCCGCCTAAGACATAAGAAGGCCGGACGACCACCGGATAGCCGATCGATTCGGCAACGAGGAGGGCCTCCCGGGCAGTAAAAGCGGTCCCGTTTTCGGGTTGGACCAGGCCTAATTTTTTCAATAACTCCTTAAAACGCTCCCGGTCTTCGGCCCGGTCGATACTATCCGGAGAGGTGCCGATAATCGGGGCCTGAACCGCCTGGAGTCCAACGGCCAGATTCAGAGGGGTCTGGCCGCCGAACTGGACAATGACCCCTTGGGGTTTTTCCCGGTCAATAATATGATAGACATCTTCATGGGTCAGGGGCTCAAAATACAGTTTATCGGAGATGTCGTAATCGGTACTGACCGTTTCCGGATTGCTGTTGACCATGATACTGGCGTATCCCTCTTCTTTGGCGGTCAAAGAGGCATGGACACAGCAATAGTCAAACTCTATCCCCTGTCCGATACGATTGGGCCCTCCGCCTAAAATCATGATTCGCTCTTTTTTTGAAGGACGAAACTCATCTTCCAGATCATAGGTCGAATAATAATAAGGGGTATAGGCCTCAAATTCAGCCGCGCAGGTATCGACTAATTTATAGACCGGAAGCATCGAAAGCGCCTGTCGGCGTTTAAAAATATCCTCCACAGGGGCTTGGAGGAGATGGGCGAGTTGCACATCGGAAAAACCAAACGCTTTGGCCTGATGGAGCAGGTCCGGGGAGAGGGTTAAAAGGCTTTGGCCGGTCAGATTTTTCTCCATGGTGACAATCTGGGCCAGGTTATTAAGGAACCAGGGATCTATCCGGGTCCAGGAATAGATCTCGTCTATAGACAGGCCGGCTTCCAAAGCGGCCTTCAGATAAAACATCCGCTGTGAGTTGGGCTGGCGGAGTTTTTTCTGAATTTCATCCAGAGGGATATCCGGCCGATCTTTTCCATCTGCCCCGAAGCCGAAGCGTCCGATCTCCAGGGAGCGAATCCCTTTTTGCAGGGCCTCTTTAAAAGTCCGGCCGATGGCCATGGCCTCGCCGACGGATTTCATCGAGGTGGTCAGATAATCTTCCGAGCCGGAAAATTTTTCAAAGGTCCAGCGGGGGATTTTAACCACACAGTAATCAATGGTCGGCTCAAAAGAGGCCATGGTTTCTTTGGTAATATCATTGGGGATTTCATCCAGGGTATAGCCTACGGCCAGTTTGGCGGCAATCTTGGCAATCGGGAAACCCGTGGCCTTGGAGGCTAAGGCTGAAGACCGGGAGACCCGGGGATTCATTTCAATAACCACCATCTCACCGCTGGCCGGATGGACGGCAAACTGGATATTCGATCCTCCGGTCTCCACCCCGATCTCCCGGATAATAGCCAGGGAGGCATTCCGCATGATCTGATACTCTTTATCGGACAGGGTCTGGGCCGGGGCTACGGTAATGGAATCACCGGTATGAACCCCCATGGGATCGAAGTTTTCTATGGAACAGATGATGACGACGTTATCCTTGAAATCCCGCATCACCTCCAGTTCGTATTCTTTCCATCCCAGGACCGATTCTTCCAACATGACCTGGTGGATCAGGCTGGCTTCCAGACCGGAGGTCACCAGGACCTCAAATTCCTCCCGATTATAGGCCACTCCCCCACCGGTGCCCCCCAAGGTAAAACTGGGGCGGATGATAATGGGATAGCCGATCTGTTCCGCCTGAGCCCAGGCCTGCTCCAGACTGGTGGCAATGACGCTTTCCGGCACCCGGAGACCGATTTTCCACATGGCCCGGCGGAATTCATCCCGATCCTCGGCCTTTTTGATCACCGGCAGAGACGCCCCGATCATTTCTACTCCGAAGGCCTCCAACACCCCCATCTCGGCTACCGCTACGGCGGTGTTAAGACCCGTTTGGCCGCCTAAGGTCGGGAGCAAGGCCTGGGGTCTTTCCCGCTCGATAATCTTGGCCACAATCTCCGGGGTAACCGGTTCGATATAGGTCCGATCGGCCATCTCCGGGTCGGTCATAATCGTGGCCGGGTTGCTGTTCACCAGGACGATTTCATAGCCTTCTTCCCGCAGGGCCTTACAGGCCTGGGTCCCGGAGTAATCAAATTCACAGGCCTGGCTGATGATGATGGGGCCGGAACCAATGATCAATATTTTTTTAAGATCGTTTCGCCTGGGCACGGTTTATCCTTTCCTGTTTCTTTCCATCAGGGAAAGGAAATGGTCAAAGAGATAAGCGGCATCATGGGGACCGGGCGAGGCCTCGGGATGGTATTGGACTGAAAAAAGGGGGTATCGTTTATGTTCGAAACCTTCCAGGGTTTGATCATTTAAGTTGATATGGGTCAATTCCACCTGGGGATCCTTCAGGGAATCGAGGTCCACAGAAAAACCATGATTTTGTGAGGTGATTTCCACCCGTCCGGTCCTCAGGTACTTGACCGGCTGGTTGGCCCCCCGGTGGCCGAATTTGAGTTTAAAGGTCTGGCCGCCTAAGGCCAGGCCTAAGATCTGATGGCCCAGACAGATACCGAAGATTGGCAGAAGATCGAGGAGATTCTGAACGGTTTGGATGATGCCCGGATCGGCCGCCGGATCTCCGGGACCGTTGGAAAGGAGAAGCCCGTCAGGCCTTAAGGCCAGGATTTCCTTAGCCGGGGTCTGAGCGGGTACGACTAAGACTTGACAGCCTTTCTGTTCCAGACAACGCAGGATGTTATACTTCACCCCATAGTCCATGACCACCACTTTAAAGGCGGAGCCGTGGTTGTCCCAAGGAGGCCCCTGGTGCTCAGGGGCAATCGACCGGGGGGCTCCCTGAATCCACAGGTAAGGGTGGGCAGTAGACACCTTACTCACCAATCCTTGCCCGAGCATAGTTGGGATGGCCTGAGCCTTTTCGATTAACGCTTCCGGTTTCAGACTTTCAGTTGAAGCCACCGCCCGCATGGCCCCGAAATTTCTGAGGTGTCTGGTCAAGGCCCGAGTGTCAATCCCTTCCAGACCCAGGACCCCGCTTTTCTTCAGATAATCCGCCAAAGGGGCTTGAGAGCGAAAGTTGCTTGGGAAGGGCAGGTATTCTTTGACTAAAAAGGCCTCCACCTGGATCCGATCCGATTCAATGTCCTGATCGTTGATCCCATAGTTCCCGATTAAGGGATAGGTCATAGTGACCAACTGACCCTTGTAAGAAGGATCGGTCAGGACCTCTTGATATCCGGTCATGGCGGTATTAAAGACACATTCCCCAGCGGCCTCTCCCGGACCGGTAAAAGACCTGGCCGGAAAAACCGTGCCGTCTTCTAAGGCTAACAGGGCTCTCATTTTAATTATTTTTTATAACCTCAGCGATCATCTCAGCCGCCTTTCGGGTCAGTCCAATTTGCGATTTTAAGGCCTGGCGGCCGGCTTCACCACGTTTCACCCGCTCTTCCGGGTGTTCTAAAAAGTAACCCATCTGTCTGACCAAGTCTTCCTCATCCCTCACCTGGATCCCTGCCCCAGTGTCTTCCAGAAGGTGGCGGGCATCTTTGAAGTCCTCCATGTGGGGTCCATAGAAGACCATCTTCCCCCAGGCGGCCGGTTCCAGGATATTCTGTCCTCCCTTGGGAACCAGGCTGGCCCCGCAGAAAACAACCGTAGCCAGACTGTAGAGGGCAAAGAGGTCTCCGATTCGATCGATTAAAATGACGGCTTCTTTTCTTTCTCTTCCCGATTGGAAGAGCCGGCTATACAACTCATAAGAAACCCCCTGCTTTTGTAACCAAGTCTCAATCTCGGCGACTCGATTTATATGGCGAGGCGCTTCGATAAGAGCCAGATCCGGGAAAGAGGCCTTTAGCCGATTATAAACAGCCAGGAGAATGGCTTCTTCCCCGCCCCGGGTACTCCCGGCGACCAGGACAGGCCTGCCTTCCTCAAAACAAAGCCGTTGCCGGATTTTTATTTCTAAGGTTTCCTGGGCCTGCTCTAAAAGACCATCGAATTTGATGTTCCCCAAGATCTGGACCCGCTCCGGTCCGGCCCCCAGAGAGATCAAATACCGGGCATCGTCCGCATGCCTGACCATCAGCAGCTTGAAATTCTCCACTAAGGGCTGAAAAAGCCAGCGGAACTTGGAGTAGC
>JAZDOU010000267.1:0-2089 GCA_043798385.1 Pseudomonadota bacterium
TTATTTGGTGGTCCCAACGGGGTTCGAACCCGTGTTACCGGCGTGAGAGGCCGGTGTCCTAGGCCACTAGACGATGGGACCATAAAAAAGAGAAGTTTGGATCTGGGAGTTAGGAGTTGGGAGTCAAAATCCAATACAAAATTTGAATCTTCTCCTCCTCACACCAGCCTTACATAGCTTTCAAAAAATGGCTGGGGGACAGGGATTCGAACCCCGATAGGTAGATCCAGAGTCTACAGTCTTGCCGTTAGACGATCCCCCAGTGGAAAAAAAAGAATAAGATAGGGCCGGGAAAAAATCAAGAAGTTTTCTGATTCTTTATACCCCTTTTATAAAAGCCAAGGCCTGGTCCAGGCGTTTCAGGGTCCTTTCCGGTCCCATGGCCTCCATGACCTCGAAAAGTCCCGGACTGGCGGTCTTCCCGGTCAGGGCCAGACGGATGGGCTGGGCCAATTGTTTCATGGTGATCCCGGAATGGGTCATTAATTCTCTAAAAGCGCCTTCCAGGCCTGGTCCGTCCCAGGTGGTAAGGGATGAAAGACGGTTGATTAAGGCCTCTAAAAGGGATACGATTCCCGGGGTAAAAAATTTTTTAACCCCATCAGGGGGATAGGCGACCTCTTCCTGCAGGTAAAAGTCGGCCGCTTCCGCCATCTCCACCAGGGTCTTGGAGCGCATTTTCAGGGTTGAAGCGATTTTGGCACCATATTCCAAATCCAGATCAGGGAATCCTTTTTTCTGAAGAAGAGGGACCAACAGCGCGGCCAGTTCCGGATCGCTCGATTCTTTGATGTAATGGCTGTTGAGCCAAAGGAGTTTGTCCTGGTTGAAGACCCCGGCCGATTTCCCTACCTGTTCGATGGAAAATTTGGCAATCATCTCTTCCAGATTGAAGATCTCTTCATCCCCATGGGCCCAGCCCAGGCGAACCAGGTAGTTGATCAAGGCCTGGGGGAGATAACCCATCTCCCTATAGGCCAATACCGAGGTGGCCCCATGACGTTTGCTCAGACGGGTCTTGTCCGAACCCAGGATCATGGGGACATGGGCAAAATAGGGCAGGGGCCGGTCCAGGGCCTGATAGATCTGGATCTGCCGAGGGGTATTGTTGATATGGTCGTCTCCCCGGATGATATGGGTAATTCCCATTTCAATATCGTCCACGACCACGGCCAGATGGTAGGTGGGTGAGCCGTCGCCCCGGGCCAGGATGAGATCGTCCAATTCCTCGTTCGGGAAGACGATCCGACCTCGGATCAGGTCATCAAACCCGGTGGTCCCTGTTTTGGGGGCCTTCAGACGAACAACGCCCTGAGACCCTGGTCCTAAACCCATTTCCCGACAGGTCCCGTCATATTTTGGTTTCCGGCCTTCGGCCCGGGCGGTTTCTCTTTTCTTTTCTAAGACTTCCTGAGAACAGTGGCAGTAATAAGCCTTACCCTGGGACACCAGGTCCGAAATGAATTGACGATAGACTTCAGTCCGTTTAGACTGAAAAAAAGGACCTTCATCCCAATTAAGACCCAGCCATTCCAGACCCTCCAGAATGGCTTGAGTAGCTTCTTCGGTTGATCGGCTCTGATCGGTGTCTTCGATTCGGAGGACAAAGGTGCCTCCGTGTTGCCGGGCAAAAAGCCAATTGAAAAGGGCTGTTCTGGCACCCCCGATATGAAGATAGCCGGTTGGGCTGGGTGGAAAACGGGTACGGATCTTTACCATGATCGGCTCTTTATCACACTTCCTCCTCAAAGGCAACCTTTGTCTAAGGCGTCCCCACCCTCCCTTATTTAACAACGATAGATTGGAATCAAGCCGGGGAAGTCACGGTGGCAGGATAAAAAGTGGATTAGATTGAAGCTCCCCGCACCAAATGCGCGGGATTGCTCCCGCGCCGTGGTGCGCGGGATTGCTCCCGCGCCGTGGTGCGGGGAATCTTCCATACAAGGAAAATGTCTATTATTGTAGTTCGCTCGCTAATCCCGCAGCAAGCTACGGGGAATGCGCTCGCTATCCATGTTCAGATCGTATCAGGAAAGAAGGTCGTGGAGCTGCCGTGGCCTGATTAAAAAAAACCTGTGTATGAGTTTTT
>JAZDOU010000279.1:0-2286 GCA_043798385.1 Pseudomonadota bacterium
AAATTTCCGGATGGAAACACCTGGATTCTGACTCGAAGCTCTGGCCAGAAACCCCTTTTTCAAAGGGTTTCTGGCCATGGAGACAAATCGACCACGGTATGTTCTCATCCGGAAAGATCATTTCCGGATGAGAACTAATTATTATATTATTTCTCCAAAACCGCTTTAACATCCATCCATCTTAGGGTGACCTTGGTCGGCTCCAGTCGGAAGCCGGTAAATTTCCGATTGGTTAGCTCATCGGCGATGTTGCGGGTTTTGCCGCCGTAATCATGCATCAGCACAGCGGTGCCGCCCAGGAAGCTCTGCTGGTTGATCCCCCGGCCTCCTTGCATCTCTTTTGCCAGAAACGGCTTGATTGTCGTCAGATGGTGATAGGAAACCAGACCCGTGGTGATGGGAGTGATCTCCTTCGTCCGGCCATAGGCTTCGCTCCGCCGCCGGGTGAAGATGTCGGCGATCATCACACGGCATGCGCCAAGCGACATCCCGGAGCCCCAGGGCGCCTCTCTGAACCTCATCGACGTGGTTTTTTGATAAGAACTTTCTTTTTAATGGAGGAAGTATAAATTGAGAAAAAGTCGGGGTCAAGGAGATAATCGAGTCTAAAAAAAGGGGAAAGAGGACCTTCTAAAAATAAAACATAGGGCATGGAAAGGAAGATGACCTATAAAACAGTGGTGAAATAGGGAAGGAAAGGGATAACTCCTCAAATTTGAAAAAGACCTCTCCCTTTCGGCTCTGATATCACCTTAACCGATCGAGTAATCTGGGAAAACATCCGGAGCAGGATTGGCTTCCTTATAATCAGGAGGCTGGGAATCTGAGTAATCTATCTGAAATTCGAGAGCCTTGGGTTTGGGTGGGGGTCTCTGTGTTTTTTGATTGAAACCGAAATGACATAAAATCTTGTCAATCACTTCCTGGTCTTCGATAACACTAATAATCCGCATCATCCCCTGACACTTAGGGCAAGTCAGTGGATCGACTTCATATATCTTTTGGATCTGTCGAACACTATTCTGTTTGGATTTGGCCTTGCCATCCAGTATTGGAAGAAGGGAATGAGTTCCTCCGGGAGCCTTTGACTTCAGTACCCCCCTGTGCTATCCTGATTTTAAATCGTCAAGAAAAGTTGTTCCCATGAAAGCTGATTATCAGATAGCATTATCGAAATTAGCCGTTCTCTACGGACTAACGGCCATCTATGCTTTTGGCAGCCGGGGACAGGAAGCCGCCGCCTGTCTGCCGGGCCGATTGTTCCCTCTCCGGTTCTGACCCGGATTTGGACATCGCCGTCCAACCGGTTCCTGAGAAAAGCCTGTCGGCAGGGTAGAAGGTGGAAATCTGTTTGGCCTTAGAGGATCTCTTTAAGATTCAGCGGGTGGATCTTGTAGTCCTTAAAGAGGCCGGGCCTTTTTTAGCCTTGGATATTCTGAACGGGGAGTTTCTTTATTGTGTCGATCTTGATCGTCAAGCTGAAGAAGAGCTTTATGTTTTGAGACGGGCAGGAGACTTGGCTTATTATGAGCGTGAACGCCGGAAGATGATCCTGCGGGAGGACGGCCAGTGACCCCTTCCTTGCTTAGGGAAAAGGTAATTGCCGAGCGCAGTGCCAGGATTAAGGAAATGATGACTTCCTTAAAGGCCTACCCTTAGAGAGCCTGGAAGATTTCCAGGCTGATTCCCGTAATATGGCCGCCGCTGAATCGTATTTGCGAAGGGCCCTGGAAGCCCTGTTTGATCTGGGGCGTCATGTCCTGGGTAAAGGCTTCGGAAGAGTGGTCAGCGAATATATAGAGATTCCCCTGGTCCTCGTCCTCGAGGGGGTTTTAAGTGAGCAAGGAGGCAGATTAATGATCAAAATAGCGGGCTATCGCAACAGGATGGTCCACTATTACCAGGAAATTTCCAATCAAGAACTCTATGAGATCCTGACCAAAGACCTGAAGGACATAGAAGAGCTTTTGTCCGGCATTTTGAAATGGATTCAAGATCATCCGGAGAGGGTGGATCAAACATTATAAAAAGGAGAGATAAATGTCTGTGTCAATAAAAAGACAGGCCCAAACCACCGAAGAATATATCGAAGAATTAAAAGAAGCCCTGACCAAAAACCCGGACTGCGGGACCAGTCATTATAATCTGGCCGTAGCCTTGATCAAACAGGAGAGATGGGAAGAGGCCATCCATGAATTTCAGGAGGCCATCCAGAGCAGCCCAAGTTTAGCGGAGGCCTATGTGGATCTGGGGGGGATCTACTTTCAGCAGGGAGATCTGGAAAGG
>JAZDOU010000288.1:0-8072 GCA_043798385.1 Pseudomonadota bacterium
GAGTTCATTCAAAAGACGTTCCGGGGTCTGAATTTCAGACCCCGGAACGTCTTCGCCGGCAAAATTGCTTTTTACGAGTTCATCAGCTTTAGAGATAAGAATTTTTCTTGACAAGCGCTGCTGGAAGAGATAGCGTAGCTATAATATAACTATTTTGTTTATTTGTTCGCTGACCCCGCCGTCGGCCTCAGACCGTTGGGGAAGGTGCTCGCTGGACACTTTTAATTGAAGGAGTGAGACGATGCATGAGCTATTAAAAGGAAAACCTGGAGACAAGATGTTGTTGTTAGGCAACGAGGCCATCACCAGGGGGGCTATTGAAGCGGGGTTGGCCTTTGCCACCGCTTATCCTGGGACCCCCTCCTCCGAGGTGGCCTTAAACTTCTATCAAATCAAACAGGAAACCGATCTGTATTTTGAATACTCCACCAACGAGAAGGTCGCCCTGGAAGTGGCTGCCGGCGCAGCGGTCTGTGGTTTAAGGACTATGGTCACCATGAAGCATGTCGGGCTGAATGTGGCCGCTGATCCCTTGATGACCTTAGCCTATACCGGTGTAAACAGCGGCATGGTCATATTGACGGCCGATGATCCTTCGCTTTTTTCCAGTCAAAATGAGCAGGATAACCGCTATTACGCCCGGCTCTCCGGGTTACCGATGTTTGAGCCGACAACCCCCCAGGAGGCCAAAGATATGACTCTGGCCGCCTTCGACCTGTCGGAAAAATTACTGATACCGGTCCTCTTGAGGACCACCACCCGGATCAATCATTCCCGGGGGATTGTCACCCTGGGAGAGATCAGGCCCCGCCAGACCCAGGGAAGTTTTACCAAAGATCCCATGAGGTATGTGACGGTGCCGGCCGTTTCCAGAAACCTGCACATCAAACTGCTTCAAAAATACGATCAGGCCTTAGAGGAAGCCAATTCATCCCCCTTTAATGAAATCATCGGCAGCGGCAAACTGGGCATCATCACCCAGGGGGTCAGCTTTTGTTATGTCCAGGATGCCCTGGAAGACTTGAAGGCCCAGAACTCATTCTCGATCCTGAAAGTCGGCCTCTCTTATCCTTTTCCAGACGAGTTGGCCCAGAAATTCCTGAAACAGGTCGACAAAGTCTTAATCGTGGAGGAGTTGGAGCCTATCATGGAAGAGGCCGTCCGGGCCCTGGCCCAGACTAAGGGCTTGACACTCCCGATTCAGGGCAAGGGAGTGGCTCAGCTTAACCGTCTCTTTGAAAATGAACCCGCCCGGGTCCGCAATGCCATCACCCAGTATTTTGGGTTAGCCTATCAAGACCGGACCAAGGTGGATCTTGCCGATATTCCCCCTCTTCCCGGTCGACCGCCCAATCTCTGCCCTGGATGTCCCCATCGGTCGACCTTCTATGCAGTTAAAAAAGTGGCCGGTGAAGAGGCCATCTACCCCACCGATATCGGCTGTTATACCTTGGGCATGCTCCCCCCGTTAAGCGCAGCCGACTTCCTGATCTGTATGGGTTCCAGTGTCAGCTCGGCCGCCGGTTTTGCCCGGGCCACCAACAGACATATCATTGCCTTTATCGGAGATTCCACCTTCTTCCATTCGGGAATGACCGGTCTGGTGAATGCCGTCCATAATAACCACAGGTTTACCCTGGTCATCCTGGACAATGAAACCACGGCTATGACCGGTCATCAGCCTCATCCGGGGGTTGATATGTCCCTGTTGGGACAGCCCAATATCCGGGTCTCCATTGAAGAGGTGGTTCGAGGGATCGGGGTCAAACAAATCTCGGTTGTGGCCCCCAGAAAAGTCAAAGAGACCATGGCTGCCGTTAAAAAATCATTGGATTTCGACGGGGTCTCGGTAATTATCTCCAAAGAGATCTGCCCCCTGTATGCCAAAAAGGTGACCCCACCGGCCAAGACGCGCACCTATACGATCAGCGAAAGCCGCTGCAAAAACCATCGGGATTGCGTCAACTTGTTCGCCTGTCCGGCCTTTTATGTCGAAGAAAACCGGGTCAAGATTAACGAGAACCTTTGCATTGGCTGTGCAGTCTGTGCCCAGGTCTGCCCGGAAAATGCTATTTTGCCCAGGAAATAAGAGGAGTACTCTATGGATACTAAACGGATCGTCTTTGTAGGAGTGGGGGGTCAGGGCAACCTTTTGTCCTCCCGAGTTTTAGGAGAAGCCGCCCTCTTGGCCGGGATTCCGGTTAATGTCAGTGAAGTCCATGGCATGGCCCAACGCGGCGGGGTGGTTGAATCGGCGGTAGTCTTAGGCGGTGCCCTGAGTTCCATCGTTTCCGATGGAGAGGCCGATGTCCTGATCAGTTTTGAACCTTCTGAGACTTTACGGGCCTTGGGAAAATGTTCCCGTGAATCAACAGTCATTACCAACGTTACCCCGTTGATGCCTTTTACCGTCATGGTCGGCAAGGGGGTTTATCCCAATATCAAAGAGGCCTTGAAATTAATCCAGGACAAGGTAAAACGAACGATCGCCCTGAACGCCGATGCCCTGGCCGAAGAGGCCGGCTCGGCCATGGCCGTCAATATCGTCATGCTGGGGGCCTTAGCCCAGAGCAATACCGTTCCGGTGACCGCCGATCAGATGAAAGAGGCCCTCAAGCTGAATCTCAAGCCGAAGCTCTGGGACATAAATCTAAAGGCCTTTGATTTGGGTTTTGAAGCAGCCGGCAAGATCTGACTTCCGAGGATACCGGTTGCGGGTTGCGAGTTACGGGTGATGGTCTCATAAAAAGTCCGAATATAGCCTCTTTGGCAGGGACAACCTATTGAAATAATTAGTCACGAATTTTGTATTTTTGACTTTTTGCGAGACCATCACGGGTTGGAAATGAATAAATCGGAATCGTTACTCTAACCCCTCCTTATCCGTAACTCGCAACCGGAAAATTTTAAATTTATTTAAACCTTTCCTCCACCGCCCGGGCATGGAGCGGCAGGCCTTCCTTTTCGGCCAACAGGGTAATGGTCTTCCTCAAGCCCTGTAATCCTTTCTTGCTCAGATACTGAAAAGTCGGCTTCTTGATAAAATCGTCCACTGAAAGCCCTGAAAACATTCTGGCGCACCCTCCGGTCGGCAAGACATGATTGGTGCCTGAGGCATAATCACCCGCTGGAACCGGGGCATAGGGACCCATAAAAATTGAACCGGCATGATTGATCATCGGCAGGATGATCCAGGGGTCCTGGGTAACGATCTGCAAATGTTCGGCCCCATAGTCGTTGGCAAAGGCGACCGCTTCCTTGAGATTGGAAGTGACCAAAACCGCTGAATGGCGGGTCAAGGCCGACTGAATAATTTCTTTCCGTTCCAGCCCGGGCAACTCACGATTTATTATCTCACAGACCTTTTCGGCCAAAGGAAGAAACGGCGTGACCAGGATAGCCCCGGCATCCGGGTCATGCTCAATCTGGGAAAGAAAATCCCAGGTCATCCACTCCGGCCTGGCAGTCTCATCAGCCACAATGAGGGACTCACTCGGACCGGCCGGAGAGTCAATATCCACCGTCCCAAAGACAGTCATCTTGGCGGCAGTGACATATTTATTACCCGGTCCGACAATCTTATCCACCTTAGGCATCGATTCGGTCCCATAAGCCATTCCGGCAATGGCCCAGGGCCCACCCACCTTGAAAAGATAATCCGCCCCGGCAATATCAGCGGCCACTATCGTGACCGGGTCGGCCTTCATCCCTTTCTGGGGTGGGGTGCAGGCCACAAGGGTGGATACCCCGGCCACCCGGGCAGGCAGGATATTCATCAGGACGCTGGAGGGGTAGTTGGCCTGACCCCCGGGGACATAGGCCCCGATCGTTTCCAGAGGCCTTCGAATCCGGCCGGCCAAGATCCCCGGCATGACTTCAATCGACCACATTTCCCTTTCCAATTGGGCCCGATGAAACTTTTCGATATTCCTGGCTGCCTGTTTTAAGGCCTGTTGCACAGCCTTATCGACCTGTTTATAGGCCGCCTTGATTTCTTCCGGTTGAACCAAAAGATCCTGGGTGCGAATATCGGATTTATATTTCTGGTAATGCTTTAGAATAACCCCGTCTTTTCCCTTTTGGACGCCACGGACAATGGCACGGGTTTCTTCATAAATATCCGAGATGTCTTCCATAGACCTTTTCAGCAAGGCCTCTTTTCTTTCCGGAGATAAATCCCTCAGTCTTTCTGGTCTAATCCATTCCACGTTGTTTACACTCCTTTTTCTTATAACCTAATGAGGTTCTTTCAAATTTCTCAAAGTTCGTCACACCGGCGAAGGCCGGTGTCCAGACGTCGTCCCGGATTCCGTCCTCGCTTCCAGCCCGTAGGGCTTACAGGCCGGAGGGAAGGGGACTCCACCCCGGAGGGCGAAGGCCGGGAACCAGTTCCGTCACCCTGGATTCCGGCTTTCGCCGGAATGACACCAGGGGACTTTTACAAAAGGCTCTTAATGATTTGAGATCGAAACGGCCTGGTTCTACCCTGTATTGTCCTGTTTGACAAGTAAAAACCGCCCTCAAAGGTCAAAATGATGACTGGGGGAGGCCAAACGTTTTCCATAATCCTTTAAGGCATCCCTGGTGCTGGTAAAGGCCAGTTCAGACCAGGGAATTTCCTCATATTGGAACAGACCCCATTCCAGGCTTTCCTCACAGATGGCCGGGACCCCGGCCAGGGCCTGGGCCAAATAAGCCACGATTACTACTGCATTCCCGGGATAAGAATAGACATTTAACAGAGAGGTTAAACGAACCTGCAGATTGGTCTCTTCCAGGGTCTCTCGAATGGCGGCCTCCTCCAGTGTTTCCCCACGATCAACGAATCCTCCGGGGATGACCCACTTGCCGTATCCAGGTGAAATCCCTCTTTTTACCAGGACAATTCCCTTTTCAAAAAGTGTTACCGTTCCGGCTGCCACCTTAGGATCGAGATAATAGACAAAGGAACACTGACTGCAAACCAAACGGTCCGGTTCATTGGCCTTGAGCTGCTTTTTATCTAACCGCCCCCCACATAAAGGACAAAACCGAAAAGGGGGGTGGACTTCATGGCCGGGGTTAATTTCGGGCAGACGATATTGGTCCATAATTATTGATATTATTTCGATTAGTAAAAAAAATAAAGACTTTTTTCTTGATTCCTGTCTGTAATCCCGATATTAAAGACAACACGGTGATTATTAGACCGTCTGTTGGAAACGGGACTAAAGGCGTTTCACTTGAGGCCCAAGTCAACGGTCTTAAATCTCTTCCCTCAAGCGATGCCGATCCTTTTATTGTCTAAGGAGGACTATTTGGAAAAAGAACGAACCATGAACCCAAGACCTGAACGAAAAAAATCTATCATCCGAGAATATACCGAATCCATCATTATCGCTATCCTCCTGGCCTTGGTGATCCGGGCCTTTGTCGTCCAGGCCTTCAAGATCCCTTCCGGGTCGATGAAACCCACCCTGTTGGTGGGAGACCATATTTTAGTCAACAAGTTTATTTTCGGAATCAAACTGAGGGTTCCCTTCACCTCTATTAACACCACCCTGATCCCCGTAAGTGTACCAAAAAGGAATGACGTGGTCGTCTTTATTTACCCGGTGGACCCCAAAAAAGACTTTATCAAAAGGGTGATCGGACTCCCGGGGGATACGGTCCAGATTAAAGATAAGCAGGTCTATATTAATCACCTCCCCATGGAAGACCTTCATGGAGTCCATTCGGACCAGATGGTCATCCCCGAGGCGGAACAACCGCGAGACAATACCGGACCGGTCATCATCCCGCCAAACAAGTTGTTTGTCATGGGAGACAACCGTGACGAAAGCTACGACAGCCGTTACTGGGGTTTTGTGGATCAGAAAGAGATCATCGGTCAGGCCTTTATCATCTACTGGTCCTGGGACCGGACCGAGTTTGGGGTCCGCTGGACAAGATTAGGGCATTTGATTCATTAAAGACAGGGGGAGGACTCTTGAAACAGGATAGAGAAGGATCTTCCCCAAGCATCCTTTTGACCAATGACGACGGCATCTTTGCCAAAGGGCTGGAGATTCTGGCAAAGGTCCTCAAAAAAAAGTATCCGATCTGGATTGTGGCTCCCGAATCAGAACAAAGCGCTGTTGGTCATGCCCTGACCTTGACCCAGCCTCTCAGGGTTAAAAAAATCTTTAAGAACGGGGCCTTTTTCGGTTATGGGGTCAGCGGCACCCCGGCCGACAGTGTCAAGATCGCCCTTCACGAGCTGATTGTTCCTCCACCCGGCCTGCTGATTTCAGGCATCAACCTGGGACCCAATGTGGGGATCAATGTCATTTACTCCGGTACGGTTTCCGCCGCCACCGAAGGGGCCATGATGGGTCTGACCTCTATGGCCGTCTCCATCAACTCTTATCAGACCCGTCAATTTGAAACCGCGGCTCAAATCACAGCCGATCTGATCTCCCGGCTGATAAAATCCCCCCTCCCTCCCGGGGTCTCACTGAACGTCAATGTGCCGGACCTGCCCCTGGCGGAGATCAAGGGGATTCGCCTCGTTAAACAGGGGACCTTTCGTTTTGTAGAACGTTTTGAACGCCGCATCGATCCCCGGGAAAACATCTATTACTGGCAAGCCGGGATCCTGCCCCCGCCGGACGAGACCCCGGATACCGATCAGGCCCTTTTATCCGCCGGCTATGTAACCCTCACCCCCATCAGCTATGATCCGACCCATTATCCTTCCCTATCCAAGCTGACCTTCCTGGAGAAAATGGGCCCGGGGGAAAAACTTTAATATTAGCCGTCTCATAATAATGATGGCTTCGTAAAAAGTCCACCTGCTTTGTTGCGCTGCATCCTTCGTCGTTGCGGCGTACCAGTAAGTACGCCTCACTCCTCAGGATTTGCGCGCCTCGCAGCCGGTCGGCCGTTCGACTTTGTCGAACTAAAAGAAGGCATCCATTCGGATGCCGTATGCCGACCTATTAAAAGGCCTCCTTGGAGGCTGGCAGGAGTTTTTTACAAACCCATCCTTTTTTTGACTTTTTACGAGTTCATCATTTTTAGCATGTTACTTCAATGGCATAGCAGGCGAAGGGGGAACCGATACCGTGATCGGGCGGGACAGGGTAAAAACCAGTTCTGCTCCGGCCTTAAGAAACAAATCCTCTTTCCCGGTCACATAAGCCAGGATTGCCCCAATTCCACCCCCCAGGCCGATCCCCGACAAGGCCCCGGGAACCTGTCCAAAAAGTGTTCCCAGTCCGGCCCCCAAAATGGCGCCGCCCCCGATCAAGCCAATATTACGCAGGAAATGGGCCCGGCCTGATTTTTGAAAAGGTTTGGTGCTCAGGGAATAGGTCGATTGATCGGGCATGATAACCCGCACCAGTTGGAGTTCGATCAGAGCGGTGCCGCTAAAATGTCCGGACTCCACAATACCGGAGATTAACCCGATGAAAGGGACCCCGGCAGGAAACAAGCTCTTTTCTCCCAGCAAAAGGGGTTCTTTGAGGGTGGCAAAAAAAGTCTGGTCGGTTCGATGGGTTGAGGTGCGGATAGACTGATTCAATTGGACCTTGATCGAGGTCCCTGCCGGCAGGGTTAATTGAATGGTTTCCGAGACAGGAGAGGAGGGTTTCCCGGATTGGTTTTGAGGAGGGGGCTCTCCGGTGTTGGATCCCAGGGCCGGAAGGTCCGGAACCTTAATCCCCAGGACCAAAAACATCAAGACACTAATCAGAAATAATTTTCTCATTTATTTATATTTTTCATGACAGGACTTTTTGAGCTTTTTGATCTCGTCCATCTGTTGAAACACAGCCGATACATTCCCCTGGTCTATCTTTTCTTTCAACCCCTGGACCAGATCAAGAAATTGCTTCAAGAATTCAGGGGGGACTTTCTCAGTCTCCCGGGCGAATTCCTGACAGCCTGTTTCAAAAATCGGGAAAATCGCTTCCACAGACCCTTTACCCTTTTCCAGGGCCACTTTTAAGTCAGAAAAACTTTGGGCCATCTTTTTTTTGGATTCTAACATAGAGGCTCCTCCATCGACTAAGGGGTTTTATAAATGTATAGCATAAATCTCTTAAAAC
>JAZDOU010000304.1:0-4767 GCA_043798385.1 Pseudomonadota bacterium
CAACCTGTCTTGGTAACCGGTGCTACTGGCTATGTGGGTGGTCGTCTGGTTCCCAAGCTCTTACAGGCCGGCTATCGGGTCCGTGCCCTGGGACGATCGATCGCTAAATTAAAAGGACGTCCCTGGAGTAATCATCCTCTAGTTGAATTGGCCGCCGGGGATGTTTTGGACCAGGCGTCTTTAGGGAAGGCCCTGGAGGGTTGCTGGGCGGCCTTTTATCTGGTCCACTCCATGATCGCCGACCCCAAGGGGTATACGGAAACGGACCGGCAGGCCGCCCACAATATGGTGGAGGCCGCTGCCAAGGCCCAATTAAACCGCATCATCTATTTGGGTGGGTTGGGCGGGAGGGACGATCAGAGCTTAAGCCAACACCTGCGTTCCCGCCAGGAGGTGGCTCGTATTTTACAATCCGGTCCGGTACCAACCACCTTTTTACGGGCCGCCATGATCTTAGGTGCCGGTAGTGCCTCTTTTGAACTCTTGCGTTATCTGACGGACCGGTTACCTATTATGCTCGCCCCCCGCTGGGTGGAGACCCCGGTCCAACCCATAGCGATTCGCAATGTACTCCATTACCTGCAAGGCTGTCTGGAACATGATGAGGTATTAGGACAAGTTTTTGATATCGGTGGTCCGGATATAATCTCCTATCGAAAACTTTTTCAGCTCTATGCCGAAGAGGCCCATCTCCCAAAACGATTGATCATCCCTGTTCCCTTCCTGACCCCACATTTTAGTTCTTATTGGATCCACCTCATCACTCCGATCCCCTCGGCTATTGCCCGGCCATTGGCCGAAGGATTACGCAACCCGGTGATCTGCCAGGATAACCGTATCCGGGATATTATTCCTCAAGACTTGCTGGACTGTCGCCAAACCATTCGGCTGGCCCTGGAACGGCTTCAACAGCAACAGATCGACACCTGCTGGATGGATGCCGGCGCCAACGTCCCCCAGGAATGGATCTATTGCGGAGATACCCAATATGCCGGCGGAACCATTTTGGAATTAGGATACCGGATTCATATCCAGGCCGGTCCCGAAGAAGTCTGGAAACCCATCGTAGAAATCGGTGGCCGGACCGGGTGGTATTTTGGTCAAAGCTTATGGAAAATAAGAGGGGGATTCGATCGCCTGATGGGTGGGATTGGGTTTAGAGGGGGGAGACGGCACCCGACTGAATTACGCCCCGGAGATGCCCTGGATTTCTGGCGGGTATTGGAAATTGAACCCCCTTTTCGTTTACTGTTAGTGGCCGAGATGAAACTTCCGGGGGAGGCTATCCTGGAATTTAAAATCAAAGCCCTTCCTCAGGGGATTACGGAACTCCAGGAACTGGTTCGTTTTCTGCCTTCCGGACTGGGAGGGTTGCTCTATTGGTATGGGCTTGAACCTTTTCACCGCTTCCTTTATTCAAATACCTTGAGGGGCATCGGAAAAGCGGTCGGAAAACCCATTTACCATGGGCCGGAGCGGATTAAACCAGGGAAAGCCACCAGGAAAAACCAGCAAACGTAATGGAGCCAATTTCTAAACCCCAAACCTGGGACAATCCAGATCTCTACTGCAGCGATCTTCCGACCAGGCCCCTTAGCGCACCAGGTAAAATTCTGGTTACCGGGGCCTCCGGATATATCGGGGGGCGATTGGTCCCGGAACTGTTGGCCAGAGGGTATCAAGTCCGGATCATGGTCCGGGGAGCGCCCCAAGTTTATCAGAAAACCTGGCCGGAGACCGAAGTGGTCGTAGCCGATGCCGCTAAGCTTAAACAACTCCCCCCGGTCCTTAAAGACATTGATACCGCCTATTATCTGATTCACTCCCTGCGCCTTGGTCCCCATGCCTTTAGAAAGGTCGACATAAAAGCAGCCAAGGCCTTTCGGATGGCCGCCGAAGAAGCCGGGGTAAAAAGGATTGTCTATCTTGGCGGCCTGGGAGATATCAGGAACCCCCTTTCCCTCCATCTCCGCAGTCGAATAGAAATTGCCAACGAGTTGAAAAAGGGGCGGGTGCCCTTAACGGTCCTTCGGGCAGCGATTATTATTGGCTCCGGAAGCGCCTCCTATGAAATCATTCAACATCTGGTACAAAGACTCCCGATTATCTTTCTGCCCCATTGGATGAAGAATCGCTGCCAGCCGATTGCCATTAGAGATGTAATCAAGTATTTAGTGGGCGCACTTGAGATGCCGGAGACAACGGGAAAGGAATTTGACATTGGGGGACCGGACATTTTAACCTACGAGCAGATGCTTAAGACATTAGCCCGGATCCTCGATAAAAAGGTAATTTTTTTCTCCACCTCCTTTTCTTATCTTCGGTTTTATTGCTACCTGGTCAGTCTGTTTACCCCGGTCCCTCATCAAATAACCAAATGTCTGATGGAGGGACTCAAGAACGAGGTGGTTGTTCATGATGATGCGATTCGAAGACTAATCCCCTTTGAACCTCTTTCCTATCAAGAGGCCATTGACCGAGCCCTGACCTGGGAAAAACAGGACCAGGTTTCTACCCGCTGGTCCGATGCCTATCCTTCAGCCCATGCGCTGGCCCCTAACCTATCCGAACTGAAGGGAAAGATCGCCTATCAGTCCCGCTATTCCCTCCTCACCTTCAAGAATTCGGCCTCTCTTTTCCAATCAATTTGCAGGATTGGAGGCAAGGAAGGCTGGTTTCACAACAACTGGATGTGGCGGTTGCGGGGAATGGTCGATCGCATGCTCTTGGGTGTCGGCTCTTCCAGGGGGAGAAAGAGGTATTCCCAATTAAACATCAACGATGTCATCGATTTCTGGCGGGTTGAAGATCTCATTCCCAACAAGAGGCTCCTTTTACGGGCCGAGATGAAGTTGCCCGGGAAGGCCTGGCTGGAGTTTCAGATCGAGGAAGAAAGGGGCGGGCGAAGGTTGTCGGTTATCCCCTATTTTGATACCCAGACTCTCCTGGGTAAAATGTACTGGTATATCTTTTTACCCTTTCATCACTTCATCTTTAAAAAACTTATCGTGGAGATCGACAAGAGGAGTTGAACTGAACCGGAACAGGTTAGAGAGAGTAAGAATTTTAAGGAAAGTCAAAATCCTTATGCATCCGGAAAGAATTCGATCCCTAAAAAAAGGCCAAGCCGGACAAGGCCCCATCGTTTATTGGATGAGCCGGGAGCAGCGGTTACAGGACAACTGGGCCCTGCTTTTTGCTCAGCAACTTTCCCTTGAGAACCAGGTCCCCTTGATAGTGGTTTTTTGTCTGGTTCCGAATTTTTTAGGGGCCACCCTGAGACACTATGCCTTTATGCTCAAAGGACTCCAGGAAGTGGAAACGGCCTTGCGCAAAAAAAATATCCCCTTCTATTGCCTCTTGGGTGAGCCCCAGGAAAAACTACCCTCCTTGATAAAACAATTTGACGGGGCTGTCCTTATAACCGATTTTGATCCCCTTCGTCCTAAAAGAGAATGGAAGAGGTCCGTTGCCGGCAGAATGGCCATTCCCATCCTGGAAGTGGATGCCCATAATATTATTCCCTGTTGGATCGCCTCGCCCAAGCGGGAATTCGGGGCCTATACCCTGCGCCCTAAACTGCAGCGAATTCTGGATGAGTTTTTAGAAGACTTCCCGCCCTTGAAAGACCAGCCGTTCTCCTGGGAAGAAGCCCGTTCCCCAATCAACTGGGAAAGGCTGCTGGATGAGTTGCCGGTTGATCGCTCGGTCTTTGAGATCAAGTGGCTCAAACCCGGCGAAAAAGAAGCTCACCGGATGCTGAAACATTTCATCAAACACACCTTGCCTTATTACCAGAAATGGAGAAACGATCCCAACCGGGAGGGCCAGTCGAATCTTTCCCCTTATCTTCACTTCGGCCAGATCTCAGCCCAACGAATTGCCCTGGAGGTGCAAAAGGCCAGGGTGAATCAGGAAGCGAAAAATGCCTTTTTGGAAGAACTGATCGTTCGCCGGGAACTTTCCGATAATTTCTGTTATTACAACCCTGATTATGATAAGGTCTCCGGGTTTCCGGATTGGGCCAAAAAAACCCTTCAGGCCCATCGGTCTGATCCCAGACAATATCTGTATTCATTAGACCAATTTGAGAAGGCCCAGACCCATGACCCCCTCTGGAACGCCGCCCAGAGGGAAATGGTCCGCACCGGAAAAATGCCTGGGTATATGCGCATGTACTGGGCCAAAAAGATACTGGAATGGACTCCCAAACCGGAAGAGGCCCAACGAACGGCTATTTATCTCAATGACAAATACGAACTTGACGGTCGCGATCCCAACGGCTATACCGGTATTGCCTGGAGCATCGGAGGAGTTCATGACCGGGCCTGGGGGGAACGCCCGGTCTTCGGCAAGATCCGCGCCATGAGTTATCAGGGTTTAAAATCCAAATTCGACATCCAAGCCTATATCAGGAAAAATTCTTAAGGACTCGATGGAAACTAAGATCTTATTAGGAATCAGCGCCTGTTTGCTGGGCGAAAAGGTCCGATATGATGGGGGCCATAAAGCGGACCGCTTTATCATCGAGACCCTGGGAAACCATGTGGATTTTGTCCCGGTCTGTCCGGAAGTCGAATGCGGTCTGGGCATCCCCCGTGAGGCCATGCGTCTAATGGGCGATCCGGAAAATCCCCGTTTAATAACCATTTATTCCCGGGTGGATTACACCGAGCGGATGAAGGAGTGGACACGCCTACATATAGCCGGACTGACCCAATTGGGCCTGGGCGGTTTTATCTTTAAATCCAATTCCCCCAGTTGCGG
>JAZDOU010000317.1:0-3711 GCA_043798385.1 Pseudomonadota bacterium
GGGCATTGGGCCTGGCAGGCGAAACAGTAATAATAGTTGCCGGTCATGAAGGTCTGCCAGAGTTCCCGTTGATCGAAGTCGTTACAAATGGGGGGACACCATACTTATTAATTCTCTATTGTCACACAATTAAGTATGGTGTCCCCCCATTTTGTAGTTCGTTCCCATCCGGAAACACCGGATGTGAAACGATTGGTTTCCAATTCGGAAACGAGGATTTTTTTGTTCTGGCAAGGAAATCAAGGGGTGGCGCAAAAGCGACCTTGGGGTCGCCCCACAAGACAGCCGGCAGATTGACACCGCCAGGGCAAAAAAAGACCGTTTCCGGATGGAAACTAGTTCGCTCGCTAACCCCGCAGCCAGCTACGGGGAATGCGCTCGCTATCCATGTTCAAGAAAGAATATTTATTACCCTCGATATACCTCCCGGCGATGGCGGACTCGCATAATCCTCACTGTCTTTGATTCATCGTCGATCTCGTAAATGATACGATAGTCGCCAATTCTAATACGCCGATCGTTACTTGAACCTGTTATTTTTCTGCACCCGGAAGGTCTTGGGTTTCCTGATAAGGTCTTAATATGGGGGACGATACGGTGGAAAATGGATGGCGTCAGACGCCTGAGATCGTTCTCTGCTGATCGTTCGAGATAGACTTCATACACCTGGCTGATACTCCTGGAAGAAGTCTTCTAACTTTCTGAATTTAAGGGGTTTTTTCCTTAGTTCCTTGAGCATATTTAAATCCTCGAGATCCTCCAGGCGTTCCAACATTTCTCGATATTCATCAATGTCAAGGATTACGGCTGATGGTTTACCTTCTTTGAGAACAATACCGGGAGCATTCCGCTTTACCTTACCCTTCATGCTTCAACCTCCATCTCATTTAACCTCTATCACATTATACTATTATTTAGGATCCATTGCAAAATCAATTATAAGCCTCCCCCCTGGACCGTAACGGTATGAGTGGACGGCCTCCTCAATCTGATCAATCCGCCAATCCTTCACTTCCGGGATCAGGAGACCGTGCTGATTCCCGAAAAGAACAAAGTCAGGTTCTTTTCCCTGTTCCCCGATGGATGACCCATACCAGCCGATAGACATGGACAGCGAGCGAATTCCTCGTAGAGGACTAGTGAGAGAATTACAAATAATAATAGTTTTCCTTGCATGGAAGCTCCCGGCACCACGGTGCGGGAAGCTTCAAATCCTTATCCGGTCTGGCCACTTCCCGAAGAAAACGAAAGGCTTTCCTTTCGCAAGCCGAGGGGCTTTCAAGGAAGGTTGGACGGGGAAACCTGACCGGCCTTTTTGTTTCGAGGTCAGGGGGAGTAGGGAGAGGCCGTTTAATTAAAAAAGTGGGGAGAGAATTTAAGGGGTGGAGCAAAAAAGAAAAGGACTTAAAGCCGAAAAAACTATAAGTCCCTTAATTTTATTAAATTATCTGGTGCCTGGGACCGGAATCGAACCGGTACAGCCACGAGGACCGAGGGATTTTAAGTCCGAAAAAGGCCCTACCCTACCCTTTCACAACCCTACAATAAATATTACTACCAATCATCTAAATTTATTAGTCTTTCCTGTTTTAGTCCATGTCAGCTTGAGTTAGTTTCAGTTAATTTGAAAATAATAGCCATAGGCAAAAGTTGGGCACAATGGTGGAGGCACTCTACCCCCTTGACGCTTGATGCGGCTCCAAGTGGCTTTATTTATAAAGATCATCCCAACCCGGACCAGCCGGAACCAAAATTGGATATACGAAATGTGTTAAAACCCTTGGTTGGTCCGGGTCAACGGCTTGTTCTTTAATAAATTCTTTCCATTTTGCGTAGAATTCTATTCTTAAGTCACTAAAGATACCCGTTGACATAAAATTCGAAATTGATAAAATTACCTACAAAAATTAAAAACTGTTTGTAATTCTATCATGAAGACCCAAAACACCAATAAACCGGGATCCCGGTTTCACAGAGCTGTTGCCATATTTAAAGAGCATGGCGGGATCCTCCACACGACCCAGGCGCTTCGCGCGGGTATTCATCCCGGAACGCTTTACACCCTAAGAGACTCCGGGACGATTGAGGTGGTAAGCCGCGGGGTGTACCGTCTTGCCGACGGCTCACCCCTGGGAAACCCCGATTTGGTGACCGTCGCAACTCGTGTCCCTATCGGTGTGATCTGCCTGATCTCGGCATTGGCCTTTCACGAACTCACCACCCAGATACCCCACGAGATCCACTTGGCACTGCCACGCGGGGCGGAGGAACCTCGTCTGGCCCACCCACCGATCAAGACCTACCGGTTCACCGGCCAGGCCTTTTCAGAGGGTGTTGAGACCCATGAACTCGATGGCGTAAAGGTGCGCATCTACAATCCAGAGAAGACACTCGCCGACTGCTTCAAATTCCGCAATAAGGTTGGTCTGGAAACGGCTGTGGAGACAGTTCGCTTTTACCGCGAGCGCAAGCGCGTTCGGGTGGACGATCTCATGCATTATGCAGCGATTTGCCGGGTGAAAAAAATTATCCGGCCGTACATCGAGGCGCTACTTTGATGGCCAAAAATATCAAGGACACCGCCGCTTCAGTGCATCAGCGTCTTCTCGACAAGGCCCGGGAATCCTCCCGACCCTTCAATGAACTCTTGCAGCACTTTGCTATCGAACGTTTTATCTACCGACTCTTCCGAAGTCCGCGGGCAAACCGATTCATCCTCAAGGGGGCCTTGATGTTTTCAGGGTGGGTCGGACGAGTGACACGTCCCACCATGGACATTGATCTTCTGGGGAGAATCGATAACAGCCTCGAAGCGATTGTCGCCGCGATGAAAGATGCCTGCGAAATGGAGGTTGAAGCCGACGGCATGCTTTTCCAGGCGGAAACGGTAACGGCCGCAAGAATCACAGAGGATGCCGAATACGAAGGTGTACGTGTTCGGATCCGGGGGAGTCTGGGAAAGGCCCGGTTCTCCTTGCAGATTGATATCGGTTTTGGGGATGTAATCGTTCCTGGCCCTATTAAAGTGACCTATCCGGTACTGCTTGATTTTCCAGCGCCCGAGTTGAAGGGGTACAGCATGGAAAGCACTATTGCCGAAAAGTTCCAGGCCATGGTAAAGCTTGGCATTCTGAACAGCCGGATGAAGGATTTTTACGATATTTGGTTATTGTCACGCAGGTTTGATTTCAAGGGTGAGACGCTGTCCGAGGCGATCGAGAAAACATTTATGAATCGAAAAACGCTGATCCCCAATACCCCCAAAGTCTTCGATCCATCATTTCCACATGATACGGACAAGCAGGTTCAATGGCGGGGTTTTATCAAAAAGGCCAAGCTGACCGATGCGCCGGAGACCTTTGAGGATGTCGTTTCGACGATCAGGGTGCTCCTCGAACCTATCGTTACCTCTCTTGGTGATGGACGGAGGTTCATGGGAACCTGGAACGCTCCCGGACCGTGGAGCATTAAGTGATCCCTCAGGGGTAGGGTGGGACAAAATCAGAAAAATGGTTAACCCGTAGACAAAAAAGAATAGGGACTTAAAGCCGTCAAAATCTTTAAGTCCCTATTTTATTAACTATTACTGGTGCCTGGGACCGGAATCGAACCGGTACAGCCACGAGGACCGAGGGATTTTAAGACCTTTACAGACGGTTTCCGCAAGTACCTGATTATCAACCAACTTATTGATTACATTAAACAAGCCAA
>JAZDOU010000318.1:0-3343 GCA_043798385.1 Pseudomonadota bacterium
CCGGGTAGCCCATGCCTATTTATTCAGCGGCCCCCGGGGGGTAGGCAAGACTTCAGTGGCTCGAATCCTGGCCAAAGCGCTCAACTGTCAGCAAGGGCCGGCCGCGGTTCCCTGCAACCAGTGCACCTCCTGCCGGGAAATTACCCAAGGGGTCAGTCTGGACGTCCAGGAAATCGACGGGGCCTCCAACCGCGGGATCGACGATATCCGGGAGTTGAGGGAGAATATAAAATATTTACCGGCCCAGGGACGGTATAAGATTTATATCGTCGATGAGGTCCACATGTTGACCGGCGAGGCCTTTAATGCCTTGCTGAAGACCTTGGAGGAGCCACCCAAACACGCCCTGTTTATCTTTGCCACCACCGAACTCAACAAAGTCCCTCTGACTATCTTTTCCCGCTGCCAGTCTTTTAATTTCAGGCGGGTTTCTCTGGATTCTATTGTCGACTATCTCAAGTCTTTAGCCCAGGCCGAACAAGTGGCCTTCGAAGAGGGGGCCTTGCGTTTGATCGCCCGACAATCCGAAGGGAGTATTCGGGACTCCTTGAGCCTTCTGGACCAAATCCTTTCCTTTTCTGCCGAGAAGATATCCGAGACCCAGGTTCAGGAAATCCTCGGTTTTGTAGACCGCCGGATCATCTTTGATGTCGGTTGGGCCCTGATCGGAAACCAGGTAAAAACCCTCCTGGAACTGGTCGGCGAGGTCTATGAATTCGGCTATGACCTGAAGCAGTTTTTAAAAGACCTGATCGAGCATTTCAGAAACCTGCTCCTGATTAAGATGGGACACGATCAAGGGCCTTTAATAGATCTCCCTCGGGAAGAGGTCTCTGAGATTAGAACCAGGGTGCAGGAGACCTCGGTGGATTTCCTCCAGGATGGATTGCATTTTTTAATCCAATCCGAATGGGAACTGCGCCGGGCCCCGCAACCGCGTTTGGCCTTGGAAATGCTTTTGCTTAGAACGGCCCGTTTACAGGAAATTGTCCCCATCGAGGCCATCCTGGAAAAACTGGTCCAAATTCAGGAACAGGGGTTTCCTGCCCGGGAAAACCCAATTGGGTCCAAGGATCGGCCCCCCAGGGAAATTCAGACCTTAAAAGAGCCCCGGCCGGTTTATTCGCCGCCCCCGTTGCCTGAAAAAACACCGGAAGAAGATCTTAAAAAAGAGGGGGTCAGGCCATCTCCTTCCGAGATCCCGGTCGAGTCACCCAGCCCGACAGGGTCGGAAACTGAATCTCCGGAAGATCTGCTGGAATTTATTCGCCGCCAGAATCTGCCTTTGGCCACTTATCTGGCCCAGGCAGAATTTCGACTGCTGGATGAGAACACCCTGGAATGGGATTTTAAGGGTAACTCCTTTCAACTGGGGCTGTTGGAAGGCAACGGAAATAAGAAAAAATTAGAAAAAATCTGCCAGGATTATTATAAACGAAAGATGAAGATCCGATTCCTGAGCCACGAAATTCCCAAGGGCAAGCGGGGCGGAGTGGCCTCCCAGGACCGGCCAAAGAAAGCGTTACTTAAGGAAACCCTGACCCATCCCCAGATTAAAGACCTGATCGATATTTTTCAAGCCGAAGTGGTAGATATCAAGAAGCCTCCTGAAAATGAGTAAGAAGGGCCTCCGGCGGTTCGACCTTAAAGGGGAATGTTGCCGTGCCGTCGAAAGGGGGCCGGTCTTTTCTTTGTTCGCAGCATGCGCAAGGCCTTGATCAGTTGGGGGCGGGTTTCGCTCGGCTTGATGACCTTGTCCACCAGCATATTCGAGGCTGCATGGAAGGGGTTAGAAAATTTGTAATTATATTGTTCGATCTTTTTCTGTCTGAAGGCTTGGGAATCTTCGGCCTCGGTAATCTCCTTTCGGAAGATCAAATCAACCGCCGTCCCGGTATCCAGGACCACCAGTTGGGCGATGGGCCAGGCCAGCATCAAATCAACCCCCATACCGACGCAACACATGGCCATCACGGCACCACCGTACTCTTTTCTCAAGGCCAGGGTGATTTTCGGGACCGTGGCTTCGGCATAGGCATAAAGCATCTTGGCCCCGTGGCGGATGATGCCTGAGTGCTCCTGCTTGACCCCGGGGAGGTAGCCCGGGACATCCACAAAATTAAGTAAGGGAATATTGAAGGAATCGCAGAATCGAATGAACCGCGCGGCCTTGTCGGCCGCATCGGAATCCAGGCTTCCGGCCCAGACCTTGGGCTGGTTGGCCACGATACCCACTGTTCGACCGTCCATCCGGCCGAAGCCGATAATGATATTTTTAGCGAACTTTGGAAGGATCTCAAAGAAATCGTTTTGGTCGACCACCCGGGTAATGACAGCGCGCATATCATAGGCCTTTCGAAAGTCGGCCGGGACGATCTGCTCCAGGGACTCATCGGTGCGCTCAGGGTCATCCGGGCAGGCCAGGTGCGGGGCCTCTTCTTCATTGTTGGAGGGCAGGTAGCCCAGTAATTTTCTGATCAACTGGAGGCAGTCTTGATCGGTCTTGGCCACGAAATGGGCCGTACCGGTGACCTGGCTGTGAACCTTGGAGCCCCCTAATTCTTCCATGGATACTTCCTCGCCGGTCACCGACTTGATAACAGCCGGCCCGGTGATAATCATATGACTGGTCTTTTCGACCATGATGATAAAATCCGTGATGGCCGGGGAATAGACGGCCACACCGGCACAACTGCCCATGATAGCGGAAATTTGCGGGATAACCCCCGAAGCGGCGGTGTTCCGCAAGAACATACCGGCCACCCCCTTGGAGGCAAAGAATCCTTCGTTCAACCGGCCTCCGGCTGAATCGTACAAACCGACCAGAGGGGCTTTGACCTTGAGGGCTTCCTCCATAATCCGACAGATCTTCTCGCCATGGATGGCGCCGACGGAACCTCCCAGGACCGTGGCATCCTGGGCATAAGCAAAACAGAGACGACCATCGATGTCCCCGTATCCGATAACGACCCCATCACCCGGGACCTTTTTTTCCTGCATCCCGAAATCACGGGATTGGGTCTCCGCCAGGTCATTTATTTCCACAAAGCTCCCCGGATCGAACAAGAGATCCAGCCGTTCCCTGGCCGTTAGTTTGCCCTGGGCATGACGTTTTTCAATAGCCTTGGGTCCTCCCCCCAAACGGGCCTTTTCCTGCAGGCTTTCCAGCCGGTCCAATTCGCTCCGGTGTGTTTTTTCTAACATGGGCTTTCTCCAGTTTGATCAGATTCAATCGGATGAAGGAGTATAAAATAGGGAGTAAATGGGAGTCAAGGGGAAAAGCAGATCCGGCACCACCCTGTAAAAAAATATAACGAACCGTTTAGAGCACTCATTCAAATGG
>JAZDOU010000325.1:0-5519 GCA_043798385.1 Pseudomonadota bacterium
GGTTTCCCGCACCGCGGTCGGATGGTGGGCAAAGTCGTCGATCACCGTCACCCCGGACCGGACCCCTCGAATTTCCTGCCTGCGATGCACCCCCTGAAACCCGGCCAATCCCTGGGCCACGGCCTCCGGTCTTAACCCCAAATGGATCAACAGGGGAAGCAGAGAAAGAAAATTTAAGGCATTGTGTCTCCCGGCCAGGGGTGAATCAAAGGTATAGACATAGTCGCTGCGGCGAAAGACCTTGAATCGGCTGCCCTGTTCACTGGGGGTCAATTCCTCCAGGTGCCAGTCCCAACAGGACTCCAGGCCATAGGTCTCCACCGGACAGGAGGCCTTGGGCAGGATGTCCTGAATCCGGGAGTCTGCTCCCAAGGCCGCCAACAACCCATCTTGGGGAATGATAGCCAGGAAGCGGCTAAAGGCCTCCTGAATGGCCCTCAGGTCGGGGTAAATATCGGCGTGGTCAAATTCGATGCTGGTCAAAACCGCATAGCGGGGCCGGTAATGGAGAAACTTGGGGCCTTTGTCAAAAAAGGCCGTATCATATTCATCCCCTTCGATGACAAAATATGGCCCGCTTCCGATCTGATAATTCCGTTCATAGCCTTTAAGAATACCGCCGATCATAAACCCGGGGGACAACCCGGCCTGATCCAGGATGGAAGCCAGCAGAGAGGCCGTAGTCGTCTTGCCATGGGTGCCGGTTATCACCAAAGGGATCTTGTTTTTGAGAAAAATCCGGGCCAGGGCCTGGGGTAAGGAAAGAAAGGGTAGATTAAGACGAACTAATTCCTGGGCCTCCGGATTAACCTGGGTGATGACGTTGCCGACAATGACCAGATCGGGACGGGGGCTAAGATTTTCCGGACCATACCCTGGGGTTACTTCGATCCCCAGCTTGGCCAGAAAGGTACTCATGGGCGGATAGACCATCTGATCGGAGCCGGTGATGTGATAACCCTGTTCCTTGAGCATCCCGGCCAGGGATCCCATGCCGGTGCCGCAGATACCCATCAGATGAATATGATGAATTTTTTCGGGAAGATAATTCTTAGACAAGTCGATCATGATTCCAATTTAATCCCGGGCCTTAACCCTTAGGCCTCAAGCCGTGATGTTCTTTCTCTGGGCTATGTTAATATACCTCTCCGGTCCTCTCGTCAACCCTGAAGAGTGTTCCCCGGTCTTCTATTGTCCCCAGCTTTTTTCTTGACTCCCAAATTCCAATCCAATACATTGTCCCTTCATAAGTCAAGGTTTTATAAAAACAATCGAATAAAAGAAAGGGGCGGCAGCGATGAGGAAAGGGATTTTGGTGACGGGACTGGTAATACTTCTGGGCCTTTCTGGTTCAGGGATGGGTTTGGCGGCCGGGACGATCAAGATCGGTTTTAATATCCCCTTGACCGGCGACATCCCCAAAGTGGGAGAAGGATCGAAGTACGCCGGGGAAATGTTGAAGGAACGGATCAATAAGTCCGGGGGACTGAAAATCGGCCCCAAGGCCTACCTGTTAGAATTTGTCTATCAGGATAACGAATCCAAAGCCGAGTCGGCCACCGCTACGGCCTTAAAGCTGATTTCCCAGGACAAGGTCCTGGCCATTATAGGACCCCAGTCCAGCAAACAGGCCATTCCAGCCGGAGAAATCTGTGATGCCAACAAGACGGTCATGATCAGTCCCTGGTCGACTAATCCCAAAACCACCTTAAATCGCCCCTGGGTCTTCAGGGCCTGTTTCCTGGATCCCTTTCAGGGACCGGTCCTGGCCAATTTCGCCACCAAAGAACTAAAGGCCAAAAAGGCGGCCGTCCTGTACGACATTGCCAGTGACTATCCCAAAGGGCTGGCCGAGTTTTTCAAAGCAGCCTTTGAAAAAATTCACGGGAAAGGCTCAGTAGTGGCCTTTGAGACCTTTACCACCAAAGACCGGGATTTCAGTGCCCAGTTGACCAAAATCATCGCCTCCAAAGCCGATGTCCTGTTTACTCCCCAATATTATGATGAGGTCCCTTTAATCATTAAACAGGCCCATGAACTGGGCTGGAAAAAACCTGTCCTGGGCAGCGACTCCTGGGGCTCAGCCGAATTGATGAAGCTCTGCGGCAAGGACTGCCTGGGCTCTTACTTCAGCACCCATTATGCCGCCGCCGGGGCCAAAGGGGCCACCAAGGAATTTATTGATAGGTATAAAGCCAAATATGGCTACGAACCGGATGACGTGGCCGCCCTGACCTGGGATGCCATCCGCATGCTGCTTCAGGCCATCCAGAACACCAAGGGGCTGACTGGAAATCTGGAAAAGGACCGCCAGGCCATCCGCGATCAACTGGCCCGGATAAAGGCCTTTGACGGAATCACCGGCCGGATGACCTTTACCGGGAAGAGCGGCGATCCTATCAAATGTGCGGTCCTGGTTAAGATCAGTCCGGAAGGGACCTTTACGTTTTATAAATCGGTTTGCCCGTAAAAAGATAGGCATGAGGGAACGGATAGAAAATCATTTTTCTGTAAGGCCTTGGACCTTGTGCCTTACGCCTTAAGCCATTATCATGAACTCAACTCTTTTTCTCCAAAACTTTATCAATGCCCTGCAATGGGGAAGCTTCTATGCCCTGATTGCCTTGGGGTATACCCTGGTCTATGGGGTGCTGCTCCTGATTAACTTCGCCCATGGCGATATCTTTATGGTCGGGGCCTACATCGGTTTTTTTATTGCCACCTTCCTCCTGGGAACCTATGGGGTTCATTTACCCTGGACCCTTTCTGCGGGTCTGATCCTGATTTTGACCTTCAGCCTGACCATGATCCTGACGGCCGGAGTGGGGGTCTTTATCGAACGGGTGGCCTATCGACCCCTGCGCCGAAAGGGAGTCAACCGGCTGTATGTGGTGATCACCGCCCTGATGGTCGGATTGATGCTGGAAAACGGCAACCTGGCCCTCTTGGGAGCCAGCCGGAAATATTTTCCGGAATTGATCCCTAAAGAGATCTATCAGTGGGGCGGAATCACCTTCACCAACCTGAAAGTGATGGTGATTATCATCACCTTTCTGGTCTTTTTCTTTCTCCAGTTCATCGTTCGAAAAACCAAATGGGGGATGGCCATGCGGGCCATCTCCTATGACCGGATGGCCGTGCCCCTGATGGGCATTCCGGTGGATCAGATCATCGTCATCACCTTTATCCTGGGCTCCTCCCTGGCCGCCCTGGCCGGGATCCTCTTTGCCCTCTCCTACCCTGTCCTGGAACCCTATATGGGGGCCCTGATCGGCTGGAAGGCCTTCATTGCGGCCGTAGTCGGCGGGATAGGTGAGATCCGGGGGGCCTTTGTCGGGGGATTCCTTTTAGGGTTCATTGAAATATTTTCCGCTACCTATTTCCCTTCTACCTTCCGGGATCTGATCGCCTTCGGGATCCTGATGCTTATCCTGACCTTTCGACCCACCGGCATCTTCGGCGTGGCCCGCCGGACCAAGGTATAATGCCCCGGAGGTCCCCATGAAGCGCCACCCCATGCTCTCTCTGGGCACCCCGGTTTTTCTCCTGACCATCGGGCTTTCCCGGATGGGCTGGATAGACACCTATACCCAACTCATCCTGATGTTCATGGGCGTCAATATTATTCTCTCCACCAGTCTGAATCTGATCAACGGCTATATGGGGGAATTTTCCTGCGGACACGCCGGCTTTATGGCTGTGGGGGCCTATGTGACTTCTTTGCTGACCGTCTGGTTCTTTACCGAAGGCTCTCCCCTGGGTGCCAACCTTTTGCCCCCTCAATGGGCCGTCTTCCTGTTCCCCTTTTTACTCCTTTTGGGCGGATTGGCCGCTGCCCTGGCCGGATTGATGGTGGCCATCCCCTCGTTTCGAACCCGGGGCGATTATCTGGCCATTATAACCCTGGCGGCCAGCTATATCATTAAAAGCGCCATTGAAAACATCCAGATCATCGGCGGGGCCAGGGGTTTTATGGGGATGAAACGGGTCGTCAACGGGATGGAAGATTTTGTCAATCTCCCCTGGATGATGATCTGGATCGGTCTGTTTGTCTTTTTAACCATCCTGATGATTCAACGGTTTGTGGGGTCCACCTACGGCAAGGGTATTCTGGCCATCCGGGAAGACGAGATCTCCGCCGAGATCATGGGAGTCAACACCCAAAAGGCCAAGATGGTGGCCTTCATGTTCTCTTCCGGCCTGGCCGGGATTGCCGGAGGCCTGTTTGCCCATATCCTCGGCTACATCAATCCGGGAAGTTTTACGATCATGAAATCCACCGAGGCCCTGGTCATGGTCTATCTGGGAGGGATGGGTTCTCTGAGCGGTTCGGTCCTGAGTGCCATCCTCCTGACCCTGATCCTGGAACTACTGCGCCCCTTGCAGGTATTCAAATGGGTGGTGGTGCCCCTGCTGCTCTTTCTTTTGATGCTCTTCAGACCGGAGGGACTGCTCGGTCATCGGGAACTGGGGGACGTTTTTCCAGGCTTGGGCCGCCTTTTTGGCCATAAGGAGAGGGAATAAAGGAATGCCGAGCGAACGAACCAGAAATGAAGACCGTCCCGCCAAAACCCTGTTTGAGGTTCGCGGGCTAACTCATTTCTTCGGAGGATTAAAGGCGGTCTCGAATTTCAACCTGCATCTTGAAGGAGGGGAACTGGTCGGCCTGATCGGTCCCAATGGGGCCGGCAAGACCACCATCTTTAATCTGATTTGCGGCATTTATAAACCCACCCAAGGGGAAATCCAAATCCAGGGCAATAACGTCAGAGGCCTTCGCCCCCATCAGGTTACCGCCCGGGGCATTGCCCGCACCTTCCAGAATATCCGCCTCTGGCCGAATCTAACGGTCTTGGACAACCTCCGGATTGCCCGGCACTACAATCTGGGCTATGGGCTGATGGATATTCTTTTCCAGACGCCTCGCCTGATCCGGGCCGAGAAAGATATCAAAGTGACCGCCCAGAGGCTGCAAAAACTCTTGGGACTGCAAGACTATGGAGAGGAGCTGGTCCGCAACCTCCCCTACGGGGTGCAGCGCAAGGTCGAGATCGCCCGGGCCCTGATGACCCGGCCCAAATTGCTTCTGTTGGATGAACCGGCCGCCGGCATGAACCTCCAGGAAAAAGATGACTTGATCGAACTCATCCGGTGGATCCGCCAGGAGTTCCAACTCACCATCTGGATTATCGAACATGAGATGAGGCTGGTCATGAACCTATGCGAGCTCATCCAGGTCTTGAATTTCGGAGAGACCATCGCCCTGGGGAAGCCGGCGGAAATCCAAAACAACCCTCAAGTCATCGAGGCCTATTTGGGAAAAGAGGACGACTGATGCTTCTTTCGGTAGAAGACTTGCGGGTGGCTTATGGTCCGATCGAGGCCCTGCACGGGATAAACTTCCGGGTAGAGGAGGGCGAGATGGTCACCCTGATCGGGGCCAACGGGGCCGGTAAATCCACTACCCTGATGAGCCTCATGCGTCTGCCGCCACCGGAAGCCCCCAGCTTTCGCTCCGG
>JAZDOU010000352.1:0-3001 GCA_043798385.1 Pseudomonadota bacterium
TGCGCAAGTTGTTTCCCTACCTTTCCGCAGATCTTAATGAGATCCTGATGCGATTTTCCGCCGGACGTACAGACCCTTATCGAGACCTGGGCAGCCTCATATCCGATCTGCGGTCCATATTCCCTAAAAATTAATACAAATAAATTGAAATAACTTGGTAACGTTCAAACGTTGAGCCAATTCATCGATTCCAGTTTGGGAGGGAGTCAAGAACAGCCCCCTTTTCTCAGCTTCGGGCCTTGAACTCCTCTTCTCCCGCTCCGAATTCTTCGCTCCGTTTTGGAGATGATTCAAAATTTAACGTCAACTCCTAAAATATTTGTTTTCCATCTAATAACTGAATGTCCTGAACAACGTCCCGTCTTAGGTCTTATTTTTTTAGTGGGGCGGACAGGCTATCCGTCTTTCTCCAAAACTTTATAGGTCATCATCGCTAACTTTATGGAGATGTCTTGGTTCATGACCACCATATTTTCCGGTGCATTCACCGACCTCGAGGCCATATAGAGGACGCCTTTTATTCCAATTTTGCCAAGACGATCGATGATCGGTTGAATTTCCGGCGGCGGCAGGGCTATGATGGCGATATGGTCTTCGAAGGGATCAATTTTCTTCTCAAGTTGATCAATTGGGTAAACGATAGCATAGCCGTTATCGTTTTTCACCAAATGGGGGTTTTTATCAAAGATTTTTTTTATAGTAAAATTATTATCTTTCAAGGCCTGAGAATTGATCAGCGCATCGCTGAGTTGACCTCCTCCTATGATCACCAGGCCCCATGGCCGGCTGAACCCTAATATGTTGCCAATTTCCGTTTTTAATGTTTGAACATCATAGCCGACACCCCGGCACCCAAAGGACCCAAAAAAAGATAAATCCTTTCTAATCTTGGCGGGGTTAATCCCTTCGCTTTCTGCCAATTCCATCGAGGTTGTCCGTTTGATGTTTTGTTTTTCCATTCTTTTTAGGGTTCTATGGTAAAAGGAAAGACGCCGTATGGTGGAATCCGATATCTTATCCATTTTTGATTTTTCTTTTCCAGTGCCCTTCATTTTTTTCATAAATCGTAGCCCTCTTATTGGATAAAAAGTTCTCTTTATTGGCAGCCCATCCCTTCAATGTCCTTGTGGGCTCATCAGCGGTCATCCAACCTCCCGAGTACGGGCTTGATATCGACGATGGGCGTCCCGTCAATGGCCTCCATCGGCGCAACCTTCAACCTCTGCCCGGCAACCTCCAAGACCGAAACCCGATGAAGTCCCACCGGGTTGGGACGATGGGGCGACCGGGTGGCGAACACCCCTTTTAACGGTGCTTCGATCTTCCCGCGGGGGTGCACTTGAAGCACGTCACGCCGGGCGCGATGGAACCAGGTTAGAACCAAGAGCTCGTCGCCTGCCCTGATGCCGGCAAGTCCCGGCGCACTTTGAGCCGTGAGCTCCAGCCAGACCGCGGGAGCGCCTTCGTCTCCCTGGTGAGGTGCCTTTTCGAGACTGCTCAACTCGGAGTGTATGATCCCAATGGGTTCAATGGTATAGCCGGTTTCGATCATAGCCTGTCCCGGTTTCAACTGCCCCTGTTTTATCAAAGCTGCCCGTCGAAGGTTCATGGTGCAATCAGTCCGCACCAAACCAAACAACGGTTTGCCGGAGGAAGCTCCCCTTAACCCGGCGAGAGGGTCTTTTTCGAATGAGTGATCTTATTGCAGCGGCACCCAGCGATGAGAGACACCCTCTGGTCTCACCTGAACCCAAACAAATCCGTATTCGGCCTCCCCGAATCCATACTTTTTATAAAGAGGCGCCCCTCCTGCGCCGCTGATGACATATTGGACGCCGTCTATCACCATGGCATCATAGAGATGGATATGCCCCAGGAAAACCATGGGAACCCCGGCGGTCTCGATTAATTTCATAACCTCTCCGCCTCGTCCCCCTTTCGAATCATCAAGCATGGCATGAACTTTCCAGCGCCCGACCGCAGGCGGTTTGTGAAAAGCAACCAGACAAACCTTCTCTTTGGTCAGCCTTTCCCTGGCAAACTCCACCGTCTCATGGCTGAATTTCCCGTTACTGTTATCCAAACCTATAAACCGCCAACGACCTAAATCAAAAGACCAATTGTTTTCGCCGACGAATCTTCGGTAGTTGGTTGGATCGTGCCAGACATCATGGTTCCCCGGGATAGTCAGGATAGGAGTCGAAAAATCGGCGATCCACTTCTGATAGTCTTCATATTCCCAGGCCTGCCCGTTGGTTACCAGATCGCCGGTATGGATCAGGAAAAGGGGCCTGAAGGTCTTGGCTCGATCCAGCAATCGTTTGAAGGTCTCTTCATTCCCCCGGTTATCACCCAGAACAATAAAATCGAACCCTTTCTCTAATTCCGGCCAGCCGGCTGAGATAGCCTTAATATTTTTTTCCAATGACAAGGGGACAGCCAGGACCGTCCAGGGGATCAGGAAGATCAGGATCAGGCAAAGAATAACAATACGGGCCTTGGTCTTCATTTCGAATATCTTACCTTTCCGGAAACTTTCGGGTCGACGACCGAAATAGAACATAACCATCCAGTAAAGTCAATGGCAAAGGAAAGATTGATCTCCTGAACCGTAAGCGAGACATGGGGTCAATTCTTTCGGGCCTGTTGCCCAAATTCTCAATTGCCCCCATCCTTTTTGAGCCTTGGACTACTTTTCTGCTTTGATTTTTTTCGGTTTTGGAGTAAACTCCGAATTAGTCGGATAATTTTGGAGGAAGGAGTCCATTCAGCCATGCCCTTAATTCAACGATTTTTATCTTTTAAACTCCCTCGTGGGCAATCCGCCTTTCTCTGGGGTCCGAGAAAAACCGGCAAGTCAACCTATTTAGTTCTCATCCGGAAATGATCTTTCCGGATGAGAACATACCGTGGTCGATTTGTCTCCATGGCCAGAAACCCTTTGAAAAAGGGGTTTCTGGCCAGAGCTTCGAGTCAGAATCCAGGTGTTTCCATCCGGAAA
>JAZDOU010000353.1:0-8989 GCA_043798385.1 Pseudomonadota bacterium
TTTCCGGATGGAAACACCTGGATTCTGACTCGAAGCTCTGGCCAGAAACCCCTTTTTCAAAGGGTTTCTGGCCATGGAGACAAATCGACCACGGTATGTTCTCATCCGGAAAGATCATTTCCGGATGAGAACTAAATAGGTCCTACAAATACTAAAATATAATGTTCTAATAAAAACAATCCGCTAAAAATAGTTTATTTCAAACATGGTTAAAGTATTTTTCAAACAGTTAATTATCCTTCTCTCGTGTCTCTACCTGATAACTACCGGGTGTTCCTCCTCCCCAGACACCGATCCCTCCGAACCCTCAGGGGCAAAAAAATACCTCATCGGCACCTACTATTACCTCTGGTATCCGGGCAACTGGCGGTCGGGATATATCAATGGTCGTCTGTCTCCCCCGCAATTACCTGCCTTGGGACAATATGATTCCTCAGATCTTAAGACCATCGAGCAACATATCTCCTGGTCTTCTCAATACGGGATTGATTTCTGGGCTGTCAGTTGGTGGCCGGACCAACCGGAATTGGACAGGATATTGCGAAAAAAAATCCTGAGGGCAAAGAACCTAAACGATATAAAATTTTGTATTTTTTATGAAACCGCCGGGCTCGGATTGTTTAATGATCGCATTGAGTTTACACCGGAGAGGACAAAAAAATTAATTTCTGATTTCAAATTTCTGGCCAAAAATTATTTTTCCCACCCCTCTTATCTCAAAATCAAAGGGCGCCCGGTGGTGATCATTTATTTAACCAGGACTTTTACGGGTGAATATGCTGAAGCGGTTACCGGACTGAAAAAAGCCCTCCAAGAAATGGGCTTCAATCCTTTTTTGATCGGGGATGAGATCTTTTGGTACGTCATTTATTCACCTCCGCTGCTTCCTTCGCCTCATCCGAATATAAGTCGGATAAAATTATTTGATGCGATTACGGCATATAATATGTATGACTGGGCCAGACCCAACCAGATGGGATTCGGTAACCGTAGTACTTTTCTGTCGGATGTCTATAATCTATATCAGGAATATCAATCCGCCATCGGCAAAAAGATCAAATTTATCCCTTCCATTATTCCAGGTTATAACGATAGAGGAGTCCGTCACTCTGAAAATCACCCGGTGATTCCCCGACAATTCCAGCCTGATGGAGAGGAGGGGTCCTTCTTCTCCCAAGCCCTAAGGCGTACGGTTTTACCTTTTATTAATACGGATATCCCTATGGCCTTGATCACCTCCTTTAACGAATGGAATGAAGGCACTCAGATAGAACCAACCCACGAAACGGGTTTCACCAAGCAGGATCAAAGTCCTAATAAAACTGAATTTACAAAGGGTTTTGCCTACCAGGGTTATGGAGAAAAATACCTTTCCATCCTCCAGGATACCTTTATGGCCGTTAGCGGCCGGGTGATCGATCAAAGGGGGGGGAGATCTCTCTCCCAGGTAAGTCTAAATGTCTTTCAGAAGGAAAATCTAAAATCAACCACCCGGACTGGCAGTCAGGGATTCTACAATCTCTCTCGACTGAATCTGCCGCCCGGCAATTATGAGGTCAGGGTTAATTATCCCGGCTATCAAGAAATTAGAACTAAAATTCAGATAGTTGAAAATAAAACGGCCATTCTTAATCTTCAAATGGACGAAAAATAGCGGGTTAGTAATCTAAAATGTTTAGGAACAAAAAAAATGTTGGCTTTACCTTAGCCTTGATTCTTCTCTTGGGTGGAATGATTCGCGCCCTCTTTCTGATTGCCCCTTATATGGATTCGGACCAGGCCGTTACCGGATTAATGGCCCGTCATATTCTGGGAGGAGAATTCCCTTTCTTTTTTTATGGGCAGGATTATTGCGGAAGCATCGAGGCTTATCTGGTTTCCACTATTTTTCTCTTATTCGGTGCATCCCGATTCACCCTTGGTCTGACCATCTTTCTGGAATCTCTATTCTTTATTCTGTTTATTTATTTTCTGGCCCGGCTTATTTCTGATAAAAAAACGGCCTGCCTGTCGGCTCTTTGTGCCGCCCTGCCTTCTTATTACCTGATCTTTCATTCGGTGTTAGCCCGGGCTGCCTATATTGAAATACCCATTATCGGAGTCTTACTTTTTATTTTCAGCCAAAAAATAATCTATCAAAATGAATCAACGGGTAAGAATTTTTTTTTCTTGGGGTTTTTATGCGGCTTGGGGATGTGGACACATTTCCTGGTTGTTTTTTATTTAGCACCCATTTTCCTTCTTTTGTTCATTAAAGACAAATGGTTCTGGAAACGACCGACCATCTTTTTCTTTTTCCTGGGTCTAATACTTGGTGGCCTGCCCCTCTGGGCTCATAATACCGCCAACCCTTTGGTTACCTGGTATTATTTAATGATTGCATCAGGGAGACCACAACCTATTTTGATTTCCTTATGGGAATTTTTTCTTTATCGGTTTCCCGAGATGCTGGGCGTTTTGGACAATGAAACTCAGAAATTTTTTATCCCTTTTTTCTCCTTCCCTCTGTATATTGGTTATCTGTCTTTATTTCTTTTTCTCTTCCTAAGCTATGGGAAAAACCTTCTAAGTCTAATTAAATTCAAGATCGATCATAGCTCAGGGGGTGATCTGTTACTCCTTTTTCTTCTCTTTTTTCCTTTAATTTTCGCCCTTAGCGGTTTTAGCTCTGGCCACACCAGTCGATATCTCCAACCATTATTCTCTGTACTACCCATCCTAATGGCAGTCTTTATTAAAAAAATTAAATCCTATTCCATTGGGCTGGCCCTCCTTTTCTGCTTGGCTCACCTTTTTTCCAATGTCTATGGTACGATTGTACGACTTCCGCTGATTTCAAAAAGCCAAATCAACCAATATCGTCTAGCCCGGGAAAACGATAGGAACCTATTTACCTTTCTTAAAGAAATAAATATTACCAGACTCTATTGTTTTGATTACTGGAGTTCGATTCGATTAACTTTTGATGCCCAGGAGAAGATCATCTTTGCCCAGCCGGTCGGTGACCGTTATCCTTTCTACAGCCGGTTGATCGACCGGGATCCCAAAGCCGCTTTTCTTTTTGGGGGTGAGGATAAGGAATTTGAAAAAACGATAGAGAGTTTGAGCGGATCTTTTCGAAAAAAACAAGTTTTTGGATATGATTTATTCTATGATTTCTCTCCTCCTCCCTACCGATTTATTGAACTGGAGCCGATCAATTTTAAAGTAACGGTCCCGGTTGATCAATCAGCTACGCTGAATGTTTTTGATCGGGATATGGGGACCAGATGGTCTTCTATGTCGCCACAACAAAACGGTATCTTTTTACAAATTGATTTAGGGCAAACAGTCTCCGATCTAGGTCGGATCACCCTGTTGGCAGGTAAACCGGAAGACGCTCCCCGAGGTCTTCGATTGGAAATTTCACAGAATGGCAGGGATTGGCAATTAGTGCGTGAGGTTCCCAGATTCTGGGGGTCTCTCGTCTGGTCCGGATTTCACCCTTTTTATCGACCTCAGGACGGCCGAATCGATATCATCTTCTCTCCCCGACCGGGCCGTTATATTCGGCTCACCCAGCTTGGGACTGACCCCGTCTATTTCTGGTCCATGGCCGAATGTTATATTTATAAGGTCTTGCCCCAAGAAAAGAAACCAACTCATGACCTGAAGGGATTAGGAACTTATTTACAACGATTTGATGTGGCCAATATATGGTCCACTCCGTGGATTCAGTCCCAGCTGCCTTGGGAATGGCAAGCCCGACAGAGGGCCTTAACCCTTCGAGGAGAAAAAGAAGGATTGATTTTAACTCTATCCGATCCCGTTTTCGTGGTTGAAAAAGAAAACGCTACAGCCTTGACATATTTCTTAAAAAATAGTCTAAGACGCCCTTTTCAAAAAACCGAAGTTGACGACCGACTGGTTTTTTCTTTTCCCCCTTCAACCGAACATTTTCATCCTCTCTCTTCAAAAAATTGGCGCTTCCAAACCAATTATAATCCCCAACAAGCGTACTTGGCCGCTGATGGAAAGATCTCCACGCGTTGGACGACAGATAGACCGCAAGTTCCTGGGGCTTTCTTTCAAATCGATTTAGGGAAACTGGAAAAGGTGGCTCGAATGCGCCTTTTAGTGGGCAACTCCAGAAATGATTTTCCCCGTGGATACGAAATTCGCTATTCTACTGAGGGCAAAACTTGGACCTCTTTGAACTCCATAATGAGTCCCGGTCTCCTCCATTGGACAGGAGAGACCCTTTTGAAGAGCGGCGAGGATCTGGACATTATTTTTCCCTCCACCCCTATGCGTTATCTTCAAATCACCCAAACCGGTAAAGACGATGTCTATTATTGGTCGATTCATGAACTTGAACTTTATCAAAGAGAGGGCCGGTAAATGGGGATTGGCCTTACTTAAAATATCTTTTCAACAGGGTTGACAAAAAAAAGGGATTACGATACTTAAGCATTATGGAACCAAGACGCCCATCAGACCCAATGAGCCGAATAATTCACGAACGGCTACAGGAACTTCAAACCGTCCAGAACGATTTTTTGAAATCCCACACTCAGGACCTGGTCGAACTGGCCTGGGATATTGCCCGGGCCTTTACTCAGGGGAATAAATTGCTGATCATGGGCAATGGGGGCAGTGCGGCCGATGCCCAGCATATGGCCGCTGAATTTGTCAACCGCTTTAAAATTGAAAGGCCGCCGCTCCCGGCCTTGTCCTTAAGCACCGACACCTCCATTCTGACCGCCATCGGAAACGACTATGGCTTTGACCAGGTCTTTGAAAAACAGATCCAGGCCCTGGGGGCATCGGGCGATATCCTCCTTGGGATCAGCACCAGCGGAAACTCACCGGATATCATCAGGGGATTCCAGGCCGGCCGGGAGAAAAAGATAAAGACCGTCGCCCTGACCGGAAATAGGGGAGGCCAGATGATTGCCTGGGCCGACCGGTCGTTGATCGTCCCCTCCTCCGATACCCCTCACATTCAAGAGACCCACATACTGGCCATTCATCTTCTCTGTGAACTGGTCGATTCCTCATTATTCCCGACTCCTTAGGAAGCAACCCCCATGAAACTCAAAAACATTCCCCAATCAGCCCTGAAAGGGCTTAAAACCTATTCTTTGAAAGACCGAAAAAGTAAGGTCAGCCTGGAAGACTTTGCCAGGCCCTGGACTCCCGGAAACTCCTTTGAGGCCTTTTTAGAAAGCCTGCCCAATCTATTGGGGTCCAAGGACCTTCGATCCATCGTCAGGGCTATGCTGGCCGCTAAGAAGGCCGACAAAACCCTCCATTGGGCCATGGGGGCCCATGTGATCAAAGTGGGTCTGAATCCCATCCTCATCGAGCTCATGAAACAGGGATTTATTTCTGCCTTGTCCCTCAACGGGGCCGGGGTCATCCACGATACGGAACTGGCCATGGTCGGCCGGACGTCAGAAGATGTCGATCAGGAGTTGGGTAAAGGAACCTTCGGGATGTGCCGTGAAACCGCCCAGTTTATTAACCTCTCCATCAAAAAAGGTGCGGGAAAGGGATTGGGAATCGGTGAGGCCGTCGGCCGTTCCTTACTTAAATCCAAATTCCCTTTTTTGTCTTCGAGCCTACTGGCGACAGCCCGCTCGTTGGACATTCCTGTAACCGTCCATGTGGCTATCGGCACGGATATCATCCACCTCCATCCCTCCATGGATGCCAAGGCCACCGGGCAGGCCACCCATAGGGATTTCCAGACCTTCTGTTCAGTGGTGCGTTCCCTTGAAAATGGGGTCTTCCTTAATATCGGATCGGCCGTTATCCTCCCGGAGGTGTTTCTCAAGGCCGTAACCCTGGTTCGAAATTTGGGGTATCCTTTAACCCATCTTACAACCATCAATATGGATTTCATCCGTCATTATCGCCCGGCCACCAATGTGGTCCATCGTCCCACCCTGGAAGGAGGACAAGGGTATTATCTGATCGGATGTCATGAACTTATGATCCCCCTGCTGGCCGCCGCCCTGCTGGAAGGCTGGGATCGGCAGACCAAAGGCGCTTGAAAAGGCGGCCGAAAATGATTACCGTATAGGTAAAATCAGGAGAGTATTAAAATGCCAATCTATGAGTATACCTGTCTGGACTGTGGTCAGGATTTTGAGACCATCGTCTTTAAATCCACCGAGGTGGTTTGTTGCCCCCAATGTAAAAAAGAAAACCTTCAAAAGAAAATGTCTGCCTTTGCTTTCAAAGGGACGGATCGGTTCGTCGGGACCGGCAGCTCTTCCAGTTGCGGCAGTTGCTCCTCCCATAATTGTTCCACTTGCCACTAACCGGGCAAAAAAAGTGGCCAGAAAAACAATTGCCATCGGGACCCGGGGGAGCCCCTTGGCCTTGCAACAAACCTCCTGGGTTACCAGGGTCCTCTCCGAGGCTTATCCCCATTTTCAGATCCAGTTAGTCGTCATTAAAACCACAGGAGATAAAATCCTCGATGTCCCTTTAGCCGCCATAGGGGGTAAGGGACTTTTCGTAAAAGAAATCGAAGAGGCCCTGTTGGACAAACGGATCGATCTGGCAGTCCACAGTATGAAGGATATGCCTGGGGATCTGCCTGAAGGTCTGAAAATCGGGGCGGTCCCGGTCCGGGAAGATCCACGGGATGTCTTGATCTCCCGGGATCAAGTCTTGTTAAAAGATATTCCCCGCCAGACCAAAATCGGCACCAGCAGCCTGAGGCGTAAGGCCCAGTTGTTAAACCAGAGGCCGGACCTTGAAATTGTATCACTGAGGGGAAACCTCGATACGCGTCTTAAAAAGATCGACTCCGAAGGGCTGGCCGGAATTATTTTAGCTGCCGCCGGCCTCCATCGGATGGGACTTGAGAATCGGATCAGTCACTATTTAGAACTGGACACCAGTCTGCCGGCTGTCGGTCAGGGGGCCCTGGCCCTTGAAATAAGGCAGGAGGATCTCTGGCTTCAGGAACACCTCTCTGTCATTCACCATCAAGCCACCGCGCTCTGTACTCAAGCGGAAAGGTCTTTTCTCAATCGCCTCCAGGGCGGTTGTCAGGTTCCCATTGCCGGCCACGCCCGGCTCCAGGGACAACAAATCATCTTAAAAGGACTCATTGCCAGTCTGGATGGCTCGACTATTATTAAAGGTCAGATCGAAGGCCCGCTCACCGACCCCCTGAACCTCGGAATCAGTCTGGCCGACAGGTTGTTCCTGTCCGGAGGCAAGGAAATCTTAGATCGGATCTTTAAACAAACAGCCTAAAAAGGGAACCACAAGGACCATGTCAGGAAAAGTTTATTTGGTCGGTGCCGGGCCGGGTGATCCGGGATTGATAACCTTAAAAGGCTTTCGCCTCCTCCAAGAGGCCGAGGTGGTTATCTATGATTTTTTGGCCAGCCCGGAGCTGTTAAAACACATCCCCCCGGAGGCCGAGACAATTTATGTAGGCAAAAAGGGGGGAGACCACACCCTGCCTCAAAACGAAATCAATCAGTTGATCATCAATCGAGCTTCCCTGGGCAAAAAAGTGGTTCGTCTAAAAGGGGGAGACCCCTTTATTTTTGGACGAGGCGGAGAGGAGGCCGAAGAGCTGGCCCAAGCCAATATCCCCTTTGAAATCGTCCCCGGGGTCACCTCAGCCATTGCGGTTCCCGCTTACGCCGGCATTCCCTTGACGCATCGACGCTACAACACCAGTGTGGCTTTTTTCACCGGTCATGAAGATCCCACCAAAGCAGGGCTGCCTCAGGACTTGGGAGAGAAGGCTGCCGGTGCCGAGACCCTGGTGTTTTTAATGGGCGTAAAAAACCTTCCCTCTATTGTTGACAGGCTTATTCACCATGGTCGGGACCCGGAAACGCCGGCAGCCCTGATCCGTTGGGGAACGACCCCTATTCAAAAGACCGTCACGGGCACCTTGAAAACCATCATTCGGAAGGCCGAAGAGGCGGCCTTGACCCCTCCGGCAATCTTCGTGGTTGGGAAGGTGGTCGAATTACGGGACACCCTGAATTGGTTTGAGCGACGCCCCCTTTTTGGAAAGACCATCGTGGTTACCCGAACCCGTGAACAGGCCAGCGAACTGGTAGATCAACTGTCCGCCTTGGGAGCTGATTGTCTGGAACTTCCCACTATTCGGATTGTCCCCCCTTCCGACTGGTCCGGATTGGATCAAGCCCTTCGACGTCTGGAAGAAATGAACTGGATTTTTTTTACCAGCCCCAATGGGGTTCGTTTTTTCTTTGACCGCCTGGAACACCTCCAGCTTGACCTGCGACTCTTGAAAGGGATAAAGATCGGGGTCATCGGGCCGGCTACCGCCCAAGCCCTGAAAGAATTCCATCTTCGTCCGGACCTGATTCCGGAGAAATATCAAGCCGAACACTTACTGGAGGCCTTGTCTCATCTCCCCCTGAGCCATCAGAAAATTTTGATCCCCCGGGCGGAACAGGCCCGAGAAAACCTGCCGGAAGGGCTAAGACAGATGGGGGCCGAGGTCTCCGTCGTTTCCGCTTATCAAACTTTGCCGGCTCAGGAAGGGAAAGACCCCTTGGTTGAAAGGTTAACCCGAGGCCAGGTGGACTGCCTGACCTTTACCAGTTCGTCCACGGTGATCAATTTTCTGTCCCTGTTCTCCAGACAAGAAATCCTTGCTCTGATGAAAAAGGTGGACCTGGCCTGCATCGGCCCCATCACCGCCCAAACCGCCCGGGACAACGGACTCAAGGTTACTATCCTGGCCGAAGAATACACCATTCCGGGACTTGTGGCGGCGATTGAGAAATATTATAGGACAAAGCTCAAAGCTTAAAACTAAACGAAAAATCAAGTCTTTTCAGTTTTCACTTGACAAAAAAGCCTTCAACAAAACACTTAACTTGAAACTTGAAACTTGAAACTTGAAACTTGAAACTTGAAACTTGAAACTTGAAACTTGAAACTTGAAACTTGAAACTTGAAACTTGAAACTTGAAACTTGAAACTTGAAACTTGA
>JAZDOU010000355.1:0-10894 GCA_043798385.1 Pseudomonadota bacterium
ACCCTCATGCCACGCTTGAGCAGGCGCCACGAAGAATGAAAATATCTTTCGACGAACGACGAACGCTTAACGACGAACGTTATTTTCGAACTAACTGGTCGGCTCGATCAATCCAAAATCTCCATCCTTTCTGCGATACAAGACATTAATCAGGAGGGTTTTGGAATTAGTAAAGACCAGGAATTCACTATTCATTAATTTGAGTTGCAGAGAGGCTTCTTCCACATCCATGGGTTTGGCGAATATCCTCTCGGTTTTGACAATCTGGGGGACCTTTTCTTCTTCCGGTTCGCCTTCTTCCCCGATCTTTTTCCCTTCTCCTAAGCCCTTGGACTTTCCCTCCGCTTTATGTTCTTTGACCTTGTCTCGATGTCTTTTGATCTGCTTTTCAATTTTATCTAAAACCATATCAATGGCTGAATATAAATCGCCCGTTTCTTCCTGGGCCTTGATCTTCATCCCATTAGCCGAAATGGTCACATCAGCAGCATGTCTGATTTTTTGAATGGAAAGGACTACATAGATTTCTATCGGCTCTTCCATATATTTCTTGAGCCGGGCCATCCGGTTTTCAGCATAGCCTTTCAGATGGTCTGACGGATCTACATTCCGGAAAGATACAGAAATTTGCATAATACCTCCTATACTCCTGTCATTATTCGCTTAATTGCTCTCTTCCAAAACCTCCGGCTTTTTAGAACGAAGCCAATGGTCCATGGGTATTTTTTTTCGTTTATTAGAGGGGAGGAGCCCTAAGGCTTCCCGATATTTGGCTACTGTTCGTCGGGCAATGGAAATATCTTCTTTCTGGAGGAATTCGGTCAATTCCTGATCACTTAGGGGGTGAATCGGATCCTCCTGGGCGATCAACAGCCGAATCCTTTCCTTGACACTTTCCGAGCCCACGTTTTCTCCGTTAGCCCCGGCCAGAGAACTGTTAAAGAAAAACTTTAACTCAAAAATGCCCTGAGGGGTATGGACATACTTGTTGGTGGTAACCCGGCTGATGGTGGATTCATGCATTTGCACTTCTTCGGCGATATCTTTTAAGATCAAGGGTTTCAAATGGGAGACCCCATGATCCAGGAATTCCCGCTGAACCTTAAAAATACTCTCGGCAACCCGATAAATGGTCCGCTGTCGTTGATGGATACTCTTTATCAACCAAATGGCTGAACGCAGTTTGTCTTGAATATATTCCCGGGCTGCCTCTGAAACCGCTCCCCGTTGACTCAGGGCTTGTCTGTAAAAGGCATTGATTCTCAGGCGGGGAAGGCCATCTTCATTCAAGACAATATGGACCTCATCTCCATTTTTATAAACATAAATATCAGGACTGATATATTGGGCCTCTTCATCACTATAGAGCCGGCCGGGTTTAGGGTCCAGGGCCAGGATTATCTCTATGGCCGGGATAATCTCCTCGATCGGGGCCTGCAAGGCCCGGGCAATGGCATGGTAATTTTTTGTTTCCAGGGAATGTAAATGATCCTGGATAATCAATTCCACCCAGGGATTAAGACTGTTCAGATACCGGGCCTGGATAAGCAGACATTCTTTGAGATCCCGAGAAGCCACCCCAAAAGGATCAAACTCCTGGATGCGCTGCAAGACCTTTTCCACCAGGGCTATGTCCTGGCCTGAACTTTCGGAAATCTCTTCCAGGGACGCCATTAGATAGCCGTTAAGATCTAAATTTCCTATTATCTCAGATCCCACCACTTCCTCTTCCGGGGTCAAATTCGAAAGGGAGAGTTGCCACATGAGATGGTCGACCAGAGAGGTCTTTTTAGATACCATGTTTTCATAAGAGGGGAAGTCGCGGTCTTCTGAAATATCTTCACTTCGTGGGACATAATAGTCATTGAGATAATTATCCCAATCCATGTTTTCAAAGGCCTGTTCACCGATGGTCACCTCAGCCTGTCGGTCTTCCACTTCGGCTTCCGGTTCCCCCGGGGGCTTTTCGGTCAGAGAGGACTCCAGTTCCTCGCTCAGGGCCTCTTCCAAAACCGGATTGGCTTCCAACTCCTGATGGAGGTTTTCCAGAAGCTCCAACCGGGACAGTTGCAGTAGTTTGATCGCCTGTTGCAACTGAGGGGTCATGATCAGTTGCTGGCTCAGTCTAAGTTGTTGTTTGATCTCCAGGGCCATTACTGTAATTTAAAATTCTCTCCAAGGTATATTTTTCGGGCCGTTTCGCTTTCCGCCAATTCCTGAGGCGTCCCTTCTTCCAGGACCATTCCCTGGTTAATAATATAGGCCCGGTCACAGACCGAGAGCGTTTCACGGACGTTATGATCGGAAATCAGAACTCCGATATTCTTGTCCTTCAGCCCTCTGATGATGTTCTGGATATCATTGATTGCCAGGGGATCGATTCCGGCAAAGGGTTCATCAAGCAAGATAAAAGACGGCGAAGTGACTAAGGCCCTGGTGATCTCCACCCGTCTTCGTTCCCCACCGGAAAGGGAAAAGGCCTTATGATGGGCCAGACGGGTCAATTTGAGTTCTTGAAGAAGACCGGCCAAACGGCTTTCTCGCTCCTCCACGGAAATATCCAGGGTCTCCAAAATAGCCATTATATTCTCGTCCACGGTCAGCCGGGTAAAAACAGAAGGTTCTTGAGGCAGATAATTGATGCCTTTCCGGGCCCGAAGGTACATGGGCAGATCGCTTATATCTTCCTGGTTTAACAACACCGTCCCCTGATTGGGGCGGGTCAGACCGACAATCATATAAAAGGTGGTTGTTTTGCCGGCGCCGTTCGGCCCCAGGAGACCGACAATCTCCCCCTCGGTTAGATGCAGGTTGACCTTGTTGACAACGGCCTTGCGGTGATAGATCTTTACAAGGTCCCGAACGGATAATTGTTTCATTATTTTTCTTCTTGATGTATCACGGCCTGCACTCGGTTCGACCCCTTGCTGGTTACCAGGCTTCGATTCTCCTTTATCCAGACGGTAATCTCCTCTCCCTTGATTAGGTTCTTGCCCTGCCAGACCTTAGGATTGCCGGTGAGAACAATGCGCTGTTCGGAATTGTAATAAATGGCCGATTCCCCGGTAGCCACGTCTTTGCCCTGGACAATCTTGACTTGACCGGTAGCCACAATCTTTTCCACCCGGTTCTGTTCGGTTGTATTTTTTTTCTCGTCTCGATTCGCCTGGGGTGAGGAAGGTTTCTTGCCGCTATCTTCGGTATAATGGACCACCATCTTGTCACAATAAATGATAATAGGATCTTTACCCCGCTGTTCCTGCTTAGCAATAACGTTTCCCGAAAAGGTGGCCAGTTTGGCTTTATTGTCCGCCTCCAGGGTATCGGAGGTAACCACAATAGGACGACTGCTTTCCAAGGGATCCTTTTCCTTACCATTCAACAAACCAGGCAGAAAAACACCAGGCAAAATGAATCCCATTATTACCACCAACCGAACTGCCTTCCCGAGTCCGCCCATTTTATCCCCCTCTTTTATCTCTTGCCTGGGCAAGAAATTCTCCTCTCACTATTCTTCTCCTTCTTAAGAAGCCTTTTAAGACTTAAAAAAAGAAGGGTAAAAAGTCATCCTGGCCTTTTTTTTTGACCCAAATTTTCTGGGAATCCAGGTTCATGGACACCCCCTGGCCATCCAGGAAGATATTGGGGCCCTTAAAAGTAAAGGCCGTATCCGTGGAAACTTCCCTTTTTTCGTCCTCATATTGAAGAGAAGGGGCTTTAAGTTCATATCCGTCCGAAGTCGAAATAACCACTTCCCCTTCGATGAAGACATTTTTCTTCTGGGTGTCCAATTTCCCCAGGTTACCCACCAAGGTAACAGGACTCTCCCCTTTTGGGAAGTAGGTCAAGGTTACCTTTTTAAAAGAGATCAGATTTTGGGACTGCTGATAGGTTACGGCCTCGGCCTTCAATTCCCACAATTTGACCCCGTCTTTAACTTGAACGAAATTGATCTCTTGCAAGCCGACCTGGCCGGGAGCCCCCGTTCCGGGTGGGGACTTGGGAGGTGGGGTTGGTGGCCTTTGGATCCTGAAGGCATATAAACCGATCCAAAAAGCAACGACACAAAGAATACCAATTACCAGTATATTCTTTAAGTTCTTCACGTTATTTTATAATATTCTTTAATCAAAGTCTGCTCATCCCAAGGCATCTGGTTTATGACTTTTTTAAACCCTTTCACTTTCACTATAAACAAATCCACTCCCCGGGTCAATGGATTCCTGCTTTCAGGTCTTCAGCCCGTAATCCTTGAGAATGGGATCCCATTTGTCCTGAGCCCTGATAATCAGTTCGGATACCTCCCTGACCGCCCCATACCCCCCGGCCGCCCTGGTGACATAATCGACCTCTTTTTGAACCAGGGGATGGCCATTGATCACACTTATCGAAAGTCCGACTTTTTTTAGCAGTGGCAGATCTATAAAATCATCACCCACAAAAGACACCTGGTCCGGATGGAGGTTTGTTTTTTGAAGGACTTCTTCAAATACTTCAACTTTATTTTTTATCCCTTGGAAAATAAAGGCAATATCAAGTTCTTTGGCTCGCATTTCCACCGCCTGGGCACAACGCCCGGAAAGAAAGCCTACTTCGATTCCCGACCTTTGGAGCCAACGGATTCCCTGGCCGTCTTGGACGAAAAAACGTTTTACTTCCAAGCCGTTTTCGTTGTAAAGGATAGTCCCGTCGGTTAATACGCCATCCACATCAAGCAGAAGCAAACGAATTTTTCGGGCCTTTTGGATTATGACGTCCGGATTTTTTTGATTCCCGGTGTCTCCCTGTCTCGGGGCCTTTTTGCTTGTCATTGGTCCCTGGCTGTCCTTCTCACTGCATCAAATCCTCCCCTACCGCCTCCCCTTGTCCTATCCCCGTCACCTAACAATCTCGTGAATCGCCATCAAGTTGCGCAGCAGGGCTTCCAACTGGTCCAAAGGCCAGGAATTGGCCCCATCGCACAAGGCCTTTTCGGGATCTAAATGGACCTCCAGGAAAACCCCCTGGACCCCGGCCGCTACGGCTGCCCTGGCCAGAAAGGGGACAAACTTCCTCTCCCCACCGGAAACCCCTTGCCCCCCACCAGGGAGTTGAACACTGTGAGTGGCATCAAAGATAACGGGATAGCCCAAGCTGGAAAGGATGGGCAGGGATCTCATGTCCACCACCAGATTGTTATATCCAAAGGTTGATCCCCTTTCGGTCACCAGGATCTGATCATTCCCGGTTTCGGCAATTTTTCCTACTACAAACTGCATGTCCCAGGGAGAAAGAAAAGGCGCCTTTTTAACATTTACCGGCCGGCCCGTCCGGCCGGCGGCCACCAGCAGATCGGTCTGACGGCACAAAAAGGCCGGTATCTGGATCACATCCAGGACCTGAGCAGCCTTTTCGATTTCGCTGACTTGATGGACGTCCGATAGAACAGGAAGCTCAAAACGGGCCCGAATAAAATCCAGGAGGTCCAGGCCTGCATCCAGGCCGGGTCCGCGATAGCTGGTGATTGAGGTTCGATTGGCCTTGTCGTAGGAGGCCTTAAAGACAAGGGGGATGTTCAGCCGTTGCTGAATCTCCTTCAGTTCACGGGCGATGGCTACAGTGGTGGATTCGTCTTCGATGACACAAGGGCCGGCAATTACCAGGAGTGGATTGTTCTCTCCAACTTTCCATTTACCAAGGCGTATTTCTTTCAATAGGATTATACCTGCTTAATGACTTTGAGAATAAATCAGAGAATGCCTGATAAAATCCCTGAAAAGCGGGTGGGGACTCATAGGGCGGGATTTGAATTCCGGATGAAATTGACACCCCAGAAACCAGGGATGGCCGGGCAATTCGATAATCTCTACCAGAGCACCATCCGGAGAGAGTCCACTTAAAATCAGGCCCTTTTCCACCAGGATTTTTTTGAAATCCAGATTGAATTCATAGCGATGTCGATGACGCTCAAATATTTCGTCTTGCTGATAGCTCTCGTAGGCCCGGGTTTCCGGAATCAGCCGACAGGGATAAGCCCCTAAACGCATGGTCCCGCCCTTCTCCGAAGCTTCATCCCGGTGACGCATCTGACCGGTTCTATAATCATACCAATCCCTAATTAAATAAATAATGGGGTGAGGGGTGTCAGGCAAAAACTCGGTACTATGGGCCGAGGTCAATCCGGCTACATTTCTGGAAAACTCAATAGCTGCCAATTGCATGCCCAGACAGATCCCAAAAAACGGGATCTGCCTCTCACGGGCAAATTGAATGGCCAGAATCTTGCCCTCTACTCCCCGAAAACCAAAACCACCCGGGATAAGGATGCCGTCGGCCTGGGAGAGGAGGGTTTCAGCTCCTTGTTTTTCCAACTCCTCAGAATCGACAAAGTCGAGAACCACCTTGCAATTATTGGCAAAACCACCATGGGAGAGGGCCTCGTTTAAACTTTTATAGGATTCCCTTAAATGGATATATTTACCGACTACGGCAATATGGACCGGTATGGTCAGATTCTTTATCTTTTCGTTCAGGGCAATCCAGTCTTCCAGGCGCGGAGCCCGGGTCCAGATATTCAGCCGTTCTACAATCTTATCATCCAACCCCTCTTGATGAAAAACCAAAGGGACTTCGTAGATACTCTCCACATCCTTGGCCGTGATAACCGCATCCTTTTCCACGTTACAAAAAAGAGAGATCTTGGCCTTCATTTCCGGGGTAAGTATCCCCTCAGTTCGACAAAGAAGGATATCCGGTTGGATCCCGATACTTCGAAGTTCCTTGACGCTATGCTGAGTAGGTTTTGTTTTGACTTCTCCGGCGGCCTTGATATAGGGAACCAGTGTCAGGTGGATATAGAGGACATTTTCTTTGCCGGCATCGGACTTGAATTGCCGGATCGCTTCCAGAAAGGGAAGGCTTTCGATATCCCCTACTGTGCCGCCGATCTCGATAATGGCCACATCGGTTTTATTGGCCATGAGTAAAATGCTATTCTTGATCTCATCGGTAATATGAGGAATCACTTGAACGGTGCCTCCCAAATAATCCCCCCGCCGTTCTTTAGTGATTACGGAATGATAAATCCTGCCGGTGGTAAAATTATTGTCCTGGGTTAATTTGAACGAGGTATACCGTTAATAATGCCCCAGATACAGGTCGGTTTCGGCCCCATCATCAGTAACGTAGACCTCTCCATGCTGGAAAGGATTCATGGTCCCCGGATCCACATTAATATAAGGGGCCAGATTTTGAAAGGTGACCTTCAGTCCTCTGGATTCGAGAAGGGCACCAATGGCCGCCGAAGCCAACCCTTTCCCCAGAGAGGAGAGAACCCCGCCGGTTACAAAAATAAATTTGGTTTTCATTTTTCGTTGCCATCCTTCATTTAAGCGCAAGGTATACTAAAACAAAGAAAAAGTCAACCCAACTGACACCTTTCTATCCTTTCTCTTGAAAAAAATTAATAAACCTTCTATGATACCTTTCATTATGAAAATAACGGTCTAAGGTGTAAGGCGTAAGGTTTTTCCTCAGACCTGGTACCTTGAACCCTTTACCTTGGACCTTTTACGAAGGAGGGCCCATGTTAGTTAAAAATTGGATGGTCAAAAAGGTAGTCTCGATTCCTAAAAACTGCCATATCGTGGAGGCCCTGTCTTTGATGAAAAAATATTCCATCCGGCATCTTCCCGTGGTGGAAGGAAAAATCCTGTTGGGGATGATCACTGAAGGCGACCTTCGTCAGGTCATGATACCTTCCCTGATGGAAGAAATGGATCTGGACCAGGTTATGATTAAGAACCCGGTTACCATCGGTCCGGATGAATCTCTCGAAGAGGCCGCCCGGTTAATCTACCGATACAAAATTGGAGGCCTTCCAGTGGTCGACAAGGGGAAGTTGGTGGGAATCTTAACTACCCCGGATATTTTGGGGGCCTTCATCCAGTTGATGGGGGTCTTAGAAGCCAGTTCCCGGCTGGAAATCCAGTTGGCGGATCGGCCTAAGGCCTTTGAAGAGGCCTCGGGCATCATCCAAAAAAAGGGCGGGGAAATCATCAGTGTCGGGATGATGGGTAAAGGGACCCAAAAGACCCATCTCTTTCGATTAAAACGGGTCCCCTTAGAACCGATCATCCAGGCCATGGAAAAGCGAGGGCATCGGGTCATTTCTTTCATAGAATGAGCCTGAAGGCTTTTGATGTCTCCCTCGAAAATCAAAAACGTGATCACCTACTTCAGGGAGCGGCAGGCCGGCGCCGTCGCTTTTTCCGGAGGGGTGGATAGTACCCTGCTGCTTTATCTGGCCCGGGAGGCCTGGACTGACCCCCCTCTGGCCCTCACCTTTATCTCGCCCTTGTTGACGACACCGGAAAGGGAAAGAATTCAAAAACTGGCCGATTTGTTCGGGGTCCGACTGCATTGGCTAAAGACCAAAGAATACCTGGATATAAAATTTAAGAGAAATACCCCGGCCCGCTGTTATTATTGCAAGCAATCCCGGTTTCGGCAGGCCCAGCCCTTTTTGAACCAAAGGGGAGTCCAATTTCTTTTTGATGGGACCAACGCCGAGGATCTAAAGTCCTATCGCCCCGGAATCCGCGCCTCCCGGGAGGCCAACGTCCTCAGTCCCCTGGCCCTTTTTGGTTGGACCAAAAAAGACATTCGCCGGGTCAGCCGGGACCTGGGCCTGCCTACCTGGGATCAGCCCTCTTCACCCTGTTTGGCCACCCGGGTCGCTTATGGTCAACCGATTACCCTCCCCTTGCTTAAACGTCTGGCTCTGGGTGAGACCTTACTGGGCCGGATGGGTTTTGGGGAATGCCGGCTTAGAGTCCATAAATCCCTGGTTCGAATCGAGGTCCCTGAAAAAGATTTTAGTCTTTTCAATGACCGGACCAGGAGAAAGACTCTACTGGCCCAACTTGCAGCCCTGGGGTTCACCTACATCACTCTTGATCTTAAAGGATTTCGTTCCGGCAGTATGGATGAAGCCCTCAAGACCCGTACAAGAAATGTCCGACAGGATTAACCGGATTTTTATGGTGCCTTTCTTCCGGAAAGGCACCATAAGCCCAGGTAATCCGGTATATCCCGTCTAAAGAGATTTTTTCAATTTTAAACAGCTATGAAAGAACTTCGATGGAATTTCCTGATCAGGTTAACAAAAAGGCCAAAATCCGAGAGACCATGGCCTTGATCAAAAACAAGCTCCTGGTCCTTAGTGGCAAAGGTGGCGTAGGGAAGAGTACCGTGGCCGTTCATCTGGCCGTGGCCCTCTCCGAGCGGGGCCTTTCGACCGGCCTTTTGGATATTGACCTCCACGGCCCCAGTATCCCCAAAATGCTGGGCCTTACCGGTCAACGGGTGATGGCTGAGGGTTCGTTGCTCAAACCCCTTGTCTATGATGATAAGCTTAAGGTCATCTCCATGGCCTCGATCTTGGGAGATCAGAATACGGCGGTTATTTGGAGGGGGCCGCGAAAAGGAGGGGCTATACGGCAGCTCTTAGGGGACGTACTTTGGGGACCATTGGATTTCCTGGTTATTGACGCCCCTCCGGGGACGGGCGACGAATCTCTTTCTGTGGCCCAATCCATTCCTGGTGTCAGGGCTATCGTGGTCACCACCCCCCAACAAGTGGCCATCCAGGATGTGCGCCGGTCCTTGCAGTTTTTGGACAAGGTCTCTCTGCCCATTGTGGGAGTGATCGAGAATATGAGCGGCCTGATCTGCCCTCACTGCCACCAACAAATTGATCTTTTTAAACAGGGCGGCGGGGAGGCCTTAGCGAAAGAGTGGGGAGTCCCCTTTTTAGGCAGGATCCCTTTGGATCCCGATCTGGTTTCCGAAACCGACAATGGCCGGCCCTATTTCAAGGGCCATGAAGAATCGGAGGTAGTTTTAGCCTTCAACCGGCTTACCGATCAAATCATCCGAAACAGGGTCCTCTGACAGGATGAACCGAACTTAAAAATGTCCAGTCCCGTTTATTTCTTTGAAAAAAAGATCTCAGAAAAGCAGGATTCAGCCTTTCCCCGGGTGTGCTGTGAATTAATATAGAGGGTTATCCCTCCTGCCGTGGGTGGCTCCTTCTTGAATAACCGTTTATAATCTTCATAAACATTTCTTTTTTCCTGAACCCATTGATTTAAATTTTTAGGACCGGCCTGCAGGACAATAACCTTGGACTTTGACCAGGCCGGACTCTCCCCTTCCTTCTTGTTATTCTTAGGATTGCTTTCCCAAAGGTATCCGACGGCTTCGGTATTCAGTTTGGCCGGGAAGCGGGGGAAAAAAACATACATCTGGGCCGCCTGATCATCGGTTTCTTTTTTAAGGAAATTGCCTCGTTCCGGAAGAACGGTTACCTTCCATTTCCAATTCAGGTAGGGGGTGTCCTTAATGTCAAGCTCCTGCTCTTTTTTTATGCCAAAGGACGAATTGTCGGATCGAAAACGGACCAAAAAGGTCTCCCCGGATTTCTCTATTTTTATATCCGGGGTTCCGGCCTTTTCCTCTAATTCCCAGCCTACCGGGGTATGGTCTGCCGACTGGCCATCGGCAAATTTGCCGAACCAGATGATCCCTTCCTGAGCCAGGGGACTTAGTAGACCAGACAAACTGAGGGCCAAAATAAGCCCAAACCAAACTCTTTTTTTCATTATCCTGCCTCTCTTTTCAGTTAGCTTCATTTAGTATACCCTTTTTTCTTTTTTTATTCAAATCAGGAAAGGGGTCGGGGTCAAAAAAATCCAAGGAGTGCTCCGAAAGGTTAAATAGTTTCCATCCGGAAATTCAAATTTCCGGATGGAAACACCTGGATTCTGACTCGAAGCTCTGGCCAGAAACCCCTTTTTCAAAGGGTTTCTGGCCATGGAGACAAATCGACCACGGTATGTTCTCATCCGGAAAG
>JAZDOU010000356.1:0-9541 GCA_043798385.1 Pseudomonadota bacterium
TTGTAAAAAGCTCCAGATGCGAGGCGCGCAAATCCTGAGGAGTGAGGCGTACTTACTGGTACGCCGCAATAAGCCTGCCCCGCTGAAAAGCGGGGAAGGATGCAGCGCAACAAAGCAGGTGGACTTTTTACGAAGCCATCACTCGTAACTCGTAGCCCTTTATATCATATGGCCATTAAAGAGCCAAGGGATATGTTGGAGGGTGTCGGCTTGGGAGAGAGTTTGAGTTGTAATAGGGGAAAAGATGTGTTAAAGATCGTGGCAAAGATTTTTATTATTGAGCCGGGGAGTTGATTATGCTCAAAGGGTTTTGGACCTTTCGGGTCATCATTTTTTCTACTATTATATTAGGGTTGCCCCTTTTTTATCAAAAGGCGGAAGGTCAGATCACGGCGAGTGCCGGGACGGCTAAAGAACCTTGGGATATTGAAGCCCGGGAACTGAGTTACGATCAAGACACCGATATTTATACGGCCATCGGGGAAGTGGTCATCAAAAAGGAGGGCAGTGTCCTGAAATGTGATTATGCCCGGGTGGACCGTAAGACCATGATTGCCTTTGCCCGGGGCAAGGTAGAATTGATTTCTAAAGGGGATGAACTTCGCGGAGATGAATTGACGGTTGATTTAATAAAATACAACGGCGAGGTAAAAAATGGGCGCCTGTTCTTAAAAAAGAATAATTTCCACGTTACCGGAGATCAAATCTATAAAACCGGGAAGGAAACCTACCGGGTCCTCAATGGGACCGTTACCTCCTGTGATGGGGAAGATGTCCCTTGGGCGATATCGGCTAAAGAAATTCTGGTGACCGTTGACGGCTATGGCCAGGCCTGGCACCCGGCCTTACGGATTAGAAATATACCTCTTCTGTACTCGCCTTATGTCATTTTCCCTGCCAAGACCACCCGACAGAGTGGCCTGTTGATGCCGGAGTATGGTCAATCAAGCCGGGATGGTTTCTCCTTAAACCTACCCATCTATTGGGTTATTTCCGATAACGCCGACGCTACCTTCAACGAGTACTATATGAGTCGGCGGGGGTTCATGCAAGGGGGTGAATTCCGGTATGCCCTTTCTCCCCAATCCAAAGGCACCCTGATGATGGATTATCTCTTTAAAGACGGGGTGAGCCAGGAAGAATTTACCAAGGGCAATATCAGCAAGGCCTATTCGGATCGCTATTGGTTTCGCTCCAAGATCAATCAGGGATTGCCGTCCGACATGGATTTAAAAATGGACCTGGACTGGGTCAGCGACCGTGATTATTTGAAAGAATTCAAAGGAACGCCCAACGGCCTGGATCGCAACAGAACGACCTTTTTAAGTGATTTCAGTCGCGACCTGGAAGATGAAACCGTACTCAATAGGCGGAATGCCGCCATCGTCACCAAGAACTTCGGCACCTATAATTTCACCGGCGGAATCAACTTTTACCAGGACGTGGATGAGACTAAGACTCTCATGAACCAACTTCCCTATGCCCGTTTTGACAGTACTAAACAGGTCTTGTCAAAAAACTTTTCCGAAAACCTTTTTTTTCAGTGGGGTTCTTCCTACAACAATTACTGGCGTGAAAACCTGGATCGCGGGAATGTGATCGAATTGACCCCGACCCTGTACTACCCGTATAAGTTCAGAAATTACCTTAATTGGGAAGGTTCTATCGGGGTGACCGAGAGCCTTTATCAGGTCGACAACAAACAGAGTAATGCGGTTGATTTCCTGGGAAACCGTACCGTGCCCAAATTCGGGATGGATCTGTCTACCGATTTTCAAAAGATCTTTGATTTTTCAGGAGAGAGCCTTCAAAAGGTCAAGCATAATATACGCCCACAAGTCATCTATAATTATATTCCCGATATTAAGCAGGATTCCCTGCCCAGTTTTGTTTCCCCCATTACCAAGAGCAATACCGTGACCTACTTGTTGATCAATACACTCACTTCCAAGTCATTACTGAAAAAAGGCCGCTCAGAGTATAGTCGAGAAGAACTCCTTTTAGGTTCCGGGGAATTCTTGGATGATGGGAGTCGGGAAGACCTTTTTGGCTACCTGGAATTTTTCCGGTTTCAATTATCTCAAACCTATGACATCGATGAGGCCCAGAGAGAGGTTAATGCTTCTTCTCCTCAAGAACGGCGGCCCTTTTCTAATGTTACCGGGTCATTGGAAATCCTCCCCGGCCCATATTTAAATTGGCGATCCAGTGCGAGCTGGTCGCCCTATACGGGACAGATGGATTCCCATAGCCACAATTTGAGCCTGACGGATAAAAAAGGCAATCAGGCCTACGTGGAATATCTGGCCACCTCAGGGGATCAGATCCGACAGATCAATTCCAACTTGTACTGGAAAATCAGCTCCATTTGGTCGGCCAATTTTCTTAACAAATTTTCTCTGGACCAGAACAAAAATTATGAAACCACCGCCGGAATAGCCTATAACAAACAATGCTGGGGAATAAAATTTTACTATTCCAGTACACCTGACAATACCACCTACTATCTGTCGTTTTCCTTAAAAGGGTTGGCCGAATTTTAACCCTATAAAGACGGCCTCCTTCAAAACAGCGCTCATTTTGCCAAAGGATCTTCCTGCCTTCGGCGGGACTATCAGGGAAGAGGCCAAAGGCCGGTCCGAATTGCCGAAAGTCCGCTTCTAATGCCTTTCAAATCCGGCCAAGTTGGAATGATCCTTTAACCTTTTTAATGGACATTTTTTCTGATTTATGGTTAATTTACTTTTTTCAAGAAAAAAGGTCATGACAGAGATCCGTAAAATTATTGAAGAATTTTTGAAACAACAGGAAGTTGAACGGAGATTGTCGGCCAATTCCCTGCGAGGATACGGCCAGGATTTGGGTGAGTTTCTGAATTACCTGGGAGTCTACGGGGCGAAAGATATCGGTCAATTAGATTTGCCTTTGTTGAGAGGCTTTCTGGCCCAGGTGCACAAGAAGAATAAAAAGAGCACCGTGGCCCGAAAGATGGCGGCCCTGCGGTCCTGTTTTGGATATGCCCAGAAAAAGGGCTGGATCCTGGAAAATCCCTTAATCCAGGTCCGAACCCCTAAGATTGAAAAAACCATCCCTCCTTTTCTGTCCGAAAAGGAGGTCGAGACCCTGTTGCAAGATCCTATCAGCGAGTCCTGGTTGGAACTGCGGGACCAGGCCTTCCTGGAGCTTTTTTATGCCTCGGGATTGCGACTGAGTGAATTAACCAATCTCAACTGGAGTTCCCTGGATCGCTCTTTGGGATTAATCCGGGTGTTAGGCAAGGGGGCCAAGGAAAGGGTCGTCCCGGTCGGCCGGAAGGCCCTGCGGTCCTTAATGATTTATCAAAAGGCCATAGAGCAGGCCCAAAATCAATCGGAATTTAAGGTAAATAATCCGCAGGCCATATTCCTGAATCGGTTTGGGGAAAGGGTCAGCGATCGGACGATTGCCCGTCGGTTAAAAAAAAGGGTCCTGAGAGAAAATCTTTCTCCCACCATCAGCCCCCATGCCCTGCGTCATAGCTTTGCCACCCATCTGTTGAATGCCGGGGCCGACCTGCGGATTGTCCAGGAGTTGTTGGGACATCAGTCTCTTTCTACAACGCAGAAATATACGCACATCAGCATGAGCCGTTTGATCGAGGTCTATCGAAAGGCCCATCCCAGGGGGTAAGATGTTTCAAGGAACAACCATATTGGCCCTGCGTCATCAGGGGAAGGTCGTCGTCGCCGGTGACGGCCAGGTTACCATGGGGCAGACGGTCATGAAGCACCGGGCCAAAAAAATTCGGCGCCTGTATCATGATCAAATTCTGACCGGCTTTGCCGGGGCCACCGCCGATGCCTTGACTTTGTTCGAAAAGTTAGAGGCCAAACTGGAACAGTTTAACGGCAATTTGACCAGGGCGGCGGTGGAGATGGCCAAAGACTGGCGGACCGACAAGATCCTGCGGCGGCTGGAGGCCTTATTGCTGGCGGCTGATAAGGAGCATATCTTGATACTGTCCGGAAACGGCGATGTCATGGAGCCGGACGACGAGGTGGCCGCTATTGGTTCCGGCGGTCCTCTGGCCTTGTCGGCTGCCAAGGCCTTATTGTCCTTTTCCACCCTGGAGGCACCTGAAATTGCCCGGGAGGCCATGAGAATAGCCGCCTCCCTGTGTATATACACCAACGAGCAGATTGTATTGGAGGAATTGTAGATTGGTCAATAATTATTTAACACCCAGAGAGATTGTCTCTGAACTGGATAAATATATCGTCGGGCAGGATGCGGCCAAACGGACGGTCGCGATTGCTTTACGGAATCGCTGGCGCAGGCAGCAGGTCCCCGAAGCGATACGAGATGAGATCGCTCCCAAAAATATTATTATGATCGGACCCACCGGGGTAGGCAAGACCGAGATTTCCAGACGCCTGGCCCGCCTGGCTCAATCCCCCTTCCTTAAGGTAGAAGTCACCAAGTTTACGGAAGTGGGTTATGTGGGACGGGATGTGGAATCCATGATTCGGGACTTGACCGAACTGGCTATCAATATGATCAAGGGTGAAGAAAGACAAAAGGTCCTGTCCAAGGCCCGAGAGATCGCCGAGGAGCGTTTATTGGATTTGCTGCTCCCTCCCAAGTCCGAGACCTCAAAATCTGAAGAACCGACCGGGCAGGAGAAAATCCTGGAGGTGGTCCGAAAACCAAGCCCCGAACCTTTATCCACCAGGGAAAAGCTGCGGACCCTCTTTCGCGAAGAGAAGCTGGCAGAGCGTTATGTCGATATGGAAGTCACTCAAAGGGCGGTCCCTATGGTTGAGATCTTTTCCAGTGCCGGGATGGAAGAGATGGACTTCAACCTGAAGGATATGTTCGGCAGTCTTTTCCCCAAGAAAACCAAACGCCGCAAGGTCAAGGTTCCCGAGGCCTTTGAAATTTTGGTCCAGGAGGAATCGCAGCGTCTGATTGATATGGACAAGGTTACCGAAGAGGCCATCCGCAAGGTGGAACAGGCCGGGATCATCTTTCTGGACGAGATAGACAAAATAGCCGGGCGGGGTTCCAGTCATGGTCCGGATGTCTCTCGAGAGGGGGTTCAACGGGATCTGTTGCCTATTGTCGAAGGGTCTACGGTGACCACCAAATATGGCCTGGTTCGGACCGATCACATCCTGTTTATTGCTTCCGGGGCATTTCATAATTCCAAGCCTTCGGATTTGATCCCGGAACTGCAGGGGAGGTTTCCTATTCGGGTGGAATTGAACTCCCTGACTCAGGAGGACTTTATCCGTATCCTGACCGAGCCCCAGGCGGCCCTGATCACCCAGTATGTCGAGTTGATGAAGACCGAAGGCATCACCCTGACCTTTTTACCGGAGGCCGTGGCGGAGATCGCTCGTATTGCCTTTAATGTCAACCAACGGACGGAAAATATCGGCGCCCGCCGGCTCCATACCATTATGGAGCGGTTGTTGGACGATTTGTCATTCGAGGCCTCGGACCAGATTGAAAAGGTCTGTACCATTAATGCTGAAGGGGTTCGGGAAAAGCTATCGGCCATTGAAGAGAATGAGGATTTGAGCAGGTATATTCTTTAGTACGTAAATAGGGTTTAAGAGGTAACGTTGGCTCCATTCTATTTTCATGTTTCGTGGTGCCATGCCCCAAAAGGCGGGGCATGGCGGCTTAGTACGTAAATAGAATCTGGGGTCCACCGGTCCTCGGTCCTATTTTCATGATTCGGTGGTGTCACGCCACTAGCGTGGCATGACGGATTAATACGAAAATACCGTTCAAGGTTCAATGTTCAAAGTTCAATGTTCGAAAAAATCCATTTTCATGCCTCGTAGCGCCCGCATCAGGCGGGCGGGGAGTTTAATAAGGATTCAAGGGGGCAAATGAGGGGATGAGAGAATGAGTGGATGCGACAATGAGGTCTCATCCTCACATCACCCCATCCCCTCATTGACTCATTCTCTCGGCGCCTTGAACCCTGGAATCCTTTGTGTGCAGGTGATCTTATGAGCAGAGACACTAATCAGAATCTCTATCTGGAAAAGGCCTCTATTTTGATGGAGGCCTTGCCCTATATCCGTCGTTTTTATCACCAGACCATGGTGATTAAATACGGTGGTCATGCCATGGTCGATGAGGCCTTGAAAACCAGTTTTGCCAAGAGCATGGTTTTGATGAAATATATCGGCCTCAATCCGGTGATCGTCCACGGCGGTGGCCCGCAGATCAAAAAAGTGCTTGACCAGATGCACATTTCTTCCCGGTTCGTACAGGGGGTCCGGGTTACGGACAGCCAGACCATGGATGTGGTTGAAATGGTCCTGGGCGGGAAGGTCAATAAAGAGATCGTCCACTTGATCAATCAGCAGGGCGGCAAGGCCATCGGCCTGAGCGGCAAGGACGGTCAACTCCTGGTAGCCAAAAAAATGAAACTCTTTAAAAGCCGGGGGCCGGAAGACCCGCCGGAATTGATCGACATCGGTATGGTGGGCGAGGTGGTAGCGGTCAACACGGAAATTATCACCACCCTGGAAGATCATCACTTTATCCCGGTCATCGCCCCCATTGGAGTGGGGAAAAAGGGACTGACCTATAATATCAACGCCGACCTGGTAGCCGGGAAGGTGGCGGCCGCCCTCAAGGCCCCCAAGCTGATCCTGCTGACCGATGTGGAAGGGGTTAAAGACAAGGCCGGAAGGTTGATTTCTACTTTGAAGCGGGCCGAAATTCCGGCCCTGATCGAGAATGGGACGATCAGCGGCGGCATGATTCCCAAGGTCAACTGTTGCCTGGAGGCCCTTTCTCATGGGGTTGAAAAGGCCCACATCATCGACGGCCGGGTAGAGAATGCGGTCATACTGGAGCTGTTTACGGATAGCGGGGTTGGGACGGAAATTACCTAGAACCAGGGTTCAAGGTTCAACGTTCAATGTTGAAAGAGTTAGCCTAATCTTAGGAACATTGAACATTGAACTCTTAGTGACTTAAGAATAAAATTCTACGCAAAATGGAAAGAATTTATTAAAGAACAAGCCGTTGACCCGGACCAACCAAGGGTTTTAACACGTTTCGTATATCCAGTTTTGGTTCCGGCTGGTCCGGGTTGGGATTATCGAAAAATGGATCAGAAAAAATCAATAGATCAAATTGTCGAGCGGGCCGATAGAGTATTGATCCCTACCTATGCCCGAATCCCGGTGGCCTTTGAAAAAGGGCAGGGGTGCCGGGTTTGGGATCGGGACGGCCGTGTTTATCTGGATTTTCTGGCCGGAATCGCTGTGACGGCCCTGGGACACAGCCATCCCCGGGTGGTTGAACGCCTGAAGGGACAGGCGGAAAAGATCTTTCATACCTCCAACCTCTACCACATCGAATCCCAGATTGCCCTGGCCGAACAACTGGCGGCCCATTCCTTTGCGGACAAGGTCTTTTTCTGCAACAGCGGGACTGAGGCCAACGAAGGGGCCATCAAACTGGCCCGTCGCTATGGCCTGGAACGATACGGACCTCAGAAGACGACCATCCTGTGTATGCTGAACAGTTTTCACGGCCGAACCCTGGGTTCCCTCTCGGCCACCGGGCAGGAAAGATTTCAAAAGGGTTTTGGTCCCCTGGTTCCCGGTATGTCCTTTGTGCCCTTTGATGATCTTTCCGCTTTGGACCGGAATTGGGACCAAACGGTCTGTGCTGTAATGATGGAACCTATTCAGGGTGAGGGGGGCGTTCGAGTACCGGACCAGGCCTTTCTTAAAGAAGTCAAAAACCGCTGCCGGGAACGACAGGCCCTGTTAATCTTAGCTGAAGTCCAGACCGGAATGGGACGCACCGGGACCTTGTTCGCTCATGAACAATTTGATGTCCAACCGGATATTAGGACCCTGGCCAAGGCCTTGGGAAACGGGCTTCCCATCGGGGCCCTGCTGACCAGCGATGAAGTGGCCCAGGCCTTCCAGCCGGGGACCCATGCGGCCACCTTTGGAGGGAATCCCCTGATCACCGCTGTTGCCCAGACGGTCCTGGCGATCATTCTGGAGGAAGGATTCCTGCCGGAAGTGAGGCGGGTAGGGGCTTATTTCAAGGATGGTTTGCACCAATTGCAGGAGAAGTTTCCCCAGGTGGTTTTGGAGGTCAGGGGGATGGGTCTGCTTCTGGGGATGGTTTTGAACCGGCCGGGGGGGCCTTTCGTTGAGGCCTGTTTCCAAAAAGGCTTATTAATCAACTGTACCCAAGAGTCCATCCTGCGCTTTACACCTCCTTTGATCATTAAAGAGGAGGCCATTGATGTCTTGATAGAGACTTTGGAAAATCTTTTTAGGGAATTGCCGGCATGATGAAAAAAGATTTTTTGAAATTGAGCGATCTTACGGACCGGGAAATCGAGGCCATCTGGAAAAGGGCCAAGGAGTATAAGGAAGGCCTGGTTCAGGATCTACCCTTAAGGGGCAAGAACGTGGGACTCCTCTTCGAAAAACCCTCTACCCGAACCCGGGTCTCTTTTGAAGTGGCTATCGTCCAGACCGGCGGCTATCCGGTTTTTATCAGCAGCCAGGATTCTCAGATGGCCCGCCAGGAACCCTTGAAGGATACGGGCCGGGTCTTGTCCAGGTATCTGGATGCCTTAGTGGTCCGGACGTTTGCCCAAAAGACCCTGGAGGAGCTGTCGGAATATAGCACCGTCCCGATCATCAATGCCTTGAGTGATCTTTACCATCCAGCCCAGATCCTGAGCGATTTGTTTACGGTTTGGGAACGCAGGGGCCCTTGGGAAGGGATGAAGATTGCCTGGTTGGGGGATGGGAACAATGTGGCCCATTCATGGCTGGAAGCAGCCGGCCTGTTTCCGTTTACTTTGTCTCTGGCCTGCCCCCCGGGCTTTGAACCTGAGAAAGATATCTGGGACCGGATCAAAAAAGAGGCCGGAGAACGGCTTATCCTGACCCATGAGCCCACCGAGGCCATCAGGGGGGCCCAAGTGGTCAATACCGATGTCTGGGCCAGTATGGGTCAGGAAGATCAGGCGGCTGGAAGGAAAAAATTTTTCGAACCCTTTCAGTTAAATGAACCCCTCCTGGCGCTGGCCAGCCCGGATTGTCTGGTCCTGCACTGCCTGCCGGCCCACCGGGGAGAGGAGATCAGCAATGAGGTCATGGAAGGACCGCATTCCGTGGTCTTTGACCAGGCGGAAAATAAACTCCACGTGCATAAGGCCTTGTTGGAGTTTTTGTTAAACCCGAGTGCCCTATGAGGTGCTAAGAAGCCGAATAAAGGATTCCAGGGGGTCAGGGAGCCGAGAGAATGAGTCAATGAGGGGATGGGGTGATGTGAGGATGAGACCTCATTGTCGCATCCACTCATTCTCTCATCCCCTCATCTGCACCCTTGAATCTTTGAATCCTGTTTTTGAATTAATTAGTTTCCATCCGGAAATTCAAATTTCCGGATGGAAACACCTGGATTCTGACTCGAAGCTCTGGCCAGAAACCCCTTTTTCAAAGGGTTTCTGGCCATGGAGACAAATCGACCACGGTATGTTCTCATCCGGAAA